>DASRKB010000243.1:0-92261 GCA_035649175.1 Burkholderiales bacterium | reverse complement strand
GCAGCGGGCCTGGTGTCCTTATCGGCTGTGCCCGCGGCGGCGGCACTCGCCGCCGCTTGCCTCGCCGCCTCGGCGCGCGCTGCGACGGCGGCCTGGGCGTCGCCGCCCCCAAGTGCCGCGACCTGCGCCGCCTTCATGGCGGAGGGCCGCAGCACCATGGTCTTCTCGAAGTCGGCCTTGTCGGGCCCGCCCCCCGCCGACGCGGCCTCGCCGACGAACTTCAGCTTGTACTTGCCGAGCTCGATGACGTCGTTGTTCTGCAGGAAGTGCTTCTTGATCGGGTTGCCATTGACCACGGTCCCGTTGGTGCTGCCGAGATCCTCGAGGAACGAGTCGTTGAGAATGGTGACGATGACGGCGTGCTCTCCGCTCACCGCCAGGTTGTCGATCTGGATGTCGTTGTGGGGCTTGCGGCCGATGGCGGTGCGCTCCTTCGTCAAGGGGATCTCCTTGAGCACCAGTCCATCCATGCTGAGTATCAGTTTGGCCATTTCCCGCCCCTGGGGAGGGTTATTTTAACCACGCGAACACCTTCGACATCACGCCGCGGGCGCCGGGGTACTCCCGAAGGACGCGCACGAGTATAACTGAAACGTTGTCCCGCCCTCCGTGGTCGTTGGCCATCTGCACGAGCTGCTGCGCGGCGAGCTTGAGGTTGCCGCCGAGAGCGTGGAGCGCCATTCCGATGTCCTCGTCCTCCACCATGTCGGACAGCCCGTCGGAGCAGAGCAGGTAGATGTCACCCGGCTTGGTCGGATACTCGTGGATCTCGGGCTCGACCACCGGATCGATGCCGAGCGCCTTGGTGACGAGGTTCTTGTGCGCCGCCTTCTTCGCCTGCTCGGCGGTGATGATGCCGGAATCGATCTGCTCCTGAAGCAACGAATGGTCGCGCGTCACCTGCCTCAACTGGCCGTCGCGCTGCAGGTACAGGCGCGAGTCGCCCAGGTGGGACACCAAGACGCGATTGTCGTAGAAGAGGCATACCACCAGCGTGGTGCCCATGCCGGCGTACTGCGGCTGGCTCTGCGCCGCCCGGTAGATGGAAGTATTCGCCTTCAGCACCTGCTCGCGCACCAGGCGCGCGGCGATCTGCTCGCTTGAGGCCTGGTCGACGTCGTGCGGCCTCACTCCCGTGAGGAGTTGCCGCATCTCGGTGACGATCACCGTCGTGGCCATGCCGCTCGCCACCTCGCCGGCGTTGTAACCCCCCATGCCGTCGGCGAGCACCACCAGGCCGTTGATCGGGTCGGCCGCCACCGAGTCCTCGTTGTGCGAGCGGACCATCCCTGGGTCGGTGCATGTGGCGATCTCCAGCGCCTGGGTCAGGTCAGCGGCCATCTCAGAGCTCGATGTCGACTCCGCCCCCCGACATCACCGCCGCGGCGGCGCGCAGGGCGCCGGCGAACTCCTCACCGGTCTGGAAGCGCTCGTCCGGGTTCTTCGCGAGCGCCCGGTCGAGAAACGCAACGAGCGTGGCCGGCACGGCGGGATTGACCATGCGGATGTCGATGGGCGGGTCGTTCGAGATCTTGAACATGAGCTGTGCCATCGAGTCGCCCTCGAAGGGGAGCCGCCCACACAGCATCTGGTAGAGCGCGACGCCGAGGGAGAAGAGATCCGAGCGGCCGTCGATGCGCTTGCCGGCGAGCTGCTCCGGCGACATGAACGACGGCGTGCCGAGGACCATGCCTGTCTTGGTCTTCGAGCTCGCCGTGAGTCGGGCGATGCCGAAGTCCGTAACCTTCAGCGCGTTGGTCTCCTTGTGCCACATGAGGTTGGCGGGCTTCACGTCACGGTGCACGACACCCTCCCGGTGGGCGTAGCCGAGCGCGTCAGCGGCGCGCACCGCGATGGAGATGACCGTGTCCATCGGCAGCAGGTTCCCCGGCTTGGTGTAGGCGGTGAGATCCCCGCCCTTGAGCAGCTCCATGGCGATGTAACAGAAATCGTGGTCCTCGCCAGTGTCGTAGATCGTGACGATGTTGGGGTGCGAGAGCCTTCCGGCGGTCTGTGCCTCTCGGAAGAAGCGCTCCTTCGCCCCTGGGAGCTCCTCGGGCTCGAATTCCTGCGCGATCGCCATGGTCTTGACCGCCACCTCTCGGCCGATCTTCGGGTCCTTACCAAGGTAGACGACGCCCATTCTCCCCTTGCCAAGTTCCGTCTCCACCTCGAAGCGTCCGAACTTGGGCTTCGTGCCCGCGCCCGGCACCAGCGAGCCGCCCGGATGGCTCGAGCCGCCGTCGAGGATCACCGTCTCCGAGAGCTGCTTCGCGCGCGACACGCGCTCGCCCACGTCCTTGAACTTTGGGTCGAACTCGTGGATGGCGCGGAACACGCCCTCGGCCCTGTTGAACTGGCGCTTCTTCTCGAAGTCGAGCGCCAGGTTGTACAGGGTGTCGCACAGCGCCGTGGACATCGGCACCTGGCGGAACTTGTCCCACGCGAGGTCGAGCTGTCCCTGGCCCTGGTGCGCGAGCCCAAGCATGCGGTTCGACTCAGCGGAACTCTCGTCGGATTTCCGCTTCGCCGCCTCGGCGACGATGAAGCGCTTGGAGACCAGCGCCGCATGCCCCACGAGCAGCAGCGTCGCGGGCAGCATGAGCTGCAGCCACATGCCGGCGCTCACCATCAGCCCAAAGTGGGCTACCACCAGCACGGCGAACATTGCGCCGGAGACGACGAGCGCCGGCCCGGCCTGCAGGCGCGGCAGCACCACGATGATGTAGACGGCAATGAGCAGGATCACGCCAAGCTCCGCGGTGTACGCCCACACCGGCGTGACGAAGAAGTGCCCCTGGAGGATGGAGGAGACGTTGTGGGCGAGCGTCAGCACCGGCGGCATAGCGGCCGACACGGGCGTCGCGTGCGCGTCGCCGAGGCCGGTCGCAGTCGAGCCGATCAGCACGATGCGATCGCGGTACTTCTCGAGCGGTATCTTCCCGCTGTAAACGTCGAAGAACGAATCGGTCGGGAAGGCATCGCGGCCGCCGGCGCCACGATAGAAGTACGTGTGCATCAGCAGGTGCCGATCGGTGCCGATGCGCAGATTCTGCAGTTGAATGCCCTCGCCGAGAGAGAGCCGGATGTCCTCGGGCCCGAGGTTGAGGTAGCGCGCCGCGATCATGAGCGCAAGCGACGGGTAGAACTGATCGTCGTAGCGCACCGCGAGCGCCTCGGTCCTCACCGCGCCGTCGACGTCGCGCACCTGGTTCAGATGGCCCATGCCCGCAGCGGCTCGCGCGAAGGGCTCGATGGGCAGCATCACCGAGCGCGCCGGCAGCGGCGACCCGCTGCCCGAGACATGCTTCAGGGAGTTACGCGCCGCGTGGTCGGGGAGCACGGCGTCCGGGCGGCCGAGCGGCTCGCCGAGTGTGAAGATCATGGGCTGCATGACGCTGCCCGCCGCCGCGAAGCTTTCGGCGAGCTTGCGATCGACGTTCAGCTTGGCCTCGGCTTCCGTGAGCAGATCGACGAACGGCGAGTTCTCGGAAGCCTTGGCAAGGGCGAGCAGCTTTGTGATGTAGACGTAGCCCGGGTCAATCTGTGGCTCGCTCAGCAGCACCGTGTTCCCGATGACCTTCGGCTTGGCCACGGCGAGCCTTTCCGTCATCGTGGCGAGCACTTCGCGCGACCAGGGCCAGCGCCCGATGTTGGCGAGGGAAGTATCGTCGATGGCGATGACCGCGATGCGGGTGGAGGGCGGCCGGTCGGTCGCAGTGACGCCGAGGTCGTAGGCCTTGCGCTCAAGGCTGGGAATGAGGTCGGAAGCGCGGCTGAAGACGGCGAAAGCCAGGACGACGATCAAACCGAGGAGCCAATCCGTCCGCCAGAAGCCGGATTTCATGCCGCGCTGCGCCCTCCCTTCTTGTCGTCCGCGCCTTCGGCGGCGCGCGCCGAAAAATTTTACGCCAGGCGTCCGGGCGGAGGGGATTGCTGCATCGCAGCATCAGTGCTGGTGTCAGCTCAGGATCATGCCCGCCTTCACGTTGCCGGAAGAAAGGAGCTCCGCTGCCGCGACTTTCTTTCCGTCGCCGAGCTTCGCGCGCAGCACCTCCACGCGTCCGCCCTGCGCGGTGACCTGAAACGTTTGCGCGCCGACTGCTACCACCTCGCCGATCTTGCCTTTCACCGCACCAAAGGTGCGCACCGGGTGCTTGCGGGCGTCGAAGATCTGCAGCTCCTTCCCCTCGAGCAAAGTCCAGGCGCCCGGGGCCGGGTTGCAGCCCCGAATCGTGTTGTAAACGAAGTCCACGTGATTCGCCCAGTTGAGGCGCGCCTCCGCCTTGCGGCACCATCCCTCGTAGGTAGCCTGTGATTCGTCCTGTGGAATCTCTTTGTGTCTTGACGAAACCACGAGATCGGCGGCCTCCAGCATCGCCTTCACCCCCATAGGGAAAAGACGGTCGAAGTAGACCGTTCCCAAGGTGTCTTCGGGGCCGATCGACGTCTCTTTCTGAAGGATGACGGGGCCCTCGTCGAGCCCGTCGGTCGGGCGGAAGATGGTGAGCCCGGTCTTCGTGTCGCCGCGAATGATCGGCCAGTTGATCGAGGAAGGCCCACGGTACTTCGGCAGGAGCGAGGGGTGGTACTGGATCGTGCCGTGCTTCGGGATGCGCACGAAGTCCTGCGGCGCGAATTGCAGCACGAACGCCATGATGCCGAGCTCGACGTCGAGGTCCTGCATCGCCTTGCGCGCTTCGGCAGTCTTGAGCGAAGCGAACTGGAACACCTGCACGCCCTTCTCCTGCGCCGCGACCTTGAGCGCGTCCGGGCGGGCGCCGGGCTTATCCGGCGCGCAGAACACGCCCGCCACGTTGTCGCCGCGTCCGAGAAAGGCCTCGAGCACGGCCTTGCCGAAGTCCTGTTGTCCGACGATGGCGACCTTCATCTCAGGCAGCCTTCTTCGGCGGAACGGAGAAGGCTCCCGCGCCTTTCAGGCCGGCAATTTTCTCTTCGGAGTAATCGAGCACTTGTTTCAGGATCTCGTCGGTATGCTCGCCCAGGGTGGGCGAGCGCTTGATTACCGCCGGCGAATCGGAGAGCTTGATCGGCATTCCGACGTTGAACCACTTGCCGCGCTGCGGATGGTCGAGCTCGACCCACATGTCGCGGCCGCGCACGTGCTCGTCGTTAGCCAGGTCCTCGGTCGACATGATCGGACCACAGGGCACATCGATCGGGTTGAGCAGCGCCATGAACTCACGCTTGGTATGCTTGCTTGCGAAGTCGGTGATGATGCGCCACATGTCGTTCTGATTCTTTCGTCTTTCAGAAATTTTCGAGAACCTGGGATCCATGGCGAGCGCTTCGCCGCCGATCAGCCGGGCGAGGTCCTCCCACACGGCCTCCTGCACCACGACGTAGAGCCAGTCGTTCGGGCCGTGCGGCTTGCAGTGGATCGCGTTGCCGAGCTGGCCACCGCCCGAGTCGTTGCCCGCGCGAGGCACCGCGCCCATGCCCTGCTGCGTTGGCACTGAGTATTCGCTCAGGCTTTGCCGGGTCAGGCGCTGGTGATCCCGGAACTTCACGCGGCAGAGGTTCATCACGCCGTCCATCATGGCGACCTCGACGTATTGCCCCTTGCCGGTCCTTTCCGCCTGCCGGAGCGCCGCAAGCAGCCCGATCGCCAGGTGCAGCCCCGTGCCGGAGTCTCCGATCTGCGCGCCGGTGACGAAGGGCGGGCCGTCGGGCACGCCTGTCGTGCTCATCGCCCCACCCATCGCCTGCGCCACGTTCTCGTAGGCCTTGAAGTCGGCGTAGGGACCGCTCGAGCCGAAGCCCTTGATCGAGCCCATCACAATCTTCGGGTTGATGGCGCGGATCTTCTCCCACGGGAAGCCGAAGCGGTCCAGCACGCCCGGGCCGAAGTTCTCCATGACGATGTCGCACTTCTTCAGCAGGTCGACGAACACCTGCTTCCCCTCCTCGGTCTTCATGTTGACCGTGATCGAGCGCTTGTTGCAGTTGAGCATGGTGAAGTACAGGCTGTCGGCGTTGGGCACGTCGCGCAGCTGTCCCCGCGTGGCATCGCCCTGCGGGTTCTCGAACTTGATGACCTCCGCACCCATCCAGGCGAGAAGCTGCGAGCAGGTCGGCCCCGCCTGCACATGGGTCATGTCGAGGATGCGGACCCCTTTCAGTGCTTCCATTTTCCCTCCGGAATTACTTCTTCTTGGCAGCGCTCGGGTTGAGGCTGGTGATACGGCCGCTCTCCGTGCCAGCCGTCTCGTCGATGATCGCGTTGATTAGCGTGGGCTTCCTCGAGCGGAGCGCCTCCTCCATCGCCCCGCGCAGCTCCGCGGGCGTCTTGGCGTACGCGCCCACTCCGCCGAAGGCTTCCATCAGCTTCTCGTAGCGCGCGTCCTTAACGAACACAGTGGGCGCTACGTCGCCGCCGCGCGGGTTCACGTCGGTGCCCTTGTACACGCCGTTGTTGTTCATGATGACGATGCACACCGGCAGGTTGTAGCGGCAGATCGTCTCCACCTCCATGCCAGAGAAACCGAAGGCGCTGTCGCCCTCGACCGCGATCACCGGCTGCTTCGTCGTGACGGCGGCGGCGACGCAGTATCCCATGCCGACGCCCATGATGCCCCAGGTGCCGACGTCGATGCGCTTCCTCGGCTTGTACATGTCAACGATCGAGCGCGTGAAGTCGAGCGCATTCGCTCCCTCGTTCACGAACATCGCATCGGGGTTCGCCTTCACGATGTCGCGCACGACGCTGAGCGCGCTGTGGAAGCTCATCGGCGTCGGGCTCTTCGCCAGCGTCTCGGCCATCTTGGCGACGTTGCCCCTCTTCTTCTCGGCGACAGCCTCCAGCCATTCCGCCGGGGGCTTCTTCCAACCCGATCTGATTTCGGAAAGGAAAGCGGAAACACAGGACCCGATGTCCCCGACGACCGGCGCGTCGATGCGCACGTTCGAGTCGGCCTCCTGCGGCGAGATGTCGATCTGGATGAATTTCTGCCCGCCCCAGTCCTTTGGCGCCTTGCCGCCCCAGGTCTTGCCCTTGCCGTGCGAGAGCAGCCAGTTGAGCCGCGCGCCGATCAGCATCACCACGTCGGCGCCGGGCAGCACGAACGAGCGCGCGGCGGAGGCGCACTGCTCGTGGTTGTCGGGCAGCAAGCCCTTGGCCATCGACATCGGCAGGTAGGGAATACCGGTCTTCTCGACGAGCTCCTTGATCTCGGAATCGGCCTGCGCATAGGCGGCGCCCTTGCCCAGGATGATGAGCGGCTTCTTCGCGGAGCGCAGGAGATCGAGCGCGCGCTCCACCGCCTCGGGCGCCGGGATCTGCTTCGGCGCCGGATCGATCACCTTGATGAGGGTTCGCTTTCCGAGTGCCGAATCGAGCGCTTGTGCCAGGAGCTTCCCCGGCAGGTCTAGGTACACGCCGCCGGGGCGGCCGGAAACCGCGGCGCGGATGGCGCGCGCGATGCCCACGCCGATGTCCTCGGCGTGCAGCACGCGGTAGGCGGCCTTGGCGACCGGCTTCGCGATGGCGAGTTGGTCCATCTCCTCGTAGTCGCCCTGCTGGAGGTCCACGATCTCGCGCTCGCTCGAGCCGCTGATGAGGATCATCGGGAAGCAGTTCACGGTGGCGTGCGCGAGCGCGTTAAGACCGTTCAAGAACCCCGGCGCCGAAACGGTGAGGCAGATGCCCGGCTTCTGCGTGAGGAAGCCGGCAATCGAGGCGGCGTAGCCCGCGTTCTGCTCGTGCCGGAACGAAAGCACTCGCATGCCGTCGGCCTGCGCGCGCCGGGTGAGGTCGGTAATCGGAATCCCGGGAAGCGCGTAGATGGTGTCGATGCCGTTCAGCTTCAGCGCATCGATGACGAGCTGGAAGCCGTCGGTCGTTTGCGTCTCGGCGGTGGTGGCGACTTGCGGTTCGACGGTACCCATGAGGGCCTCCTGTGAGGGACCATAAATGGTAAGAACGCCTTCCCCGCCCGGGCATTGACTGAGGTCAAGCGGACTTAGAATCGAGCCACGTGACCTCGCTCGCCGCACACCCGCAACGCGCCAGCATCCGCCTGCAGCTACGCCGTAACCAGCTGTTGCAATCGATGACGGAAGCGCAGTGGGCCGAACTCGAGCCCCAGCTCTCGGTGGCCGACTACCGCAAGGGCGACCCGCTGGTGCGCCAAGGCGACGAGGAGATGGAGCAGTTTTTCATCCTCGAGGGCATGCTCAAGCGCGTGGTCTCCAACCCCGAGGGCCGCGAGATGATCCTGCGCTTCGCTGCCGAGACGGAGATGGACACCTCGTACGCGGCGTGGCGCCTGCGCACGCCGGTGCCCTACTCGATCGTCGCGGTGACCAAGGTGCGCATCGCCGAGCTACCGATGCCGGCCTGGGTGGAGTTCCTCGACGGGCACCCTGCGCTGAAGTCACATTTCGAGTACGAGGTGATGAAGCTCATGTCCGAGGTGATGGCCCACACCATCACGCTGCACCTGCTCGACGCGCCAGGCCGCCTGGCGCGCTTCCAGCGCAAGCACCGCGAGCTTGCGGGCCGCATCCCAAAGAAGGAGCTGGCCGCCTACCTGAACCTCACCCCCGAGACGTTGTCGCGGCTCAAGCAGAAGTACCGCGGCGCAACCTAGCGAGCAGCCACGAGGCGAGCGGCCAGAACAGTAGGACAAGCGACAACGTGGTGAGGCTCCCGACCAGCTTGTTCTGGAAGAAGATCGACATGTCACCCTGTGACACCAGCATCGCCTGGCGGAACGAGCTCTCGGCGTTGTCGCCCAGCACGATCGCGAGCACCAGGGGCGCCAGGGGATACTGCAGCTTCTTGAAGAGATACCCGAACATCCCGAACACCACCACCATCCACACGTCGAAAAGCGCGTTGTGCACCGTGTACGAGCCGATGGTGCAGATGACGATGATGATCGGCGCGATCACCGAGAAGGGGACGCGCAGGATCGCCGCGAACAGCGGTACGCAGGTGAGAACCACGATCAGGCCCGCAATGTTGCCGAGGTACATGCTGGCGATCAGGCCCCAGACGAAATCCTTCTGCTCTATGAAGAGCAGCGGCCCGGGCTGCAGGCCCCAGATCATGAGCCCGCCAAGCATAACCGCGGCGGTGGGCGAGCCCGGCACGCCGAGCGTGATCATCGGCAGCAGCGCCGACGTGCCGGCGGCGTGCGCGGCGGTCTCCGGGGCGACGATGCCCTCGACCTTGCCAGTGCCGAACTCGGCGCCGTCCTTTGAGAAGCGCCGCGCCACGCCGTAGCTCATGAAGGAGGCGGGCGTCGCGCCGCCGGGCACGATGCCCATGAAGCAGCCGACCGCGGCAGAGCGCAGCGACGTCATCCAGTAGCGCGGCAGCTCCTTCCAGGTCTCAAGCACCACGCCGAGGTTGAGCTTCGCCTTGGTGCCACGGAACTCCAGCCCCTCCTCCAGGGTCAGGAGGATTTCGCCGATGCCGAACAGGCCGATCACCGCGACCAGGAAGTCGAAGCCGGTCAGCAGATGCGTCGAGCCGAAGGTGAGGCGCAGCGTCCCGGTGACCGGGTCCGTGCCGACCGCGGCGAGGGCAAAGCCGAGCATCATGGCGGCGATGGTCTTGTGCGGCGGCTCCTTGCTCATGCCGACGAAGGCGCAGAACGTGAGCAGGTACACGCCGAAGAACTCTGGCGGACCGAAGGCGAGCGCGAAGTCGGCGACCAGCGGCGCGAGGAACGTGATGAGCACTACCGCCAGCAGCGCGCCGATGAACGACGACGTGAACGCAGCGGTCAGGGCGTTCCCCGGCCGGCCCTTTTGCGCAAGCGGGTAGCCGTCGAAGGTGGTCGCGACCGACCAGGGCTCGCCCGGGATGTTGAACAGGATCGAGGTGATCGCGCCGCCGAACAGCGCGCCCCAGTAGATGCAGGAGAGCAGAATAATGGCGGAAGTCTGGCCCTCCGGGGTCTGCGCCATGGTGAAGGTGAGCGGCAGCAGGATCGCCACCCCGTTCGCCCCGCCCAGACCAGGCAGCACGCCGATGATGACCCCGAGGAGCACACCGGTGAACATCAGCGCAAGGTTGGTCGGCGTGAAGGCGACGCCGAAGCCGTGGATGAGCGACTGGATCTCTTCCATTCAACCCACCCCGAGCACGCGCTCGAGCGGTCCCTTGGGCAGCGGAATGAGAAACCAGATCTCGAAGATGAGGAATAGCAGCACGCTGTGGCCCACCGACACCGGGGCCACCTTCCACCAGGGATACTTCCCCAGCCAGCGCATGAAGAGCGCGACGAAGAGCACCGCCGAGACGTAGATGCCGATCCAGCCGACCAGCGCGACGAACACCGCCGAGGGCACGAGCACCGAGAGGACTAGCTTCAGCTGCCCGACCTCGACGAACGTCTTGTTGCGCTCAGCGGGCATGCGCAGCGCGAGCGCGATCGTGACCGCGCAGGCGAAGCAGATCAGCACGCCGAGGTAGAAGGGGAAGTATCCCGGCTGCGGACCGTGCACCTCCTCCCAGCGGATGCCCAGGCGCAGGCTGTCGTAGATCACGATGGCGCCCAGCGCGAAGAGAAACAGCGCGAGGCCGATCTCCGCGGCGCGCAGCCTGAGCGCCGGGCGCTTGTTCGACTCAACCGACATCCCCTCCCTTTCCCCCAAAAAAAGGCCCGGCTCGCGCCGGGCCCTGACGTGGCGCGAAGTCGTTTACTTCGAGATGAATCCCGCGGCCTTCATGAGCGAGACGTGCCGTGCCTCTTCCTTCGCCACCCAGTCAGTGTACTCCTTGCCCTTCAGGCGGCTCAGGTTGAAGGCGCCCTGCGCCATCAGGTTCTTCCACTCCGGGGTCTCGAAGACCTTGGCGAAGAGGTCCTGGTAGTACTTGACCGCCGCCGGGTCTACCTTCGGCGGCATGAACACGCCGCGCAGCATCAGGTAGTCGATCGGCAGCCCCGCCTCCTTGCAGGTCGGGATGTCCGCCCACGCCATCTTGTCGGTGACCTTCTCCTTGTAGGGAAGGCGCTGGTTCTCGAACACGCACAGGGGCTTCAGCTTGCCCGAGCGCCAGTGCGCTACCGCCTCGATCGGGTTGTTGACCGTCGAGTCGACGTGGCCGCCCACGAGCTGCGTCGCCACCGCGCCGCCGCCCTTGAACGGGATGTAGGTGAACTTGGCTCCGGTCGCTTCCTCGATCGCCACGGTGATGATCTGGTCCTCCTGCTTCGCGCCGGTGCCCGCCATGCGGTACTTGCCGGGCCCCGCCTTCTTCGCCGCGTCGACGTACTCCTTGGCGTTCTTGTAGGGCTTATCGGCCTGAACCCAGAGCACGAAGTTGTCGAGCGCCAGCATCTGCACCGGCGTCAGGTCGCGCCAGTTGAACGGGGTGCCGGTCGCGAGCGGCGTGGTGAACAGGTTGGAGAGCGTGATGATGATCTTGTGCGGCTCGCCGGCGGAGCCCTTGACGTCGAGGAAGCCCTCCGCCCCGGCCCCGCCCGCCTTGTTGATCGGCAGGATCGCGACCTTGGCGAGGTTGTGCTTGGCCACGATGCCCTGGATGGCGCGCGCCATCTGGTCTGCGCCGCCTCCCGTGCCGGCCGGGATGATGAACTCGATATTGCGCGTGGGCTCCCAAGCGAACGCCGCGGCCGGGACCGCGATGAGCGCAACGGCGAGCGCTGCTTTCAAGCTGATCCGTTTCATGACCATCCTCCTCGTTGTGTGACGACAGATTGTGATTGTGACTCCAAACCGGGGGCCTTGACCACAGTCAAGAACCGGCGCTCAGCGCTGGCCGAGCATATAAACGACGAAAAGCGCGCCCACGTAGAAGACCGGGATCACGGTGGTGATGAGACGGGCCTGGGGCAGCGTGTGCGAGTGGACCAGCCGGAACACCCAGTAGCCCATCGCCATCAGCGTCAGGGCGGCGATCGCCGCGGCGAAATGCGCGCCCTCCATGGCGCGCAGCAGCGGACCCTCCGTGTAGAAGAGGTCGGCGATGGCGATGATGGTGACATTGAAGGCGCAGCTGCCGTACACGTTGCCCATGGCGATGCCGTAGGAGCGGCGCAGGCTCGCGGCGACGGTCACGGAGCCCTCGGGCAGGGTGGTCACGATGGAGACGAGCAGCACGCCGATGAAGCTCGCGCTGATGCCCGAGGCCTCGGCGATCGCGTCGGCGCTGCCGGCGAGAAAGCGGCCGGCGACGATCACCACCGCGGCCGAGGTGATGAAGCCGGTCCAGGCCTTGCGGGCGCTGGCGGTCGTGGGCGCCTGGATGTCCTCCAGGTCCATGTCGGTCTGGCCGGCCTTGTACACCAGGCGCATGCCGTAGACGTACGCGACGCCGATCAGGACCGCGCCCACGCTCGTCCAGCCGACGAGCTTGATATCGCCGAAGGAGCCGAAGAAGATCGCCATCGCGACCAGCACCAGCCCCGCGAGGATGAGGATCTCCGTGTCGCGGCCCTGCTTGCCGAAGAGGTTGTGCACGCCGAACACCATGGCCACCACCGCCAGCACGAACACGTTGATCATGTCGGCGCCGAACACGTTGCCCAGCGCGAGGCCGGGGTTCTTCTCCAGCCACACCGCCGAGACGTTGACCACCACCTCGGGCAGGGAGGTGCCGATGCCGACGAGCAGCGTCCCCACCCAGAGCTTGCCCCAGCCCGTCACGTCGGCGATGTCGTCGCCGAAGCGCGCGAGGCCGACGCCGCCCGCGATGACGAACGCCGCGCTGACGAGGAACACGAAGATTGCGCCGCCTAGCGTTTCCATGCTTGTTCTTCTCCCCCCGAAAGCCGGAGATTCTACAATTGCCGCGTGGAGCTGCTCCTCGACCCCCAGGCCTGGATCGCATTCCTGACGCTGACAGCGCTCGAGCTCGTGCTCGGCATCGACAACATCGTCTTCATCTCGATCCTGGTGGACCGGCTGCCGCCGCAGCGGCGGGAGTTCATGCGCCGGCTCGGGCTCGGCCTGGCGATGTTCATGCGAATCGCGCTGCTGCTGCTGCTCTCATGGATGGTGGGGCTCACCGCGCCGCTGTTCATAATCATGCGCGAGGCGATCTCGGGGCGCGACCTCATCCTCCTCGCCGGGGGGCTGTTCCTCATCTGGAAGGCGACCGGGGAGATCCACGACCTGATGGAGGGCGAGGAAGACCACGAGGAGCGGCGCATGGCCTCGACCTTCGCCGGCATCCTCGTGCAGATCATCATCATCGATCTCGTGTTCTCGCTTGACTCGATCATCACCGCGGTCGGCATGGTCAACGAGATCCCCATCATGGTGGCGGCGGTCGTGACCTCCGTGGCGCTCATGATGGTAGCGGCCGGGCCGATCGGCCGCTTCGTGTCGCGGCATCCGACGGTCAAGATGCTCGCCCTTTCCTTCCTCGTCATGATCGGCATGGCCCTGGTGGCCGACGGCCTCGACTTCCACGTGCCCAAGGGCTACATCTACTTCGCGATGGCGTTCTCGGTCGGCGTCGAGATGCTCAACCTGCGCATGCGAGCGAACAAGGTGCTCACCGGCCGCCCGAAGTCCGCCGCGGCCAGGAAAAATCCGAAATAGTCGCCCCCGAATGGTTCAGTCGCGGGCCCATTCTTTTCCTAACAAGAACAACACAGGTCCCCGCCTTCGCAGGGACAGCGAAGCACGCTTCTTCCGTTCCCTTTAGAACAGGCCGACGACTTTTCCATCCACCAGGTCGATCTTGGCGGCCGAGGGCACCTTCGGCAGCCCCGGCATGGTCATGATGTCGCCGCAGATCATGACCACGAACTCCGCGCCGGCAGCGAGGCGCACCTCCCGGATGTTGACGCTGTGGTTCGAGGGCGCCCCGCGCAGCGCGGCATCGGTGGAAAAGGAGGACTGGGTCTTGGCCACGCACACCGGGAAGTGCCCGTAGCCGTCCTCCTGTAGCTTCTTGATCTGCGCGCGCACCTTCGCGTCGGCGGTCACCTCGGAAGCGCGGTACACCTTCTTCGCGATCTTCGTGATCTTCTCCCACAGGGGGTCGCTGTCGTCGTACACGAAGGTCGGCTTCGAGGGCTGCTCGCACAGGCCCACCACGATCCTCGCGAGCTCGGCCGCGCCCTTGCCGCCGTCGCCCCAGTGGGTGGCCGTCACCACCTGCGCCCCGAGCTTCCTCATACGCTCCGACACGAGCTTCAGCTCCGCATCGGTGTCGAAGGTGAACCGGTTGATCGACACCACACAGGGGATGCCGTAGACCTTGGACACGTTCTCGACGTGACGCTCGAGGTTGACGATACCCTTCTCGAGCGCGGCGAGGTTCTCCTTGCTCACCTCCTTGACGTCCACGCCGCCGTGGTACTTGAGCGCACGCATGGTGGCGACGATCACCGCGGCGCTCGGCTTGAGGCCGGTCTTGCGGCACTTGATATCGAGGAACTTCTCGGCGCCGAGGTCGGCGCCGAAGCCGGCCTCTGTCACCACGTAGTCCGCAAGCTTGAGTGCACTTTGCGTGGCGAGCACGGAATTACAGCCGTGCGCGATATTCGCGAAAGGTCCCCCGTGCACGAACGCGGGATTGTTCTCGAGTGTCTGCACGAGGTTGGGGGCGAGGGCATCCTTCAGCAGCACCGTCATCGCGCCGTGCGCCTGGAGATCACGCGCCTTGACCGGCTTCTGATCGCGCGTATATCCCACGACGATGTTGCCCAGTCTGTTCTTCAAATCGTCGAGGGACGTGGCAAGGCAGAAGATGGCCATCACCTCGGAAGCCACCACGATATCGAAGCCATCCTGGCGCGGGAAGCCGTTCGCCGTGCCCCCGAGCGCGATGACGATGTCGCGCAGGGCCCGGTCGTTCATGTCCAGCACCCGGCGCCACTGGATGCGCCGCGGGTCGATGGCGAGCTCGTTGCCGTGGTTGATGTGGTTGTCGATCATCGCCGCGAGCAGGTTGTTCGCGAGCTGGATCGCGCCGAAGTCCCCGGTGAAGTGGAGGTTGATGTCCTCCATCGGCACGATCTGCGCGTAGCCGCCGCCCGCCGCGCCCCCCTTCACCCCGAACACCGGACCCAGTGAGGGCTCCCGTAAGCAGATCATCGCCTTCTTGCCGATGTGATTCAGTGCATCGCCCAGCCCTACGGTAGTCGTGGTCTTCCCTTCCCCCGCCGGCGTGGGGCTGATCGCCGTCACGAGGACCAGCTTCCCGTCCGTCTTGGACTTCAGGGTGTCAAGGTACTTGAGCGAGACCTTCGCCTTGTAATGTCCATAGGGCTCCAGGTGCTCCTCTCCAATCCCCAGTTTCTCCTTGGCGACGGAGCTGATGCGCTGCAGCTTCGCAGCCTGGGCGATTTCGATGTCCGACGGCATTGGTGAGCTCCCGTGATGGAAGCCGCGATTCTGCAAGTCAGGCCGCGGACGCGGCCTTGACGGAAGTCAATGGAAGCGGGGCCGCACCTCGCTGCCAGGATGCGTGCGGTACGAAACGTCGCGCAGCGCAGGCGACTTCGACGAACGCGAGCATCTCGGCGATGCACTCCGCCACGCTGACGCGCTGGGTATTGAGAACGACCTCGTAGTGCTCCGGCATCGTCCAGTCCAGCTGGAAATGCCGACGCATGATCGCTCCATGCGCCTGGTCGTTCACCCGGATCTCATGGCGGCGACGCGCGCATCCTCGTCGGTCGAGAGGCGCTGCGGTCGGCGAGCTGGTCGATCACTTCGCGGTTAGACGAGGGGCAGCCCAAGCTCCTCGGGGAGCCCGGCCGCGACATCTTTCTGCCCGGCGCCTAGCCGCCCAGCTCGGCCAGTGTACGTCCTTTGCCGTATCCCGGGTCGCCCGGGCGCGCCCCGCCCCGACTCACCCGCACCGCGCAGTACTTGAACTCGGGGATCTTGCCGAAGGGGTCGAGCACCGCATTGGTAAGGAGGTTGGCCGCTGCCTCGTAGAAGGCGAACGGAATGAATACCGCCCCGCGGGGGGTGCCGGCATCCGCGCGGGCGAAAAGCGAGATCTTGCCGCGGCGGGACTCCACCGTGACGATGTCGCCCGCTTTCGCACCCAAATCATCGAGATCCAGCGGATGCAGCGACGCCACCGGCTCGGGCTCAATCGCGTCCAGCACGCCCGATCGCCGCGTCATGGCCCCGGTGTGCCAGTGCTCGAGCTGCCGGCCCGTGATGAGCACCATAGGGTAGTCCCGATCGGGCCGCTCCGCGGCCGGAATGAGGTCCGCCGGCACGAACCTGCCCCGGCCGGTCGCGGTCGGGAAGTGCGTCTGGAACACCACCGGCTGCCCCGGATCGCCCTCGGTCTCGCAGGGGTAGGTCACAGAGGAGTCGCGCTCCAGGCGCTCCCAGGTGATGCCCTTGATCGAGTCCATGCAGCCGCGCATCTCGTCGAAGACATCCTTTGCCTTTTCATATTTCCAATCGAGCCCCATGCCCCTGGCGAGCTGGACGATGATCCACAGGTCTTCTCGCGCCTCGCCCGGCGGCTGCAGCGCCTTGCGGCCGAGCTGCACCATACGGTCGGTGTTGGTGACGGTACCGTCCTTCTCCGGCCACGCGGTCGCCGGGAGAACGACATCGGCTAGGTATGCCGTTTCCGTCAAAAAAATATCTTGAACGACGAGGTGCTCGAGCTTCGCCATCGCGGCGCGCGCATGCTCGAGGTCGGGGTCGGACATTGCCGGGTTCTCCCCCATGACGTACATGCCGCGGATCTTCCCGTCGTAGGCGGCGTTCATGATCTCGACCACGGTCAGCCCGGGCTTCTTGTCGAGCGGCTTGCCCCAGAACTTCTCGAAGCGCAGGTTCGCCTCGTCAGTGTTCACCCGCTGGTAGTCGGGGTACATCATCGGGATCAGGCCCGAGTCCGAGGCCCCCTGCACGTTGTTCTGGCCGCGTAGCGGATGCAGCCCCGTGCCTGGCCGGCCGATTTGGCCGGTCATGAGCGTGAGCGCGATCAGGCAGCGGGCGTTGTCGGTGCCATGCACGTGCTGGCTGATGCCCATGCCCCAGAGGATCATCGAGCCCTTCGAGGTCGCAAAGAGCCGTGCCACCTCGCGGATGGTCTTCGCCGGGATGCCGCATACCGGCGCCATCGCCTCGGGCGAGAAGCCTTTCGAGTTCTCCTTCAGCGCTTCATAGCCCGAGGTTCGATCCTTGACGAAGGCTTCATTCACCAGGCCTTCGTCGATGATCGTGTGGATCATCGCGTTCAGGAGCGCGACGTCGGTGTCGGGCTTGAACTGCAGGAAGTACGTGGCGTGGCGCTCGAGGTCGGTGCGCCGCGGGTCGGCGACGATGAGCTTGACGCCACGCTCGGCGGCGTTCTTCATCCACGTCGCGGCCACCGGATGGTTCGAGGTCGGATTCGCGCCGATGAGGAACACCACTTCCGCGCGCAGCACGTCGTTCACCTGGTTCGACACCGCGCCCGAGCCGACGCCCTCCAGCAGCGCGGCCACCGATGACGCGTGGCAAAGCCGCGTGCAGTGGTCCACGTTGTTCGTGCCGAAGCCGGTGCGTACCAGCTTCTGGAAGAGGTATGCCTCCTCGTTCGAGCCCTTGGCGGAGCCGAAGCCCGCGAGCGCATACCGGTCCTCGTCCCGGATCTTCGCCAGGCCCCTCGCCGCTAGCTCGAGGGCCTCCTCCCAGGCGGCCTCGCGGAACACTTCGGACCAGTTGCCAGGGTCGACCTTGAAGTTCGCCGATTTCGCCATCCCGGGCCTCCTGACGAGCGGCTTCGTCAGCCGATGCGGATGGTGCGCGTAGTCGAACCCGTAGCGGCCCTTCACGCAAAGACGGTTCTGGTTCGCCGGGCCGTCCTTGCCGTTCACGAACAGGATCCGGTTGTCCTTGACGTGGTAGGTAAGCAGGCACCCGACGCCGCAGAACGGGCACACCGAGTCCACCGTCTTGTCGGCTTCCTGCATCGCGACGCCGCGCGCCGGCGCAAGCGCCCCCGTAGGGCAGGCCTGTACGCATTCCCCGCAGGCGACGCAGGTCGACTCGCCCATCGGGTCGTCGAAGTCGAACACGATCTTCGAGCGGTCGCCGCGGCCGGCGTAGCCAATCACGTCGTTCACCTGCACCTCGCGGCAAGCACGCACGCAGCGCGTGCACTGGATGCAGGCGTCGAGGTTGACGGCGATGGCGGGATGAGAAAGGTCCGGTTTGATGGAGGGGCGCTTGGCAAATCGCGCTTCGCGCACTCCCATCTGCTTCGCCCACTGGTTGAGCTTGTTGTCGAGCGTGTACTGCTTCGACGGCATGTCGGAGAGCAGGAGCTCGAGCACCATCTTCTGCGAGGCGAGCGCGCGGGGCGAGTTGGTGGTGACTTCCATGCCCGGCGACGGGAAGCGACAGCACGAGGGGGCGAGCGTGCGCTCGCCCTTGATCTCGACCACGCAGGCGCGACAGTTGCCATCCGACCTTTGGTTGCCGCCGTGGCACAGGTGCGGGATCTCGACGCCGTGCTTCTTCGCGGTGCGAATGATCGGTTCGTCGGGCCGGCCGACCACGGTCTGGCCGTTCAGCTTGAACTCGATCGGCATCATCGCGAGCTGCTGGTTCGTGACTCTTTCCATCACGTCACCTCATGCGGAAAATACTTCATTACGCACAGGGCCGGATTCGGCGCGGCCTGCCCCAGGCCGCAGATCGAGGCGTCCATCATCACCTGTGAGAGCTCCTGCAGGAGGGGCTGGTTCCATCTGGGCGCTTCCATGAGCTCGACCGCCTTGCCCGTGCCCACGCGGCACGGCGTGCACTTGCCGCAGGACTCGTCGTGGAAGAACTTCATCAGATTCACCGCCGCGCGACTCGCTCGATCTTTGGTCGAGAGAACGACAATCGCAGCCGATCCGATGAAGCATCCGTGAGGCTGCAAGGTATCGAAGTCAAGCGGAATGTCGCCCTTGGCCGCGGGAAGGATCCCGCCGGAAGCACCGCCCGGCAGGTAGGCATAGAACTCGTGCCCGTCCAGCATCCCCCCGCAATACTCGTCGATCAGCTCCTTGACGGTGATGCCCGCCGGCGCGAGATGCACGCCGGGCTTCTTGACCCTTCCGGAAACCGAGAACGAGCGCAGCCCCTTGCGGCCGTTCCTTCCCTCCGCGGCGAACCACTGCGGCCCCTTCTCGACGATCTCGCGCACCCAGTAAACCGTCTCCATGTTGTGCTCGAGGGTCGGCCGGCCGAAAAGCCCCACCTGAGCGACGTAAGGCGGACGCAGACGCGGCATGCCGCGCTTGCCCTCGATCGACTCAATCATCGCCGACTCCTCGCCGCAGATATAGGCGCCGGCCCCCCGGCGCAGGTGGATGGGCGGCATGGGGCACGGCGGATTCTTCTTCAAGAGAGAAAGCTCTTTTTCGAGAAGAGCCCGGCAGCCCGCGTACTCGTCGCGCAGGTAGATCCAGATCTCGGCCACGCCCGCGCACCAGGCCGCGACCAGCATCCCCTCCAGGAAGCGGTGCGGATCGCGCTCAAGGTACCAGCGGTCCTTGAAGGTGCCAGGCTCGCCCTCGTCGATGTTGACCGCCATGAGGCGCGGCGCCGGCTCGGCGGCCACGAGGCGCCACTTGCGCCCCGCAGGGAAGCCGGCGCCGCCCAGCCCGCGCAAGCCCGAGTCCTCCATGATCTTGGTCACGTCTTCGCGCGAGCGCTTGCCCCCGAGACAGTCTCGGAGCAGCCGGTAGCCGCCCAGCTTCTTGTACTGATCGAGGTCGATGTACTTCGGCTTGTCGGGTCCGCTTTCGCCCCTGCGCACCTTCTCGCGGACGACTTCAACGGTGGCATTGCCGACCGGCTGCTGCCCCACGATCACCGCCGGTGCTACCTCGCAACGCCCCACGCACGGCGCAGGAACAACTCGAACGTCCTTTCCAAAGGAAAGCTTCTTCAGGAGCTCGTCCGCGCCTGCGAGCTCGCAGGCAATCGAGTCGCAGACCCGCACGGTGAGCCTGGGAGGTGGAGCTCCTCCCTCTTTCACGACCTCGAAGTGATGGTAGAAGGTCGCGACCTCGTAGACTTCCGCGAGCGCGAGGCGCATCTCCTGCGCGAGCGCTGCAAGGTGCGCCGAGGGCAGATGGCCGAAGCGGTCGTTGATCTTGTGCAGGTGCTCGATCAGTAGGTCGGCGCGGCGCGGCGCGGTGCCAAGCAGGGCCCGCACGTCCTCCAGCGCCTTCGGATCGACGGCCCTGCCCTTGGGAATCGGCCGGACTTTGCTTTTCATGGACGAGCCTATTATCGGCTAAGCGGAACAGCGGCCTGCTTGACTGCGGTCAAGTACGAAACTGCCGCTAAACTCGCCCTCATGGAATACCGATTGCTTGGCCGCACGGGCGTGCGGGTCTCCCGCCTCTGCTTTGGCACCATGTCCTTCGGCGGCGATGCCGACGAAGCAGAGGCGGCGAGCATGTACCGCGCCTGCCGCGATGCGGGCATCAACTTCTTCGACTGCGCCGACCAGTACAACAAGGGCCGCTCCGAGGAGGTCCTCGGCGAGCTCATGCGCGGCCATCGCGACGAGCTAATCATCACGACCAAGAGCTTCAATCCCGCCGGGCCGGACATCAACGCGCGCGGCAACTCGCGTCGGCACATCACGCGCGCTATCGAGGGCAGCCTTAAACGGCTCGGTACCGACCGCGTGGACGTGTTCTTCCTGCACCAGGCCGACCCGCACACGCCGATCGAGGAGTCGCTGCGGGCGCTGGAGGACCTGGCGCGCGCCGGCAAGGTGCTCTATTCCGGGCTCTCGAACCATTCGGCATGGCTCACGCAGAAGGCGCTCGACCTACAGGAGGCGCAGGGCTGGTCGCGCCTGCAGGTGATCCAGCCGATGTACAACCTGGTGAAGCGCCAGGCCGAGGTCGAGATCCTGCCGATGGCGCAGGCGAACGGCATCGCGGTCATCCCCTACAGCCCCGCGGGCGGCGGGCTGCTCTCGGGCAAGTACGCGCAGAAGGACGCGCAGGGCCGGCTCGCCACCAATAAGATGTACACCGAGCGCTACGGCGAGCCCTGGATGCACGAGACGGCGGCGAAGTTCGCGGAGTTCTGCCGCAACAAGAACCTGGACCCGGTGAGCGTCGCGGTCGCCTGGGTCGGCGCGCATCCCGGCGTCACCGCGCCGATCATCGGCGCGCGCAGCCTCTCCCAGCTCCGCGCCTCGCTCGACTCGCTCAAGGTCGACATGAACCCGATCCTGCGCACCACCATCGCAGAGCTCTCGCGCACCCCGCCGCCGGCGACCGACCGCAGCGAGGAAGCCAAGAAGGCCGGCTAGATCGTGTAGAGCCGGGCGGGGTTGACGGCGAGCACCTGCTCGAGCGCCTCGCCGCCTTCCGTCCAGCCTCGCAAGGCCGCGAGAAGGCCCGGCGTATCCACCTCGCGCGGCGCATCTGGCCCGCCTTCGAGCGGCACGTGCGGCCAGTCGCTTCCCCATACCAGCCGGTCCGGGCGCGCGGCGAGCAGCGCCCGCGCGACCCGAGGCGCATGCGCGCCGATACGATCAGCGCCGGAGAGCTTCACCCAGCAGCGTCCGGTGTCGAGCAGTTCAGCGAGTGGCTTGAAGGAATCCTCGTTTCCGTCGTCGAGGCGTCCCATGTGGTCGAGAACGAAGTCGACCGGGAGCTTCTCGAGCGCGAGCGTCGCCAGCCATGCGCCGTGCAGGTGGATCTCGACATGCCAACCGTTGTCGGCCGCCGCCCTAGCTCCCGCGGCAATACGCCGCTTCGCTTCCTCGAGGTCCAGGCCCCGCAGATTGAGCCGCAGCCCGCGTATGTTCTTTCCACGAAGAAGCGACTTGTCCAGCTCGTCGACGAGTGCCGCCACGCCCACCGCCGCGCCCCCCATCGACTCCAAAGCCGCGAACATGCAGCGATGGTCGTCACCGTACACGCTCGCCTGAACGATCACGCCGCGCTGCATTCCTAGCCTTTGCATGAGGGATCGCAGGTCCTCCGGCAGGGCATCCCTCGGCGTGTACCGGCGCCTCCCGGCATAGGGAAAGCGCGCCACCGGCCCGAAGACGTGGACGTGGCAGTCCCAGCGCTCAGCGCCAGTGGCGGAAGAGCGGACCGTCGATGCCATGAACGGGATCGGCCGCCGGGAGCGGCGCCCCGATCTTTGCTT
The DNA here is from genome assembly GCA_035649175.1 of Burkholderiales bacterium. Taxonomy (GTDB): domain Bacteria; phylum Pseudomonadota; class Gammaproteobacteria; order Burkholderiales; family SG8-39; genus SCGC-AG-212-J23. Next base: position 70,166 of record DASRKB010000243.1, on the reverse strand, counting down.
CCTTCCGCAGAGGCGGCATGCACGTGTCGGGTCGGGCACCCTCCGGGTAGGCGCCGACGATGCCGAGATGCCCCTTCGAAGAGATCCGCTTGTGCCCGGTGCCGGCCGGCAGCACGATCACGTCGCCCGGACGCGCCGTCAGGACCACGCCCGGCTCGCCGCCAAACTGCACCGTCACCTCGCCCTCGTAGACGCCGAGCGCTTCGTGCGCGTTGCTGTGGTAGTGATGGAAGGGAAAGACGCCGTTGCGCCACGCCGCCGGCCAGTGGTTGCGCGTGAAGAGCGCCTCGAACGCCGCCGCCGGATCTCCGTCCGCGATCCTCACGGCGCCGGGATAGACAAGCAGCGGCCAGCGCGGGTGGTTCTGGATCGCGTCCGCCGGCGGGAGGTGATGCGCGATGACATCGGCCGTGGCCTCCCAAATGTAACCCGCTATACGCAACCCGGTGTCCTTCATGCGCTTGCGCATCACGGTCCGACGACCGTCATCGCCCCGTCGATCTTGAGCGTCACGCCGGCGACCATGCGCGCCTCCTCGGATGCGAGGAAAACCGCCGCCGCGGCGATGTCCTCCGGCGTGGCGAGTCGCCCGAGCGGCGTCTTCGCCTTGCGCGCCTCGAAGCCTTTCGCGTCGATGACGGTGTTCGACCCCGGCGTCGACACCGTCCCGGGGGCGAGCGCGTTCACGCGGATGCCGTGCGGCGCGAGCTCCACCGCCTGCTGGCGAGTGAAGGCGTCGAGCGCGCCCTTGATCGAGGTGTACACGGCAGAGGTCCGGATGCCGAAGGACACGGCGATCGACGACAGGTTGATGATGCTTCCCCCGCCGCGCGCGACGAGATGCGGCGTCGCCGCCTGCGTAGCCCAGAACGCGCCCTTGATTCCCACGTCGAGCATGCGGTGGATCTTGTCTTCGGGCATGTCGACCATCGGGGCGTAGTGGAAGTAGACCGCATTGTTGACGAGGATGTCGAGCCCGCCCGCCTCGCCAACGAAGCGCGTCATCGCCTCGAATACCGCCGCGCGCTGCGATACGTCGCAGACGAGCGGTACGCCGTTCGCGTCGCGCGCCGTCGCCTCCGCGTTCTTCGCGTCGATGTCGAGCACGCCCACTCGTGCGCCTTCGCGCGCAAAAGCGAGCGCGATCGCGCGGCCTATGCCCGCGCCGCCACCCGTCACGATCGCCGCCTTGTTCTTTAGCCTCACGAGAGGTGCTTCTTAAAGTGCGCCACGGTGCGCTCCCACGCGAGCTTCGCCGCCGCCTCGTGGTAGCGCGGCGTGGAGTTGTTGTGGAAGCCGTGCTGCGTGCCCGGATAGACATGGATCTGGTAGGGCACGCCCGCCTTCTTCAACGCCTCCTCGAAGGCTGGATACATCGAGTTGATGCGCTCGTCGTTCTCCGCGAGCTGCACGAGTAGCGGCGCCTTGATGTTGGACACCGCGTCGGTCGCCGCCGCCGCGCCGTAGAACGGCACCGCCGCCTGCAGGTCCGCGCCCATCGCCGTGGCGATGAAGTTCGTCGTGCCCCCGCCCCAGCAGAAGCCGGTCACGCCGAGCTTCTTGTTCGAGATCGGCAGCTTCTTCACCCACCAGGCGCCGTTCAGCATGTCCGCGCGCAGCTTCCCCTGGTCAAGCTTCGCTTGCATCGCGCGCCCGTCGTCGTCGTTCCCGGGGTAGCCGCCCAGCGGCGAGAGCCCGTCCGGCGCGAGCGCGAGAAACCCCTCCACCGCCGTGCGCCTCGCCACGTCCTCGATGTAAGGGTTCAGGCCGCGATTCTCATGGATCACCAGCACCGCCGGGAACGGCCCCTGACCCACAGGACGCACCATGTATCCGCTGATCGTATCCGCGTTCCCACCGGGTGAGGGGTAGCTCACATACTGCGCCCTGATCCGCGGATCGGTGAACGAGACCGTCTGCGCCCGGGCGTAGTCGGGCATCAGCCCGTATGCCAGCGCCAGGGCTCCCGATCCCAAGGCGCCAACGCGCTTCAGGAACTCGCGGCGATCGATGCTCCCGTGGCAGTACTCGTCGTAGAGGTCGAAGACCTGCTGGTCGATATCGGCTTGAGTAACGGCCATTTCTCCTCCAGAACGTGCCGTCGGTGCGCTTCGCACGCCTCCGGCGCATCACGCCATGGTAGTCAAGAATGTGCCGCTTCGGCAGATCAAGTCGCGCCGGCGCCCTTCTCGCGATGCACGAAGCTTTCGAGGATGAGGATCACCGCACCGACGGTGATGCCGGAGTCGGCGACGTTAAAGGCGGGCCAGTGCCAGCCCGCAGCGTGGAGGTCGACGAAGTCGACGACGTGGCCGTAGCGCAGCCGGTCGATGAGGTTGCCAAGCGCTCCGCCGAGGATCAGCGCGAGGCCTGTGCAGAGAAGGCGCCTTCCGGGGTCGCGGACGATAAGGATGCCGACGACCGCGACGGCGACGCCGGCGATGGCGATGAGGAGCGGCGTCTGCCAGCCCGGTGCCGCCGCGAGGAAGCTGAAGGCCGCCCCGCGATTGAACACGAGGACGAGGTTGAGGAAGCCGGTGACCTCGATCCTCTCGCCGGGGACGAGGAAGGCGAGCGCGGTCCATTTCGAGAGCTGGTCGGCGACGACAATGAGCGCCGAGATCGCAAACCAGCGCCCGTACCTACGCATGCCTACGCGGCTCTCCCGGTCCGGAGAGGTTGCTGCGGCAGCGCCCGCAGAGCCCTTCGGCGTCGACGTCCTCACGGTAATGCCAGCAGCGCTCGCACTTGGGATGCGGGCTGGGCGCGACCTCCACGCTGAGCTCGTTTGCCTCGCGGACGTGCGCGGCGGAGGTCAGCATGAGGAACTTGAGATCGTCGCTCAGGCTCGCAAGAGCTTCATAGTCCGCGCCGGCGGCGCCGAACTCGACCTCGGCTTGCAGCGAGGATCCAACCTTGCCCGCGGCACGCAGCGCCTCGATTTCCTTGCGCACGGGATCGCGCAGGGCTCGCAGGCGCTCCCACTTCGCGACGAGCACGGCGGCATCCTTCGGTCGCGGCAGCTCGTGCCAAGTGACGAAGAAAACGCTCTCGCCCTCGCCGACGAGCTTCCATACCTCCTCGGCGGTAAAGGAGAGGACCGGCGCCATCAGGCGCACAAGGCTGTGGGTGATATGCCAAAGCGCGGTCTGCGCCGAGCGCCGCGGCGCCGAGTCCGCGGGGCACGTATACAGGCGGTCCTTGATGATGTCGACGAAGAAGGAGCCGAGATCCTCGGAGCAGAATGCCTGCATCTTCTGGGAGGCGAGATGGAACTGGTAGCGCTCGTAGTCGCCGGTGACTTCGTCCTGCAGCCGCGCCGTCATGGCGAGCGCGTAGCGGTCGATCTCCACCATGTCCTCGAGCGGGACCGCGTGCTTTCCGGGATCGAAATCCGAGGTGTTCGCCAGGAGGAAGCGGATCGTATTGCGCAGCCGACGATAGCCCTCCACCACGCGCTTCAGGATCTCGTCGGAGATGAAGAGCTCGCCGGAGTAATCCGTGCTCGCGACCCAGAGGCGAAGAATCTCCGCGCCGAGGGTATTCGAAATCTGCTGCGGCGCAACCACGTTGCCCTTGGACTTCGACATCTTGTGGCCTTCGCCATCGACGACGAAGCCGTGGGTGAGGAGCGCCTTGTACGGCGGCACACCGTCGAGCATGCAGGACACGAGCAGCGACGAATGGAACCAGCCGCGGTGCTGGTCCGAGCCTTCGAGGTAGAGATCCGCCGGAAAGGCGATGTCGGCGCGGTGCGACCCGCGCATCACGGTAAAGTGCGTCGAGCCCGAGTCGAACCAGACGTCGAGCGTGTCTCTGGTTTTCTGGTAGGAATTCTCGACACCGAGTTCCTCGGCGGTGACCTTCTGCCACGCCTCGATGCCGCCCTTCTCGACGCGCTTGGCCACTTCTTCCAGCAGCTCCTGCGTGCGCGGGTGCAGCGCGCCGGTCTCCTTGTGCAGGAAGAAGGGCATCGGCACGCCCCATTGGCGCTGGCGCGAGAGCGTCCAGTCGGGCCGGTTGGCGATCATGCCCTGCAGCCGCGCCTGGCCCCAGGAGGGGAAGAACTGCGTGTTGTCGATGCCCCGCAGCGCCGTCGTCCGAAGTGATTCGCCACCGACAGTCTTGTCCATGGAGGCGAACCATTGTGTGGTGGCGCGCAGGATCACCGGCGTCTTGTGCCGCCAGCAATGCATGTAGCTGTGGGTGTGCTTCCAGTCGACGGCGAGCAGCGCGCCCTTCTCCTCGATCGTCTTGACGATCTTCGCGTTCGCGTCCCAGATCGGCATGCCGCCGAAGAGCGGCAGCGACGGCGCGTAGCGGCCGTCGCCCAGCACCGGCGTGAGGATCTCTTCGTCCTTCATACCGTAGCGCCGGCACGACTCGAAGTCCTCTACGCCGTAGGCGGGCGCGGAGTGAACGATGCCGGTGCCCGCATCGAGCGTCACGTAATCGCCCAGGGCCACCGGCGCAGTCCGCTCGTAGAACGGGTGCTGAAAGCGCACATGCTCGAGCGCCTCGCCCTTGCACGTGGCAATGGCGTTTCCGGTCAACGAGAATCTTTTCAAGCACACTTCCCGTAGCTCGGAAGCGAGGATGAGCAGGCCCTTCGGCGTATCGACGAGGTCGTAGCTGATGTCGGGATGGACGTTCAGCGCCTGATTCCCGGGCAGCGTCCAGGGCGTCGTGGTCCAGATCACCGCGAAGCCGGGCTTGTCGATCCTGACCTTGAAGATTTCCTGGAGCTTCTTCGGATCGGCGAAGGGAAAACCGACGTCGATCGCCGGATCCCGGCGGTCCTCGTACTCGACCTCGGCCTCGGCGAGCGCCGAGCCGCAGTCGAAGCACCAGTTCACGGGCTTGAGGCCGCGATAGATGTAGCCCTTTTCGAGCAGCTTGCCGAGCACGCGGATCTCGTCGGCCTCGTTGCCGTAGGCCATCGTGAGGTAGGGGTTGTCCCAGTCGCCCAGCACGCCGAGGCGCTTGAAGTCCTGCTTCTGGCGTTCGATCTGCTCTTTCGCGAAGGCGCGGCACAGGCGCTGCGTCTCGTCGGCGGGCAGGTTCTTGCCGTGCTTCTTCTCGATCTGCACCTCGATCGGCATGCCGTGGCAGTCCCAACCCGGCACGTAGGGCGCGTCGAAGCCGGCGAGCGTGCGCGACTTGACGATGAGGTCCTTCAGGATCTTGTTGACCGCGGTGCCGATGTGGATGTCGCCGTTCGCGTACGGCGGACCATCGTGCAGCGCGAAGCGCGGACGGCCCTTCGCGACCTGCCGCAGGCGCTTGTAGACGCCCTTGTCGTGCCATTCCTGCACCCATTGCGGCTCGCGCTTGGCGAGGTCGCCGCGCATGGGGAACGGCGTCTCGGGGAGATTCAGCGTGTCCTTGTAATCAGCCATGTTTGGCAAAGTAGTCGCGCGCCTTCTTCGCGTCGCGCGCGATCGCTTCCTTCAGCTCGTCCAGTCCATCGTACTTTTGCTCGTCGCGCAGCTTCTCCAGGAAGCGCACCTTGACGCGCCGTCCGTAAAGCTCGCCGTCCCAGTCGAAGAGGTGAACTTCCAGCAGTGGCCGCGCGAGCGGGTTCACCGTCGGCCGCCTGCCCACGCTCGCCACCGCCGGCCCGATGCCCTCAACCTCCACGGCAAAGATGCCGGAGAGCGGCGCGGTGCGCGCGAGGCGGATGTTGGCGGTGGGAAAGCCGAGCTCGCGTCCCAGCTTCTCCCCGTGTGCGACGCGGCCGCTCATCGTGTAGGGATGACCAAGGAGCCGCTCAGCCCGACGCAGATCACCCGCCTGCAGCGCCGCGCGCACCGCGGAGCTGGAGACACGCTCGCCGTCAAAGAGCACGTCGGGCATCGCCTCCAGCGCGAAGTGGTGGCGCCCGGCCGCGTCGGCCAGCATGGCGAAGTCCCCCGCACGCCTGGCGCCGAAGCGGAAGTCGCGGCCGACGATGAGCCGGCGCACGCCGAGGCCGCGCACCAGCACTTCTGCGATGAACCGGGCCGCCGACAACGATGCGAAGCTGCCGTCGAACCGCGCGACGTGAACGCGCTCGACGCCGATTCCGGCGAGCAGCTCGAGCTTGTCCCGCAGGCGGGTAAGCCGCGGCGGCGCCGCGTCCGGCCCGAAAAACTCCCGGGGATGCGGTTCGAAAGTCAGGACAGCGGCTTGCACCCGATCATGGCGCGCCGCGACGATGACCCGCTCGACGAGCGCCCGGTGACCCCGATGCACGCCGTCGAAGTTTCCGATCGTCAGCGCGCACCGGCCCGAGGTAGGCTGCAACGAGCCGTGTGTGACGACCATGGACGCGGGTGAAAAGAGTGAATTATAGTAGCTAAATGAAAACCTTAGAGGACCAGATGGCCTTCTACGCCGCCTACCACCAGGACGGGCGAAACAAGGCCTCGCACTTCATCGGCGTGCCGATGATCATCCTGTCGCTCTTCATCCCCCTCGCCTGGCTGAGCATCGAGCTCGGCAGCGTGCCGGTCACCGCGGCGATGGTGTTCGCCGGCGTGGTGCTCGTCTACTACTTCCTGCTCGACGTGCCCCTTGCGCTCGCCATGCTCGCCGTGAACGCGGTGCTGATCTGGGCCGGGCACCAAATCGCCGGCCTGGGTGCGGCGCAGGCGTGGATGTGGTTCGGAATTCTCTTCGTCGGTGGCTGGATCATCCAGCTCGTCGGCCACGTGTTCGAGGGTCGCAAGCCGGCGCTCGTGGACAATCTGTTTCAGATCTTCGTCGCGCCCATCTTCCTCGCCGCCGAGATCTTCTTCGCCCTGGGCTACAAGCCCGGGCTGCACGACGCCGTCCAGCGACGCGCGCTCGAAATGCGTTCTAGTTCAGGCGCGCGCAAAGCGCGCTTAGCTCCATCAGCCTGACCCGCACTTCGTCCTGATCGGGCGCGTCGGGCTCGCGCTCCACGTACTCCCTGAGGTCCTGGAGCGCGGCGCGATAGCACTCCAGCCGCTGGTAGACGATGCTTCGGTCTCGCAGCTCGCTGCTCGCATCGGGCGCGACGACGAGCATCCGGTTGAGCACCGCCAGCATGCTCTCCGGCTTGTCGCGGTAAACGCCCTTCAGGTTTCTCAGGATGCGCGCGAGGATCTGGCGATTGGTCGCCGGCCCGAGGAACTGGTCGAGCGGCAACTCGGCGACCGGCACGTTCTCCGCGACGCCCTCCGGGATGACCCGCTGGAGCCGCTCACGCAACTCCGCCTCCGACTGCGGCGCTCCGCCGGAGAACGGGTCCAGAACCAGTACGCCGCCCCGCAAGCGCAACCGTACCAGGAAGTGCCCGGGGAAGGACACGCCCTGCAGCGGCAGTCCGACGCGCCGACCCACTTCCATGTAGAGCACAGCGAGCGTAATGGGGATGCCGGTCTTGCGGTCCATGACCTCGTTCAGGTAGCTGTTGCGCGGGTCGTAATACTCCTCGGTGTTGCCGCGGAAGCCGAGCTCCCCAAACAGGAACTGGTTGAGCGCCACCACGCGCTCCTCCGCCCCGTGCTGCTGCTGCATGCGGGCGCGCAGACGCGACGCCATGCGTTCTATGTCGCCGAGGTAGCGCTCGAGGTCGAGCGCCGGGTACGCATCCTGCGCGATCATGAGGCAGGCGCGCGCGAGGTCGATGCGCGCTTCGTCGCGCCCGACGAGCTCTGCAAAGGGGTCGAGCGGCACGACCGCTAGAGCGCTCCAGCGCGGGAAAAGTGACGCGGGCGCACGCCGAGCGCGAGGAGTACCGTTCCGTAGCAGGCCGCGCCCAGCAGGACCAGCCCTGCCACCGCGGGCACCTTGTGCTGCCATGGCGCGGCCAGCCACCATGCCGGCTCGCCCATGGCGACGTGCAGGCTCGCCGCCATCGCGACCACCGCCGCGGCGACCTTGGCAAGGAACGCCGGCCAGCCGGGCTGCGGAGCATAGATGTTCCGGCGCCGCAGGAACTGGTAGAGCAGCGCGGCGTTGAGGCAGGCGCCCAGGCCGATCGCGAGCGCGAGGCCGGCATGGCGCAGCGGACCGATGAACGCGAGGTTCATCGCCTGCGTTGCAAGGAGGGTGGCGATGCCGATCTTGACCGGCGTCACGACGTTCTGCCTGGCATAGAAGCCGGGCGCGAGGATTTTCACCAGGATGATGCCGACCAGGCCCACGCTATAGGCCATGAGCGCCTGGCGGGTCATCGAGGCGTCCTCGGCACTGAAGCGCCCGTATTGAAAAAGCATCGCGATGAGCGGTAGCGCGAGCACCGCGAGCGCCACGGCGCTGGGAACGGCGAGCAGCACCGTGACGCGCAGGCCCCAGTCGAGCAGCCGGCTGTACTCGGCGGGATTGGCGTCGGCATGGTACTTCGACAGGCTCGGCAGCATGATAGTGCCCACGGCGACTCCAAGCACGCCCGCAGGCAGCTCCATCAGCCGGTCCGCGTAGTAGAGCCAGGACACGCTGCCCGTGACGAGGAAAGAGGCGAACACCTGGTTGATGAGAAGCGACACCTGGCTCACCGACACGCCGAAGGCCGCGGGCAGCATCAGCGTGAGCACGCGGCGCAGGCCGGGATGACGCAGATCGAAGCGCCAGCGCGGCAGCAGCCCGAGCCTCGCAAGGAACGGCAGCTGTAAGACGAGCTGCAGCGCGCCGCCGGCGAACACCGCCCAGGCGAGCACGAGCACCGGAGGGTCAAAGGCACCGGCGAAGAAGGTGGCGCCGACGATGAACGAGACGTTGAGCAGCGCGGGGGTAATCGCTGGGACGGCAAAGCGATTCCAGGTATTGAGGATGCCGGCGGCGAGCGCTACCAGCGATATGAACAAGATATACGGGAATGTGATGCGCAGCAGGCTTACCGTGAGCGAGAACTTGTCCGGATCGGCGGCAAAGCCCGGCGCGGTGACATAGACGATGAGGGGCGCGGCCGCCATGCCAAGCGCGGCGGCGAGGACCAGCGCGAGGAATAGCACCGTCGCGATGGCGTCGATCAGGCCGCGCTGCTCCTCTGGCGTGGTCCGCCTCTTGTGCTCGGCGAGGATGGGCACGAAGGCCTGCGAGAAGGCGCCCTCGGCGAACAGCCGCCGCAGCAGGTTGGGGATCTTAAACGCGACGAAGAACGCGTCGGTGGCGAGCCCGGCGCCGAAAAGCCGCGCGATGAAGAAGTCGCGCGCGTAGCCGAGCACCCGGCTCACCATGGTCAGGCTCGAGACCGCCGCCAGCGCGCGCAGGAGATTCATGCGCCCGGGACGCCGGTCCATGCTAAACTCCCGGCCCTCTTCAGGAACCTCCGGCAATGGCCAACATCAAGTCCGCGCGCAAGCGCGCCCGTCAGGCGGTGGAACGCCGCGAGCACAACATGAGCCTGCGCACGACCGTGCGCACCGCCATCAAGAACGCGAAGAAGGCCGTGAACGCCGGCCAGGTCGGCGAGGCTGCCAAGGTGCTGCGCGAGTCCCAGCGCGTTATCGACCGGGTCGTCGCCAAGGGGGTGCTTCACCGCAACGCGGGAGACCGGCACAAGAGCCGCCTCGCACATGCCCTGAAGGGCATGAAGTAGCTCAAGCCGTAGCTCCCGCACGCTGCAGTTCGGCCAGTTCCGCACCTGCAGTTCGTCCGTCGGAACGGCCTGCCGACGAGTGTGACGCCTCGAATGACGAGCTCCACCACCTTGGCGGCATCGCGCATGCGCGATTATAGTCGGCGCCGCCGATGAGCAAGCCTGCGAGCCGCATCCTCGTCATCAACGATGAGCAACTCGTCCTGCGCGAGTTCGTGAAGGGCCTGAACGCCGCCGCGCGCACGCTCGACAACCCCCTGGGCATTTCCTTCATCGGCGTCGCCACCGCCACCGAGGCGCTCGAGGCCCTCCGGGCCGACGGCAGCTTCCAGGCGGCGCTGGTGGACGACACGCTCTACACGCTGGGATCCAATTCCACGAAGACGCTGCAGATGTCGGCGCTCGAGCTCGTACGGCGCATCACCCGCTTCCGTCCCGAGCTCGACGTCTACATCCTCATCGCCCAGGAGAAGGAGGACGACGTGGTCGACGCGCTCTTCGCCGAGTCGGTCGACGGCTACTTCTACCGCGAGGAGCGCGACTACAACGGCATATACCGCATCCTGAACGCACAGATCCAGGAGCGTGCACGCACGCCCTTCTACGACGCGCTCAAGAACTACGTGTGGATGGCGAAGGACCAGTGGCATACCCCGGGCCACTCCTCAGGCGACTCGCTGCGCGGCAGCCCCTGGGTGAACGACTTCTACGAGTTCATGGGCGAGCACGTCTTTGACTCGGACCTGTCGGTGTCCGTGCCGATGCTCGACTCGCTAATGGAGCCCAAGGGCGTCATCGCCGAGGCGCAGGCGATGGCGGCCAAGGCCTTCGGCGCGCGGCGCACCTTCTTCGCCACCAACGGCACTTCGACGGCCAACAAGGTCATTTTCCAGACCATCCTGGCGCCCGGCGAGAAGCTGATCCTGGACCGCAATTGCCACAAGAGCGTGCATCACGGCGTAGTGCTCTCGGGCGCGCACCCCGTCTACCTCGACTCCTCGCTCAACCGCAAGTACGGCCTCTACGGTCCGGTGCCGCGCAAAACGATCCTGGAAGCGATCCGCAGGCACCCCGACGCCCAGGCGCTGATCCTGACCTCGTGCACCTACGACGGCCTGCGCTACGACCTGAAGCCCATCGTCGAGGCCGCCCACGCGAAGGACATCAAGGTGATCATCGACGAGGCGTGGTACGGCTTCGCCCGCTTTCACCCCGAATTCCGCCCGACCGCGCTCGAGGCCGGCGCGGACTACGCGACTCAGTCCACGCACAAGGTGCTCTCCGCGTTCTCGCAGGCGTCGATGATTCACGTCAACGACCCGGACTTCAAGGAGCATCTCTTCCGCGAGAACTTCAACATGCACACCTCGACCAGCCCTCAGTACGCGCTGATCGCGAGCCTCGATGTGGCGCGCAAGCAGGCGGTAATGGAGGGCTACAAGCTGCTCTCGCGCACGCTCGAGCTCGCGCGCGAGCTTCGCCAGCTCATCAACTCGACCAAGGTGTTCCGCGTCCTTGAGCTCGAGGACCTGCTGCCCGAGGCAGTGCGCCATGATGGCATCCGGCTCGACCCCACCAAGGTCACCATCGACATCTCTGGGTGCGGCTACACCGTCGAGGACCTGCAGAAGCAGCTCTTCGAGCGCTTTAACATCCAGGTGGAGAAGTCGACCTTCAATACGATCACGCTGCTCCTCACCATCGGCACCACGCGCTCCAAGGTCTCGCGCCTCTACGACGCGCTGATGCGCATTGCGCGCGAGGGCCGGCACGCGCGGCGCCTCGTGCAGACGCCGGAAGTCCCCGCCTTCGCGAAGCTGCGCTTCCTTCCCCGCGACGCGTATTACTGCGGCGGCGAACTGGCGCCGGTGTTCGACGAGCGCGAGCGCGTCAACCGTGCGCTTGCCGGCCGCGTGTGCGCCGACCAGATCGTGCCCTATCCGCCCGGCATCCCGGTGCTCGTGCCGGGGCAGCAGATCACCGCGAAGATCCTCGAATACCTCGCCACCCTGCTCCACTCACACAAGCGGATGGAGATGCACGGCGTCGCGCACGAGGGCTATCTGCCCTGCATTCGCGTGCTCAGGCCTAGCGAGGAGAAGGGCTTGAACCCGCTAACGTGAATCGCTAGGATTCAGAGAACGGCGGCCTGGGCCGCCGTTTTTCATTGTGAAGGGGGGACCGGTGTCCCATATCATGAATACGTACGCCCGCCAGAACGTCGCCTTCGTGCGCGGCGAAGGGGTCTGGCTCTGGGACGAGGCGGGAAGGAAGTATCTCGACGCCCTCGCCGGCATCGCGGTCAACACACTCGGCTATGCGCACCCGAAGCTGACGAAGGCGCTGCAGGAGCGCATCGCGAGCGGCGTGCTGCACACCTCCAATCTATGGCGCATCCCGACCCAGGAGGCGGCCGCCGACTGCATCGCCGAGATCACCGGCCTGGACGAGGTGTTCTTCTGCAACTCCGGCCTCGAGGCGACCGAGGCGTCGATCAAGGTGGCGCGCAAGTACGGCCACGACCGCGGCGTCGCGGAGCCCGCGATCATTGTGATGGAGAAGGCCTTCCACGGCCGCTCGCTTGCGACGCTTTCGGCCACCGGCAGCCGCAAGGTGCAGGCGGGCTTCGAGCCGCTCGTCTCCGGGTTCGTGCGCGTGCCCCTGAACGACCTCGACGCGGCTCGGCAGGTGGCCGAGAACAACCGCAACGTGGTCGCGGTGCTGATCGAACCCATCCAGGGCGAGGGCGGGATCAACGTCTCTCGCCTGGAGTACCTGCGGGGGCTGAAGGAGATCTGCGAGCGCAAGGAGTGGCTTTTCATCTCCGACGAGGTGCAGTGCGGCCTCGGCCGCACCGGCAAGTGGTTCGTCTACCAGCACGCCGGCTTCCTGCCCGACGTGGTGGCGCTCGCCAAGGGTCTCGCCTCCGGCGTGCCGATCGGCGCCTGCGTCGTGGGCGGCCGCGCGAAGGGCGTATTCAAGCCCGGCAACCATGGCTCGACCTTCGGCGGCAATCCGCTCGCCACCACCGCCGCGGTGACGACCATAGACGCCATCCGCGAGGAGCGGCTGCTCGAGAACGCGGCGAAGGTGGGCGAGGTCATCCGCGGCGGCCTCGCCGGCGCGCCGGGCGTGGTCGAGGTGCGCGGCATGGGGCTCATGATCGGCGTGGAGATGGACCGTCCCTGCGGCGAGCTGGTGAAGGCGGCGCTCGACGCGGGCCTCGTCATGAACGTCACCGCCGAGAACGTGGTCCGGCTGCTGCCGCCGCTCGTGATGAGCGAGGCCGAGGGCCGCCAGGTCGTGGAGCGCCTGCTGGCGCTCCTCAAGGCGTTCTCGGAGCGTGCGGCGGCATGACGGAGAAGGTCCGCCACTACCTGCGCTTCGACGACCTCTCGCGCGCGGAATACGAGCATCTCTTCGCCCGTACCGGGTGGATAAAGGCGAAGTTCAAGAGCTACGAGCGCTACTGGCCGCTCGAGGACCGCACGCTCGTCATGATCTTCGACAAGCAGTCGACCCGCACGCGGCTTTCCTTCGAGGCCGGCATCCACCAGCTTGGCGGCGCCGCGATCTTCTTCGCGACGCGCGACTCGCAGCTCGGGCGCGGCGAGCCGGTCGAGGATACCGGCAGGGTGGTGTCGCGCATGTGCGACGTGGTGATGATCCGCACCTTCGAGCAGGACACGATCGAGCGCTTCGCGCGCCATTCCCGCGTGCCGGTGATCAACGGGTTGACAAATGAATATCACCCCTGCCAGATCATGGCCGACGTCTACACGTACCTCGAGCACCGCGGGCCAATCCGGGGCCGGACGGTGGCTTGGATCGGCGACTCGAATAACGTCTGCAATTCCTGGCTGCATGCCGCGAGCGTGCTCGATTTCAAGCTGAACGTCTCCACCCCGCCCGGCTACGAGGTCGAGCCCGAGCGCCTCGGCTCGCACGCGGAGATTTTCGCCGATCCGATGGCGGCGGCGCGCGACGCCGACCTCGTCACCACAGACGTGTGGACCTCGATGGGCTTCGAGGAGGAGAACGCAGAGCGCCGGCGCGACTTCCAGGACTGGCAGGTCGACGCCCAGATGATGCGCGCGGCGAAGAAGGACGCGCTCTTCATGCACTGTCTGCCGGCGCACCGCGGCGAGGAAGTCGCCGCCGAGGTGATCGACGGCCCGCAGTCGGTGGTGTGGGACGAGGCCGAGAACCGCCTGCATACGCAGAAGGCGCTGCTCGAGTTCCTGGTGCTCGGGAAGATGTAAGCCGTGCTCGGCGTAGCGGACTACTGGGCGTTCGTCGTCGCGGTGATCGTTTTCCTGGCGATTCCGGGCGTCGGCAACCTCGCGATCATCACCTCGACCGGCAAGGGCGGCGTCCTCGGCGGGCTGGCCGCCACGCTGGGCGTCATCGTCGCCGACCAGATGCTGATGTGGCTCGCGGTCGCCGGCGTGGCAGCAGTGCTCACGGCGAACCCGGCGGTCTTCGGCCTGGTGCAGTATGCCGGCGCCATCTACCTCGCGTATCTCGGCATCCGCATGATTCTGGCGAGGGAGGGCGACGCACCGGTGCTCAAGATGCAGCCGCGACGCTTCTTCCGCCAGGCGATGCTCATCACGCTGCTCAACCCCAAGGCCATCGTGTTCTACATGGCCTTCTTCCCGCTGTTCGTCGACCCGGCGCACCACCAGGGGCTCGTCACCTTCGGCCTGATGGCGGCGACGATCGCCGCGCTGACCTTCCTTTACTGCGTAATCGTGATCGCCATCACCCGCTTTGCCGCCGACCGCATGCGCGCAAGCCCACGCATGGCGGTCTGGCTAAACCGCGTCGGCGGCACCATGCTCGTCGCCTTCGGCATCAAGCTCAGCGTTTCTTAGGCTTCTCTCCGCCGAGCAAGGGTACCGCGGCGCCCTTGCCGTCCCCGAGCAGCCCTGCCTCGCCGTAGACGCGCAGCTTCTCGCGCGTATCGGCGATGTCGAGATTGCGCATGGTGAGCTGCCCGATGCGGTCGCCCGGCGTGAAGTACACCTCCTCGCCCTTCTCCATGGTAAGTCGCTCGGGCTTGTATGTAAGGTTCGGGCTCGCCGTGTCGAGGATCGAATAGTCGTTGCCGCGGCGCAGCTCGAGAGTCACCTCGCCGGTCACGGCCTTCGCCACCCAGCGCTGCGCGGTCTCGCGCAGCATCATCGCCTGGGGATCGAACCAGCGCCCCTGGTAGAGCAGCCGGCCCAGCCGGCGGCCGTTGGAGCGGTACTGCTCGATCGTGTCCTCGTTGTGGATGCCGGTGACCAGGCGCTCGTAGGCGACATGCAGTAGCGCCAGGCCGGGGGCCTCGTAGATCCCGCGGCTCTTCGCCTCGATGATCCGGTTCTCGATCTGGTCGGACATGCCAAGGCCATGGCGTCCGCCGACGGCATTCGCTTCTTCCATGAGCCTCACCGGATCGGAGAAGCGCTGGCCGTTGAGGGCGACCGGCGTTCCTTCCTCGAAGGCGACGCTGACTCTCTCGGGCCGGATCTTCACCTCCTCGCGCCAAAACGCTACGCCCATGATCGGCTCCACGATGGCGATGCCCTTGTCGAGGAACTCGAGGTCCTTCGCCTCGTGCGTGGCGCCGAGGAGGTTCGAATCGGTCGAGTACGCCTTCTCCGCCCTCATCTTGTACTGCAGGCCGGCGCTGGAAAGGTAGGCCGACATCTCCTTGCGGCCGCCGAGCTCGGCGATAAAGCGCTCGTCGAGCCAGGGCTTGTAGATGCGCAGCTCCGGGTTCGCGAGCAGTCCGTAGCGGTAGAAGCGCTCGATGTCGTTGCCCTTGTAGGTGCTGCCGTCGCTCCAGATGCCGACGTCGTCCTCGCGCATCGCCACCACCAGCATGGTGCCGGTGACCGCGCGCCCGAGCGGCGTGGTGTTGAAGTACGTCGCGCCGCCGGTCGAGATGTGGAACGCGCCGCACTGTAGGGCGGCGATGCCCTCCGCGACGAGTTGCGGCCGGCACTCGACGAGGCGCGCCTTCTCGGCGCCGCAGGCGAGCGCCTTGCGCGGGATCTCGGCGTAGTCCGCCTCGTCGGGTTGGCCGAGGTTGGCGGTGTACGCGTGCGGGACGGCGCCCTTGGCGCGCATCCAGTGCACCGCGGCGCTGGTATCGAGCCCGCCAGAGAACGCGATGCCGATCTTCTCGCCTTTGGGCAGGGCGCCCAGGATCGCCGTCAAGTCACCGATCTCCGAAAATGGTCAATGATACGCGAGGATAGAATAGCGCCCGTGCGCGCTCTCGCCGTCCTGTCGTTGATGTTCTCCATGAGTTGCTTTGCCGCGCCCTTCGCGGTGCAGGTGGGGGACGCCCGCATCGCGCTCGATACGCCGTTCGGCTTTGCCGACGCGAGCTTCACCGGCTCCCCGCGCCTGCAGGAGCTCGCCGAGTCGCAGACCTCGCCGTCGAACAAGATCCTCATGTTCGCCATCTCGGACGGCGACCTGCGCCGCTTCATGGTCGGCGACACGCCGGAGTTCCGCCGCTACATGATGGTAGTCACACCGAAAGCGCTCGAGTACGAGCGCCTGTCCCCGGCGACGTTCCGGGAGCTCGCCGAGACGATCAAGCGCGAGGCGGCGCGAGGGGAGTTCGCCGAGCTGCGCGCGGACGCCGAAGTCTACGCCGTGCAGACGAGAGCGCTTCTGCCGCCGCAGCGCCGCGGCGCCGATCCCGTACAGGTGCTCGTCACGCGCGCGCTGATTCAGGCGCGCGGCAAGGGGCTCGACCTGTCGATCTATTCCGTCTACGAGTCGCCCGCGGATCTCGAGTGGATTCGCGCCACCACCGTGCGCTGGATCGAGGACCTCCAGCGCCTCAACGCCCGCTAGCGCACATGCCTTCCTTCGACATCGTTTCCCAGGTTAACACGCAGGAGGTGAGGAATGCCCTCGAGCAGGCCAACAGGGAGGTCGCGGCACGCTTCGATTTCAAGGGGTCCGATGCCCGCGTCGAGATGAGCGACATGGTGCTCACGGTCTTCGCCGACGACGAGTTCAAGCTCGGCCAGGTCACCGACGTGCTGCGTGCGCGGCTCGCCAAGCGCAACGTCGACGTGCGCGCGCTCGAGCCGGGAAGCGTCGAGAAGATCTCGGGCGACAAGGTGAAGCGGCCGATCACCGTGCGCGTCGGCGTGCCGCAGGAGAAGGCGAAGCAGATCCAGAAGCTCCTCAAGGACGCGAAGCTCAAGGTCGCCGCCTCCATCCAGGGCGACGCGGTGCGCGTGTCGGGCGCGAAGAAGGACGACCTACAGGCTGCGATCCAGCTCGTGCGCAAGTCGGTCGCCGACCTGCCGCT
Organism: Burkholderiales bacterium; assembly: GCA_035649175.1. GTDB lineage: Bacteria > Pseudomonadota > Gammaproteobacteria > Burkholderiales > SG8-39 > SCGC-AG-212-J23. Next base: position 53,292 of record DASRKB010000243.1, on the reverse strand, counting down.
GCAGTTCATCAACTTCCGCGACTGATTCCCTCGGTCCAGCGGTCGTAGATCCGGCTTGCGACCTGGTGCAGCGCGTCAAGGCGCGCGCGCAGGTCGCGTCGGATCTCCTCGGGCGGCTGGACTCCCGGGCTCGAGCGGTGCTCGGCGATCTCGCCGGCGCCGCCCTGCAGCCAGTCGCGCACCAGTTCCTCGGTCATCTCTACGTGGCACTGCATGCCGAAGTGCTTGCCCAGCGCGAACGCCTGGTTCGCGCAATGCGCGTTCTCGAGAATGCGCGTGCCCCCGGGCGGTATGGTGAAGGTCTCGCCATGCCAGTGGAAGGACTCGAACGCCTGGGTCTCCCCGAGCCATTCGTGCGCAAGCGCGTTCTCGGCGACCCGCACCTCACCCCAGCCGATCTCTTGCAGCGCATTAGGCCCCACCGTGCCGCCGAAAGCCTTGGCGATGAGCTGGCCGCCCAGGCAATGGCCGAGCACGGGCACGTCCTTGCGCGCCGCTTCGCGGATCAGCTCGAGCAGCGGGGCGATCCAGGGAATCTCGTCGTTCACGCTCATCGGGCCGCCCATGAAGACGAGGCCCGAGAAGCGCCGAGGTTCGCGCGGCACAGGCGCACCCTCATCGAGCGCCACGAGCTGGAGGGGAATTGAGCGCCGCTCCAGGTAGGTGGCAAAATAACCCGGTCCCTCGCTACGAGCGCTTCTAAAGACCGCGACCGGCTTCATGCCGCCCATTATTGCGCTTCTACTGCCCGTCCTTGCTCTCGCGCTGCCCGCGAGCGCGGCCGACATCGCCATGGTCGGGGTGATCGGCAGCAAGGCCGCGGTGCTCGCCGTCGACGGCGGCGATCCAAAGACCGTGAAGGTCGGGCAGACCTGGAACGGCATCACCGTCGTCTCGGTGGAGAGGGACCGGGCCACCGTAGAGATCGACGGCATGCGCCGCGTGCTCCGGCTCGGCGCGCACTACCGCAGCACGGAGGTCGCCCCGGCGCGCCAGAGCGCGACGCTCGCGGCAGATGGACGCGGGCACTTCTTCAGCGAAGGGGCAATCAACGGCCGGCCAATGCGCTTCCTTGTCGACACGGGCGCTACCGCCGTCGCACTGCCTGCGGCCGACGCACGACGCCTGGGGCTGGACTACCTGAAGGGCCAGCGGAGCCAGACAAGTACCGCTGGCGGAATGGTGCAGGTCTATCGCGTCCGGCTCGACAGCGTGCGCCTGGGCGACATCGAGCTTGCCGGGGTGGATGCCGTGGTCATCGAGCAAGGGCTCGATACCGCGCTGCTCGGCATGAGCTTCCTCAACCGCGTGGAGATGAAGCGCGAGGGCCAGACGATGACCCTCATCCGACGCTTTTGACTAGCGTTTCCCGGGAACGAGCGGCACGAAGCGCACCGCCAGGACGCTGCGCTCCTCGAGCGTGCCATCGGGACGCTTGGCTATCAGCCTCAGGTGCTGCATGCCTCCGTCGGGGCCCACCGGGATCACCATCCTGCCGCCGGGCTTGAGCTGCTCGACCAGCGCCCTGGGAACTTCGGGGGCGGCAGCGGTGACGACGATCGCGTCGAACGGGGCTTTCTCCGGCCATCCCTTGTAGCCGTCGCCGATCTTCACCTCGATGTTGCGGTATCCCATGTCTTCCAGGCGCTGCGCCGCCGTCCGGCCGAGCGCTTCGATGAGCTCGATCGAGTAAACCCGGGCCGCGATCTCCGCGAGGATGGCCGCCTGGTAGCCCGAGCCGGTGCCGACCTCGAGCACCACGTCTCCGGACACAAGATTCAGCAAGTCGGTCGAGAGGGCCACGATGTAGGGTTGGGAGATGGTCTGGCCACTGCCGATGGGCAGCGGGTGGTTGCGGTACGCCCGGCCGGCTTCCCCGGCCGGCACGAGCCGGTGGCGCTCGACCTTCCCCATCGCGACGCGCACCGCGGGCGACATGCGGGCGAGGCTGGTATCGGCGCGGGTCTCGGCGTACATCGCGTCGACTTCCTCGACCATACGCGCGCGCTGCGCAGCGAAGTTCTGCGCAGGGGTGTCTTCAGTAAGAACCATCCCCGCGACGAGAACCAGAACTCGGGCAAACCCCGCTATCGCGCGCGTTTGCTCTTCTCGATCAGTGCGTACGCGCTATGGTTGTGGATCGACTCGAAATTCTCCGACTCGACCACGTAGGACTCGATACGCTCGTCGAGATTGAGCACCGCAGCCACGTCGCGTACCATGTCTTCGACGAATTTTGGGTTGTCGTAGGCGCGCTCGGTGACGTACTTCTCGTCCGGGCGCTTGAGCAGGCCGTAGAGCTCGCTCGAGCCCTGCTTCTCCACGATGTCGACGATCTCCTCGATCCAGACGAAGTCGTTGGTGCGCGCTGTGACTGTGACATGCGAGCGCTGGTTGTGGGCGCCGCGCTCGGAGATCCTCTTCGAACACGGGCACAGGCTCGTCACCGGCACGACGACTTTCATAGTGAAGCTCTGTTCCTTTTTTCGAATCTCGCCGATGAAGGTGACCTCGTAATCCATTAGGCTCCTCACACCCGACACTGGCGCCTGCTTTTCAATGAAGTACGGGAACGACATCTCGATGTGCCCCTCCACTGCCTCCAGGCGCTCGACCATCTCACGCAACATGACCTGAAAGGACTCCACGGTAATCTCGCGCTCGTGTTCTTCCAGGATCTCGACGAAGCGCGACATGTGTGTTCCTTTGAACTGGTGTGGGAGACACACGTACATGTTGAAGGTGGCAATCGTGTGCTGGACGCCGCCGGCGCGCTCCTGAATGCGTACGGGATGGCGGATGGCCTTGATGCCCACCTTGTCGATCGCCAGCCTCCGGGAGTCCGGGGTCGACTGGACGTCGGGGATGTTCTGCAGATCGCGTGCTTTCATGGGACCGATTTTAACACCCGAGTAAATTACTCGGGCATTAATGGCGGCTCGCCGCTTTCCAGCGCGCGGCGGATGGAAGCGAGGATGCCGGCCGCGTCCAACCCCACTGACGCGAGCAACTTCGCGGGGTCGCCGTGGTCAATGAAGCGGTCCGGCAGTCCGAGGAGAAGCACCCGGTGATTGCCTCCGAGGGACTCGCACACCGCCGACCCGGCGCCGCCCATGACCTGATGCTCTTCGATCGTGACGAGCAGTTCATGCTCGTCGGCGAGACTAGCCACCAGGTCGACGTCGAGCGGTTTGACGAAGCGCATGTTGGCGACGGTGGCGTCAAGCGCTTCGGCCGCCTCTAAGGCGGGCCTGAGCATGGCGCCGAACGCGAGGATCGCGACACGAGCTCCCTTGCGCCTCACCTCCCCCTTGCCGATCGGAAGGGCTGTCGAATCGTGAAGGATGTCCCCGGGCGCCGCGCCCCGGGGATAGCGCACCGCCGCCGGGGAGCCGAGCGCCAGCCCCGTGCTGAGCATCTGCCGGCATTCCTGAGCATCTGAGGGCGCCATCACCGTGAGGTTGGGCACCGCGCGAAGATAGGCGAAATCGAAGGCGCCGTTATGCGTCGCGCCGTCACCGCCAACAATGCCGCCGCGGTCCAGAGCAAAGAGCACCGGCAGATTCTGGATCGCCACGTCGTGAATGAGTTGGTCGTAACCGCGTTGCAGGAACGTGGAGTAAATGGCGAGCACCGGCTTCATGCCCTCGCATGCGAGGCCGGCGCAGAAGGTCACCGCATGCTGTTCGGCGATGCCTACGTCGAAGTAGCGCTTCGGGAAGCGCTCGGAGAACTCGACCATGCCCGAGCCTTCGCGCATAGCGGGCGTTACGCCCACTACGAGTGGGTCGCGCGCGGCGGTCTGGCATAGCCATTCGCCGAAGACCTGCGAGTAGGTCGGCCGCCCGCCCGCGCTCTTCTGCAAGCCTTCGGCGGGGTTGAACTTGCCCGGCCCGTGGTACGCGATCGGATCGTCCTCGGCCAGCTTGTAGCCCTGCCCCTTGCGGGTGATCACATGCAAGAACTGCGGCCCGGAGAGCTTGCGGATGTTGGCGAGTGTGGGAATGAGCGCGTCGAGGTCATGTCCGTCGATCGGGCCGATGTAGTTGAAGCCGAACTCCTCGAAGAGCGTCGAGGGCGTGACCATGCCTTTCACATGCTCCTCGGCGCGGCGCGCGAGCTCCCACACGCCCACGCGCTTCAGCAGGTGCTCGCTCGCGCGGCGCGCGCTCGAGTAGATGCGACCGGAAAGCAGCCGCGCGAGGTAGTTCGTGAGCGCGCCCACCGGCGGCGAGATCGACATCTCGTTGTCGTTCAGGATCACGAGCAGGTCGACGTCCATCGCCCCGGCATTGTTCATCGCCTCGTAGGCCATTCCGGCGGACATTGCGCCATCGCCGATGACCGCGATGCAGCGCCTTCTCTCGCCCTTCGCCTTGGCGGCGACTGCCATGCCAAGTGCAGCCGAGATCGAGGTCGACGAGTGCGCGGTGCCGAAGGTGTCATAGCGCGACTCGCTGCGGCGCGGAAACCCGGAGATGCCGTCGATCATGCGCAGGCGTCCCATGGCCTCGCGGCGGCCCGTGAGGATCTTGTGGGGATACGTCTGGTGCCCGACGTCCCAGACGATGCGATCCTCGGGCGTATCGAACACGTAGTGCAGCGCGATCGTGAGCTCTACCGTGCCGAGGTTGGACGAGAGGTGCCCCCCGGTCTTGGATACCGACTCGAGGACGAAGGCGCGTAGCTCTTCCGCGAGCTGGCCGAGCTGCCGCCGCTCGAGCGCACGCAGCTGCGACGGGTCGTCGACGGTCTTTAGCAGCTCGTACATCGAGGGATTGTAGCCAGCCGCGTCCGGGCCGGAGGGCAGGTCGCCGGCGAGGGTGCGCATGCTTAGAATTTTCTCAGAACGATGAAGTCCGCGAGCGCGGCGAGCCGCAAGGCGCGCGCCCCCAATCCCTCGAGGGCGCCGACCGCTTGGGCGCGCAAGGACTCGGCCATCTCCCTGGCGCGCGCAATGCCGATCGCGGAAACGTAGGTGGGCTTGCCCTGTCTAGCATCCTTGCCGGCGGTCTTGCCCAGCGTGGCGGTGCTCGTGTCGTAGTCGAGGATGTCGTCCACCACTTGAAAGGCGAGCCCGACCGCGCGGGCGTAGCCGTCGAGCTTCGCCCTTTCCGCTTCCCCCACCGATCCGCAGGAAGCGCCCAGCATGACGGCGGCGCGGATCAGCGCCCCGGTCTTGTGGATATGCATGAACTCGAGCGCCGGCACGCCGAGCGCGGTGCCGGTGGATTCCAGGTCGATCTGCTGGCCACCCGCCATCCCGCGCGATCCGGCGGCCGCCGCAAGCGCGCGGATCATGTCGAGCTGCTCGCGCGGATCGTCCGCCAAGCGGTGCTCCGCAAGGAGCTGGAAGGCAAGCGACTGCAGCGCGTCCCCGGCAAGGAGCGCGGTCGCCTCGCCGAACTCTATGTGGACCGTCGGCTTGCCGCGGCGAAGCACGTCGTTGTCCATGCAGGGCAAGTCGTCGTGCACGAGCGAGTAGGCATGGATGAGTTCCACCGCAGCAGCGACGGTTTCGACCCGCTCGGCCTCCGCAGCGCCAACCTCGCCCGCGGCGAAAGTGAGCAGCGGCCGCACGCGCTTGCCGCCCTCGAGAGTGGCGTAGCGCATCGCCGCATGCAGCCGCGCCGGCGCGACTTGCGCTTGGGGAAGCGCGCGCGCGAGGACCGCCTCCATGCGCGCCTGGACCGAGCCCATCCAGGCATGGAAATCCGCTTCAGGCGCCGTCACTTGCCTCATCGGCCGGCGCCGCCGCGGCGAACGGTTTCAGGACCTCGCCTTCTAGCACCTTGACCTGCTGCTGGGCGGCCTCCAGGCGGCTCTGGCAAAAACGCGCGAGCTCGAGACCGCGCTTATGCGTGGCGAGCGCCTGCTCGAGCGACAGCTCGCCGCTTTCCATGCGCGTGACGATTTTTTCCAGCTCCGCGAGCGCGCCTTCGAAGGTCAGCTCGCCTGGTGGCTTGCTCATCTTTTGGTAAGATACTGTTTCTCTAGGAGCTTTACAACGAAATGGTAGAGGTAGCGCGGCTTGCGCAGGTGCGTCCGGCGATGCCCCAGCTGCCAGTCTCCTGGTACTTCGATCCCAGGATCTTCGAGCTCGAGAAGAAGGTGCTGTTCGACGTCGGGCCCAACTATGTTGGGCACGAGCTGATGGTTCCACATCCCGGCGACTACCACACGCTCTCGTGGGCCGACGACGCGTGGATGCTCGTGCGCAGCGCGAGCGGCATCGAGCTTCTCTCCAACGTGTGCCGCCACCGGCAGGCGATCATGCTGAGCGGGCGCGGCAACGCGTCCAACATCGTATGCCCGGTGCACCGCTGGACTTACGACCTGAAAGGCGAGCTGCTCGGAGCGCCGCATTTTCCCGAAAGCCCCTGCGTCAGGCTGCGCTCGCGGCCGCTCGCGCGCTGGAACGGGCTGCTCTTCGCCGGGCCCCGCGACCCGCTTGCCGACCTCGCGCCCATCACGACGATGGCGGACTGGGACTTCAGGGGGTACGTGCTCGACTCGGTGCGTATCGACGAATACGACGTCAACTGGAAGACCTTCATCGAGACCTACCTCGAGGTCTACCACGTCGATGCCTTCCATCCCGGCCTGGGGAACTTCGCCGACTGCGGGAATTTCACGGTCGACTACGGCGAGCAGTACTCCGTGCAGATCGTTGCGGCAAAGGCCGGCCTGAGCAGGCCGGGAACGCCGACTTACCGGCGCTGGCACGACGCCTGCCTGAAGTTTCTCGACGGCGCCGAGCCCAGGCACGGCGCCTTGTGGATGACCTATTACCCTGGCGTCATGCTCGAGTGGTACCCGAACGTGCTGATCGTGTCGCACCTCATCCCGCGCTCCCCCACCCGCACGACCAACGTGGTGGAGTTCTACTATCCCGAGGAGATCGCGCTCTTCGAGCGCGGATTCGTCGAGGCCCAGCAGGCGGCCTACGTGGAAACGGCGATCGAGGACAACGACATCTGCCTGCGGCTCGACCGCGGGCGCCGCGCGCTCTACGAGCAGGGTCTCGACGACGCCGGGCCCTACCAGTCGCCGATGGAAGACGCGGAGGTGCATTTCCATGAGTGGCTCCACGCTCGTCTCGACGGAAGCGTTAAGCCGTAGCCTCGGCGCGTGGCGGCTGTTCGACTGCCGCCACGACCTGATGAAGCCCGAGCTCGGAGAGGCGCAGTATCGCGAGTCGCACCTCCCGGGTGCCGTCTTCGCGAGCCTCGACCGCGACCTCTCCGCCCCGAAGAACGGCACGAATGGCCGGCACCCGCTTCCCGACGCGGGCGCCTTCGTGGCCTGGCTCGGCCAGCAGGGCCTGAAGCCCGGCGACCGCGTCGCCTGCTACGACGGCGCCAACGGCGCCATGGCGGCGCGGCTGTGGTGGATGCTGCGCTGGGTCGGACACGGGGATGTCGCGGTGCTCGACGGCGGCTTCGCCAAGTGGATGAAGGAAGGGCACCCGGTCACCTCCGAGATCCCGCGCTTCGCGCCGACGCGGTATCCCGCGCGTGTTCGCGCCGATGCTGCTCTCGACGTTCACGACGTGGAAAAGCTGCACGGCAAAGCCCTTCTTGTCGATGCGCGCGCCCCGGCGCGCTGGCGCGGGGAGTCGGAGCCGATCGATCCGGTCGCGGGGCGCATCCCCGGCGCGAAGAACCACTTCAACATGGACAACGTCCATCCCGACGGCACCTTCAAGACCCGGGAAGAGCTGAAGCGCGAGCTCCGGAAGGTTCTGGGAGATCGCTCTCCTTCCGAGCTCATCCATTACTGCGGCTCGGGCGTGGCGGCCTGCCACAACCTGCTCGCCATGGAGCACGCCGGCCTGCCAGGCGGCAAGCTCTACGCGGGCTCGTGGAGCGAGTGGATCGCCGACCCGCGGCGGCCGCAGGAGCGCGGCTGATCGCAGACGCGCTCCTCGTCGCCCATTTCCTCATCGCCGCCTTCATCGCGGGCGGCCTCGTCATCGTGTGGATCGGCGCCGCGCTCGGCTGGCGCTGGGTCCGCAACCGCTGGTTCCGCTACCTGCACCTGGGGGCGATCGCTTTCGTCGCCGCGGAGGCGCTGCTCGGCATCGCCTGCCCGCTCACCGTCTGGGAGGACGCCCTGCGCGGCAGCGTCCCGGCGCAGTCTTTCGTCGGGCGGTGGGTACAGGAGCTTCTCTACTACCGCGCCCCCGAGTGGGTCTTCACCTCGATCTATGTGGCGTGGACCGCGGCCGCGCTCGTCACGCTGAGACTCGTTCCGCCCACGCGAAGAGCTGGCTGAACACCTCGTCGCGGATCCGCTGCGGCGAGCAGACGAGGTCGTGCCATGCGCCGGGGAACGACAGCACGGTGACGTCCGGTCCGAGGAGGCGGGACCAGCGCGCGATATGGCGCCAGTCGAGCACGATGTCGGATTCGTCCCCGTGCATGGAGAGCACCGGGCACGCGATGGCGAGCCCGCGGTGCACCTTGGCGAAAGCATCCGAGATCGCCCCGACCCAGCCGTAGTAGAGGGGAAAACCGTAGAGGGGCTTCAGGCGCAGGTCGAAGTCCCACTCCGCGTGCAGCCCACGCGTGTACTCCGGCCGAAACGCCTTCGGGTCGTTCAGGAACGGGAAAAAGCGCCCCAGCGCCGCGGCGACGTGCAGTTGCGGCTTCTTCCAGTCGGGCACGTTCCAGTCGAGGAACGGGCTGTTCAGCCACAGCCTTTCCACCTGCGCGCGCCGTTCGCCTTCATGCGCGTAGAGCGAGCAGACCAGCCCCCCGGTGGAGTGTCCGGTGAGCAGGACGGGGGCGCCGATGACGTCGATCGCCCGCGTGATGTCCGTGTAATACTCGGTGATGCTCTTGCAGAAATTCGGGTGCTGGTGCTCACGCAGCGAGCGCCCGTGCTTGCGCAGGTCGAGCGCGTGGAAGGCGTAGCCCTCGGCGGCGAAGCGCTCGGCCATGTGCCGCTGGAAAAAATAGTCGGCGAAGCCGTGCACGTACAGCACCGGCCCGGCGGGGGCATCCCGCACAGGCAGGCGCACGAGCGTCGCCACCACCGGGCCGTCGTAGTCCTCCGGCGAGGGAAGCTCCCGCGCCTCGAAACCCGGGAGGAGCCGGTCAGGCTGCCAGCCGCTCATGACGCGAGATTGCCCATCTGACGTGCTCCCTGACTAGCGCGGAGGGGTGGTTCTCGCGGCTGCGCAACGCCGCGAGCACGGCCGGCGATGCCGGCGCGTTGCCCAGCCCCACCGCCAGGTTTCGCAACCAGCGCTCGTACCCTACCCGCCGGATGGGCGAGCCGCGCAGGCGAGCGTCGAATTCCTCCTCGGTCCAGGCGAAGAGCTCCACCAGCGTCGCCCGGTCGAGGCCGTTTCGCGGCTCGAAGTCCTTCTCGCCCGTGGGCTGCGCGAAGCGGTTCCACGGGCAGACCGTTTGACAGTCGTCGCAGCCGTAGACGCGGTTGCCGATGAGAGGCCGAAGCGCCTCGGGAATCGATCCCTTGTGCTCGATGGTCAGGTACGAGATGCAGCGGCGGGCGTCGAGGCGGTAGGGCCCGCGGATCGCCTGCGTCGGGCAGACGTCGATGCAGCGCTCGCAGGTGCCGCAATGCTCCTTCTCCGGGGAGTCGACCGGAAGGTCCAGGTCGCAGTAGATCTCGCCGAGAAAAAACCAGGAACCGGCATCGCGCGACAAGAGCAGCGTGTGCTTCCCCCGCCAGCCGAGGCCCGCCTTCGCGGCGAGATCGACCTCCATGACCGGCGCCGAATCCGAGAAGACCCGGTAGCCGAAGCGCCCGACCTCCCCTGCGATGCGGTCGCACAGCGCCTGCAGGCGCCCGCGCAATACCTTGTGGTAGTCGCGCCCGCGGGCGTAGCGGGCGATCTCCGCCTTTACCGGCAAGCGCGCTTCACGCTTCGCCGGCATATAGTCCATCCGGCAAGAGATGACGCGCAGCGTGCCGCGGACAAGCTCCGCAGGGCGGGCGCGGAGCGCGCCATGCCGCGCCATATACTCCATGTCGCCATGCCACCCCTGGGCCAGCCACTCGAGCAGGCGCGGCTCGGCAGCCGAAAGATCGGCGTCCGCGATGCCGACTTTCTGGAAGCCGAGCTCTGTTCCCCAACTCTTGATGCGGTGCGCGAGGGCTGCGAAGTCCATGCGATTCGAGTTTAGTTTGCCGGATGTCGAGGCGACGCTGCGACTAGGGGCCTCCCTCGCCCGGGGTATCGGTCCCGGACTTGTACTGCACTTAAAGGGTGACCTCGGGGCGGGCAAGACAACCCTCGTCCGGGGGCTGCTACAGGCGCTCGGTCACGCCGGACCAGTCAAGAGTCCCAGTTACGCTCTGGTTGAACCTTACATGCTTTCGAGCTTAAACTTTTATCATTTTGATTTCTATCGGATCAAGGACCAAGCGGAATGGTGGAACTCTGGCTTCCGGGAATACTTCGGTCCAGACGCGGCCTGTGTAGTGGAGTGGCCCGAGCGGGCTCAAGGGGCTTTGCCGCCGCCGGACTTGGAAGTGCAGTTGGACTTCCAGGGAGAGGGGCGGCGGGCCACGGTCGAGGCGTGCACGCCTTCTGGAGCTGCCTGGCTGTCTTCGCTTCGCTCGCTTTCGTAGCGAGCGCCCAGGCGCAGGTCGTGGCCTCGCGTATCTGGCCAGCGCCGGAGTACACCCGCGTCACGATCGAGAGCAAGGACGAGCTCAAGTACGAGTTCTTCAGCGTGCCCAACCCGGTGCGGCTCGTGCTCGATCTGCAGACGAGCGAGATCGCCCCGACGCTTGCCGAGCTCGCAGGAAAGGTGAGCGCCGAGGATCCCCATCTCCAGGTCATCCGGGTCGGGCACAACAGGCCAGGCGTCGTGCGCGTGGTGCTGGAGGTCAAGGACGAGGTTAAGCCACAGATCTTCACGCTGAAGCCGATCGGCGGGTACGGTCACCGGCTCGTGCTCGATGTCTACCCGGCCAAGGCGAGGGATCCTCTTGCCGAGCTCATCCGCGAAACCCAGAGGCGGCTGCCGACGGTCGCCCGGCTAGCCACCATCGTGATCGACCCCGGGCATGGCGGTGAGGACCCGGGCGCGCTCGGCCGGCGCGGCACGCGCGAGAAGGACGTGACGCTGATGATCGCCAAGCGCCTTAAGGCGCTTGTCGATGCCGAGCCGAACATGCGGGCCGTTCTGACCCGCGACGGTGACTACTTCCTGCAGCTCTCCGACCGCGTGGAGAAGGCGCGCAACGTCAAGGCCGATCTTCTCGTCTCCATCCATGCGGACGCGTTCGTACGTCCCCACGCCAGAGGCTCCTCGGTGTTTGCGCTGTCCGAGCGTCGCGCCACCTCCGAGATGGCCCGTTTCCTCGCGCAGAAGGAGAACGAATCCGACCTCATCGGCGGTGTCGAGCTGAAGAACATGGACAGCCACGTGAAGCGCACCATCCTGGATCTCTCCCAGACTGCGACGATCGACTACAGCCTGCGGCTAGGCAGCGCCGTGCTGCAGCGCCTCGGGACGGTCAACACGCTGCACAAGCCACAGGTGGAGCAGGCGAGCTTCGCGGTGCTCAAGGCCCCCGATGTGCCTTCGATCCTCGTGGAAACGGCGTTCATCTCGAACCCGGACGAAGAAAAGCGTCTTGGGGACCGGGAGTACCGGGACCAGCTCGCGCGCGCGATTCTGGAAGGAATCCGAGACTACATCGCCAAGCACCCGCCTCGCCCAGCTTCACCGCTCGCGCTGAACTGATCGCGGGCGAACTCAGCTTGCGAAGTACTTGATCAGCGCGAATCCGGCGACCAAAAGCACCATGAAGACGGCCGTGAAGAGCTCCAGATACTTGTCGAGCAACCGCCTGATCGGCGGGCCGAAGAAGTAGATCGCGCCGCCGACGAGAACGAAGCGCCCGGTGCGACCGATGGCGGATGCCGCTATCAGCGTCCACAACGGCACCTGCTCGTGGAAAACCCCGGCAGCGATGGTGAAAACCTTGTAGGGGATCGGCGTAAAGGCCGCCGTGAGGATCGCGAGAAACGCGTTCTCGCCGTACAGTTGCGCGACCGTCTCCCAGGCGGACTGGTAACCCAGCATGTCGATGATGATCCAGCGCCCAAGAGGCTCCGCAGCGTAGCCGATGTAGTAGCCCGCCACGCCGCCCAGCACGGATCCTAGCGCACACCATAGAGCAAACGCGAAGCTCTTCTTCGGCGCTCCCATGCACAGCGCGATGAGCAGCACGTCCGGCGGGATCGGGAAGAAGGACGACTCGACGAACGCCAGCACGATGAGCGCGGCCACCCCGTGCGGCGTCTCCGCCCAGTGCAGCACCCATTCATAAAGCCGCTTCAGCGCACTGGGTTTGCGGGGCGGGCGTGTGAGATGCGGCAGCGACGCGCTCATCGCATGCACGGGCGCGCCAAGCGCGCAGACGGCCGATTCATTGCCAGAAAAGGCGCTCCACGCGCCGATTGTATAATCGCGCATCGTTACACGAAGACCTCTCTGTTGCCCCGGCTGATGGCGTCCATTCGTATCCTGCCGGAGCTCCTGGTGAGCCAGATCGCCGCGGGCGAAGTTGTGGAGCGTCCGGCCTCGGTGCTAAAGGAGCTGCTAGAGAACAGCCTGGACGCCGGGTCGCGGGCGATCTCCGTCACGCTGGAAGAGGGCGGCACGCGTCGCATCCTGGTCGAGGACGATGGCACCGGCATCGACGCCGCCGATCTACCGCTCGCCGTCGCGCGGCACGCGACAAGCAAGATCGCGAGTCTCGAGGACCTGGAAGCGGTCGCCACCATGGGATTTCGCGGCGAGGCCCTGGCGTCGATCGCATCCGTGTCGCGGCTGAGCCTAACCACGCGCACGCCGGCGGCGGCACATGCGACGCGCATCCGGGCCGAAGCCGGCCGGATGCAGGAGCCTGAGCCAGCCGCGCGTGCTCCGGGCACCACGGTGGAGGTCGCCGAGCTCTACTTCAACACGCCGGCGCGGCGCAAGTTCCTGCGGAGCGAAGCGACCGAGTTGGCGCATTGCGACGAAACCTTCCGGCGCATCGCGCTTGCCCGGCCGCAGGTCGCCTTCTCGCTCAAGCACAACGGCCGCATGAGCCGGCACCTGCGTCCAGCGGGCGCCGCTGAGCGCGCCGCGGCGCTGCTCGGCGAGGGCTTTGCCCGACAGAGCATACCGGTGGATGCGCAAAGCGGCGCCCTCGGGCTCACAGGCCTTGCGGGAGCGCCGGACGCAGCCCTGTCGCGCGCCGACTCCCAATACTTCTTCGTGAACGGGCGCTTCGTTCGCGACCGCCTGCTCGCTCATGCGGCACGTCAGGCGTACGCGGAGCTGCTGCACGGAGATCGACAGCCAGCGTATGTGCTGTTTCTAGCCCTTGACCCGAGAGCAGTGGACGTCAACGTGCATCCAGCGAAGACCGAGGTGCGCTTCCGCGACGCGCGCGCGGTGCACCAGTTCGTCGTGAATGCCCTGCGCCGCGCGCTCTCGCCGGGCGTCGCCGATGCGCCGGTCAGTTATGCCTCGGTGTCGATGTCCGGCGCGCCGCTGCAGGCTGGCCTTGCGCTCGCACAGCCCGCGCCCGCCTACCAGCCGCTCATCGAGGAAGGGCTGCGGCCGCTGGGCAACGCGCTCGGCCAGCTCCATGGGGTATACGTCCTCGCGCAGAACGAGGCGGGACTGGTGCTCGTCGACATGCACGCGGCCCACGAGCGCATCCTCATGGAGAAGCTCAAGGCGGGGCTCGACGCTGGCGAGGTGCCACGCCAGGTGCTGCTCGTGCCTGCGGTGCTTTCGGTGGAGGCGCTCGACGCCGCGACCGCCGAAGAGAACGGCGAGGTGTTGCAGCGACTGGGGCTGGAGGCAACGGTCTCCGGCCCCAACGAGCTGACGGTGAGAACGGCGCCCGCGCTGCTTGCGGGGGGCGACTTGCCGGGGCTTGCGCGCAGCGTTCTTCGCGAGCTGCAGCAGTACGGCGCGAGCGAGGTAATGGCCGCGCGCCAGAACGAACTGCTTGCCACCATGGCGTGCCACGCGGCGGTGCGCGCGAACCGTACGCTGACGCTTCCCGAGATGGACGCGCTGCTGCGCGAGATGGAGGAAACCGAGCGCTCGGGCCGCTGCAATCACGGGCGCCCGACCTGGTACCAGCTGACGCTGACCGACCTCGATCGGCTCTTCCTGCGAGGGCGCTGATGAGCAACGTAATGATCGTGACCGGCGGCGGCCGCGGCATCGGCGCGGCGACGGCGCGACTTGCCGCCGCCCGCGGCTACGCCGTGTGCATCAACTACCGGAGGGAGCGGACGGCCGCCGAGCAGCTTGCCAAGGACATCGGTCGCAGGGCGATCGCCGTGCCTGCCGACGTGTCGGACGAAACCGACGTCGCGCGTCTCTTCGAGACCGTCGACCGCGAGTTCGGCGCGGTAACCGCACTGGTCAACAATGCGGGCATCGTCGACCTGGCGACCCGCTTCGAGGCGATCACCGCAGCGCGGCTGCAGCGCATGTTCGCCGTCAACGTCTTCGGCAGCTTCTTCTGCGCGCGCGAGGCCGTGAAGCGCATGTCGCGCAAGCGGGGCGGCAAAGGCGGGACCATCGTCAACGTCTCCTCGATTGCCGCGAAGCTCGGCGGGCCCGGCGAGTACGTGGACTACGCGGCCGCGAAGGGTGCCATCGACACGCTGACCATCGGGCTAGCGAAGGAAGTGGGCCCGGACGGCATCCGCGTAAACGCGGTGCGTCCTGGCATCATCCGCACCGATATCCACCACTCGAGCGGCGACCCGGCGCGCCTGGAGCGGATCGGTGCGACCGCCCCTCTCGGCCGGCCCGGTGAGGCGGACGAGGTCGCGCAAGTCATCGTCTGGCTCGCCTCGGAGGAGTCCTCATACATGAGCGGGGCTCTGGTAGACGTGTCCGGCGGCCGCTAGGCGCTTGCCGCGCGCGATCGCACTTCTGGGCCCGACGGCGAGCGGAAAATCGCGGCTCGCAATGACGCTCGCGGCCCGCCTGCCGGTGGAGATCATTTCCGTGGACTCGGCGCAAGTCTATCGGGGCATGGACATCGGCACGGCCAAACCCTCCCGTGAAGAGCGCGAGCGCGTGCCGCACCACCTGATCGACATGGTGGACCCGCACGAGGCCTACTCGAGCGGGCGCTGGCGCACCGATGCGACCCGCGCGGCCGCGGGAATCATCGAGCGCAACCGCGTGCCGCTTTTCGTCGGCGGGACGATGCTCTACTACCGGGCGCTCGTCGGCGGACTCGACCCGCTTCCGCAGGCGGATCCCGCCGTCCGAAACGACATCGATGAAGAGGCGCGGCGGCGGGGCTGGCCCGCCTTGCACGCCGAGCTCGCGACGGTCGACCCGCGCGCGGCAGCGCGCATTGCCCCCGCCGATGCTCAGCGCATCCAGCGTGCGCTTGAAGTGTGGCGGCTCACCGGCAAGCCGATCTCGATACTGCAAGGCGCGGCGAGGGCCGACCTGCCGTTCCGGCTGCGCGCCTTCGCGCTTGTACCGGCCGACCGCGCGCGGCTGCACCAGCGCATCGCCGCGCGATTCGAGGAGATGCTTCGCGACGGCCTGATCGACGAAGTGCGGCTTCTGCGAGAGCGATATCGTCTGAGCCCCGGCATGCCGAGCATGCGCGCGGTCGGCTACCGGCAGGTCTGGCAGTACCTCGAAGGCGTGATCGACCAGGCGGCGCTCCAGGAGCGCGCTGTCGCCGCGACGCGTCAGCTCGCCAAGCGGCAGCTCACGTGGCTACGCCGCCTCGGGGATGTCGCCGCAATCGACGCGGAAGCGGGGGCGGCTGCCGCGGCGGAGCGTATCGCTCACTCGTTCTTGTAGATGCCGCGCGCGTTGAGTGCAGCCAGGAAGAACTGCAGCGCCACGAGGGCGTACGCGCTGTCGTGCAGGCCCCACGCCACCCAAAGCACGTTGCTCGCGAGAAAGCACCAGAAGCCGAGCGCCCGGCGACGCGCGATGCGCGAGGCTACCAGCCAGGCGGCGAGCATGGTGATTGCCATGGCGGGCCATTGCAGAAGATCGAGCCACATGTAACGCTCGGACCTTCCATTGCGCGGAGCGTTTCAGGAGAGGGCCATGCAGGTCGGCATCATCGGGATGGGCAGGATGGGAGCGAACATGGCGCGGCGCCTGGCGCGAGCCGGTGTGCGCGTGGTCTGTCATGACCACAAGCCCGCGGCCGCGGCGACTCTTCGCGGCGAGGCGAACGTCGAATGCGTGGAGAACCTGGCCGCGATGTGCGCGCGCCTCGACGGCGAACGCGTCATCTTGCTTATGCTCCCCGCCGGCGCAGCGGTCGAGGAAGCGATCCGCGACCTCTTGCCGCTCGTTTCCGCCGGCGACACGCTGGTCGACGGCGGCAACAGCTACTACCGCGACTCGATGCGCCGCGCCCTCGCGCTCTCGCAGCAGGGCCTGCGCTACATCGACCTCGGCGTCTCCGGCGGCCTGCACGGGCTGCAGAACGGCTATTGCCTCATGCTCGGCGGCACGCCCAAGTCGGTCGAGGTCTTCGAGCCCTACGCGCGCATCTTGGCACCGGCACCGGAGGCCGGCTGGCTGCACTGCGGGCCGAGCGGCGCCGGCCACTTCGCGAAGATGGTCCATAACGGCATCGAGTACGGGATCATGCAAGCCCTTGCCGAGGGCTTCGCCCTGCTCGCTGCACGCCCCGATCTCGATATCGACGCAACGCGGCTTGCCGAGACCTGGCGCCACGGCAGCGTGGTGCGTTCCTGGCTGCTCGACCTTTGCGCGGCGATCCTCAAGGACAACGAGTCGCTGGAGGGCGTGGCCCCGGTGATCGACGACTCGGGCGCCGGGCGCTGGACCGCCATGGAGGCGATCGAGCTCGGCGTTCCGGCGCCCGTGATCACCACCGCGCTGCTCGCCCGATTCTCGAGCCAGGGCCGCTCGGACCACGCACGCAAGCTCATCGCGCTCATGCGCGCAGGCTTTGGCGGCCACGCGGTGCACCGCAAGCCGTGATCGTGGTGGTGATGGGCGTGGCGGCCGCCGGCAAGACGACGCTCGGAGCCGCTCTCGCCCGCCGCCTCGCATTTCGCTTCATCGACGCCGACGACCATCACCCGCCGCAGAACGTGGCGAAGATGGCGGCCGGAATAGCCCTGGAGGACGAGGACCGCTGGCCGTGGCTGGAAAGGTTGAACCGAATTCTCATCGATTCACGCAACGTCGTTCTCGCCTGCTCGGCATTGAAGGCCTCCTATCGCGCCCGGCTGCTCGCCGGGGTAAGCGAGGCGAAGGTCGTGTATCTGCACGGCAGCTTCGAGCTGATCGCCGTACGCCTCGCCGCCCGCAGGCACCGCTACATGCCGGCGTCGCTGCTCGCGAGCCAGTTCGCCGCGCTCGAGCCGCCGCAGGACGCGATCGCGGTCGACGTGGCGGCCGAGCCGGCCCGCTGCGTCGACACGATCGTGGCGGCGCTTCAGTTGCCGATGTGAACTTTGTAGCGGGCGCCGTTGGAGAACATGCAGGTGCCCGCCCCCTGCGCCGGCGAGTTCATCTGGTATTCGCAGCTCATGAAGGCGCCGCTCGAGCCGTAGGCGCTCGCGATGCCCTTACGGTCATCGCCCGATACGCGGGTCGCTTCGCCAGTCAGTGTCTCGCCGGCGTAGACGAGCTGGAAACGCCCCTTGCCCGTCATCATGTTGGTCACCGTGCCCGACACCATCCCCGTCTGCGTGGCGAGGTCGTTCTCGGGATAGAGCCGCGCGTGCAGCACGCGGGGAAGCGCGGGCTGGCTCGGGGCGGACGGGTGCGCCGATCCCTGAGGCGGAGGGATGGGAATCACCCAAGCCGGGTTGCCATCGGGGCCGACCGGTACGACGTAGCAGCCCGAGAGGGCGAAGGCCTGAGCGACGAGACTTGCGGAAAAGCGCTTACTGATCTTCATGACTCCCTCCTTTGGGTGAATGACGCCCCCATGGTCGGGGGGGAGGGACTGCGGATCGCTTACCGATCGCTTACCGATTGCTTAATTCGCTCCTCATACTCGCGGGCGCGCTCGCGTTGCCCGCACTCCTGCCAGTGCCGCAGCATGCGGCCCATCGCCCGCGCAAGGCGGGCGCGCAGGCGCTCGCGCGTCTGCAGCATCCAGGCGTCGTCTACGTCGTCGGCCATGAACGGCCCGCGGTAAAGCGACAGCATGCGCTCGATGAGCTTCTCACGCTGCCCCGCGTCGCCGCTGGCTTCCTCGCGCGCAGCGAGATCCTCGAACTCCCAGGCATCCACCCAGAAATAGCGCCGGTCGAGGCTCACCTTGCCCTCGTGAAGGAGCACGGCACGGTCCTCTCCAAGGAGCTTGCGCAGGCGATGCAGCGCGCTCGTGAAGGAGCGGTGCGCCGAATCGCCGTCGACCCGCGGCCACAGCGCGTCGATGACGCGGCCCTCGCTGACCTGCGCGCCGCCATAGGCGATCGCTACCTTCAGCAGCTCGAGCGGCCGGCGCTGCGCCTTGCCGGCCGTGGCGAGCGGCTCATCGTCGCGCAGCAGACGGAAGCCACCGAAGGTCTGGACGCGGAACGTCCATGGCCATTCGTTGCCGGATGGACGCACTTCTTCGGGCACCAGGCGCCGGCGCCTGATGACGCTCCTCGCATAGTCGGGCTCGAGGCCGGCTTCGAGCGCCGCAGCGAGCACCCGCGCCATGGGCGCCGGCCGCCAGCCGAGGAAATGCGCATAGCCGTACTCGCGTCCAAGGGCGAGGGCGCGACGCAGCGCGTTCAGCCCGGGCCGCTGACGGCCATGGGCGAGCGCGATGTGCGCAAACCACAACAGGCAAGTGAACTCGAGATGGGCGTTGTCGATGCGCCGGGCGATATCGCGCAGCGCCTGCAGATGCGCGATGCACTTCCTCTCGTCGCCGCAATCGACGAGCACCTCGGCGAGCTGCAGCCGGCACAGCACCTCGAAAAGCGGGCAGCCGACCTCGATCGCCGTGCGCAGCGCGCTCTTGCACTTTTGCAGCGCATCCATGCGGTCCCGTCGCAGCAGCGCCTCCCAGCCCTGGAAGAACTGGAACATGCACAGGTTGAAGCGACCGCCGCCCGGCTGCGCGTGCAGGCGCCTTGCGAGCGTCGCGGCCGCAGCGAGATCGCCCGCGCCGAGCGCGCCGCCGTAGCCGTAGAGCAGCAGCTGGAAATTCCATGTCTGCACGCCCGTCGCCTGCGCGATGTCCAGGCCCTCGCGCATCGCCCTCTGGCTCGCCGGCTCATCGGCGGTGAGCATGGCGTGCATCGCCTCGAGATTCTTGAGCGTGATCAGGGAGAACGGCGTCACGCCTGGGGCGGGGGAAAGCTGCCGCATCGACTCGATGAGCTGCCCTGCGCGCGCGAAGAGCCCCGTCCAGCCGAGCGTGAGCGCGGCGAGCAGTCCGACGAACATTCTCAGGTTGACGTCGGGCGTGGCGGCGCTTGACGCAAGCGCGCGCTCGATCCACTGCTTGATGTCGCGCCGGTGCGGCTGGCGCAGTGTGAGGGCGATGAACATGCCGCAGGCGAGCCCCGCCTCCATTTCCGGGCTGGGCGGCCGGGCGCCCGTCTTCTCGGCCTCGTCCAGCACCGCGATCCAGCGGTCGAGGAGCGAGAAGTCGTCGAGCTCGTAGAGGATGGCGAACATCGCGCCCGAGGCGGCGAGCGCCATGCCCGCCGCGTCGCCCTGCGCGCGGAAGAGATCGAAGGCGCGGCCGTACTGGATGCGCCCCTCCCGCGGCGCGAGCTGCGCCTGGCTTCCCGCGGCCCAGTACACCGCCCAGGGGTGCTTCGCCTGGGTCTCGGCGGGCAGTTCCTCTACCCAGCGCGCGAGCGTCTCGCCACGCCCCTGCGCAAGCAGGGCCTGCGCATGGCCCTCGGCCACGCGCGCCATCTCTTCCCATTCATGGCTCTCGCGATAGAGCGCGATGGCGTCCTCGATCGCGCCCGCGCGCTCCATCTGCACCGCGGAGATCTTCTGCAGCGCGCGCCTGCGCTCCTTGGGCAGCGTCTCCTCCGCCCTCGCCTGTAGGAAGTCACGCAGCATCGGGTGATACTGGTAGTGCGGCTCGGGCTGCGTCTCGCGCAAGCTCACGAAGTAGTTGAAGCGGTGCAGCTGTGCGACGATCTGCCCGGCATCCTCGTCTCCGGTGAGCTCGGCCGCGATGGCGGGCGTCATCTGCGGGACGTACGCGGTCTGCAGCAGGAAGCGCTGCATGCGCTCGTTCAGCTTCTGGAAGATCTCGCCCGCGAGGTAGTCGAAGACGAGCCTGCGCGTAGAGAGATCGACCGGCTGCGCGAGCGATGCCGGCGGGTTGGACTGCTCGAGCATGAGCATCAGCCCAGCCGCCCATCCCTGCGTGCGCGCGTAGAGCGTCTCCACGGCCTCCGGGGACAGGCCGGGGCGCCGTTGGGCGACGATGGCGGCGCTCTCTTCCCGGCGCAAACGCAGGTCCTCCCACCCGAGGGACGCGAGCGTACGGTTCGCGCGCTGCCGGGCGAGCGCGGGCGGCGGATCGGTGCGGCTGAGGAACACGCCGCGTGCGCCAGGCGGCAGCTCCTGGAGCCCCAATCGCATGACCTCGACGAGCGGCGAGGAGGTGGGAACCTCCTGGCAGTTGTCGAAGACCAGTGCGAAGGGCGCCTTGAGGCGCGAGAAGAGTTGCTGGAAATAGCGCCGCGTGAAAAGCGCCAGCCCGGCCTGGTACTCGGGGGCGAGGAGCGGCAGCGGCTCGGCGCCGGCCTCCGCGTGCTCGTCGGCGGCGAGGCTCAGGTAGTAAAAGAAGGTGGCGACGTCCGCGTCACCCTCGTCGAGCTGATACCAGACATACGGAATGCCCGCGTGCTCGAGCCAGCTCGCCGCGAGGGTAGTCTTGCCCGAGCCCGGGGGACCCGATACCCAGATCGCAGGCGCCTCGGCTTCGTCGAGCAGGGCGAAGAGCCGCTCGCGCGGCAGCACGCCCGCCGGGCTGGGCCGGGTGGTTTTCCCGAGCGAGGCGCGCCTGCGCTTCACATTGCTATCTTCCCACGGCCGCTCCGTCGCGGCGTGGGTCGGCCGCCCCGCGCCAGCCGCCCGGCGCGCGCTCCAGGGCATGCAGGCCACTGACGAGGGGCGTGAGCACTACTTGGTGGCCGCGCTCGCCAAGCGATGCCTCAAGCGCGGCGTATGGCGTGTCCCGCTCGAGCAGCGTCGGCCCGTTCCTCGTGCCTACGTTCGGCGCCGCAATCGCTGCCCGGAGATCGAGCTGCCAGTCGATGCGGGCCACGAGTGCCCTGGCGACGTAGTTGATGATCATCGCGCCGCCCGGCGATCCCAGGACGAGCTCGAGCGCCCCCTTCTCGAACACCATGGTCGGCGCCATGCTGCTTCTCGGCCGCTTGCGCGGCGCAACCGCGTTCGCGCCGCCGGGCACGAAATCGAAGTCGGTGAGCTGGTTGTTGAGGACGAAGCCGCGCACCACGATGCGGCTGCCGAACGGGCTTTCCACCGAGCTGGTCATTGCGACCGCATCGCCGCGGGCGTCGACGATCGAGAAATGGCTCGTTCCGCGTTCCGCGTCACCAGGCAGCGCCTCCGCCATCGAGCGCTCGCCAATGAGCGCCGACCTGGCGTCGAGGTAGGCGTCACTCAAAAGCCGCGCCACTGGCACCGGGACGAAGTCCGCGTCGCCGAGATAGCGCGCGCGATCGGCGAAAGCGAGTCGGCCGGCTTCCGTGAAGAGGTGCGCCGCCTGCGGGGAATGCGGCGGCGTGCGCGCGAAGGCTGTGCGCTCGAGGATGCGGAGGATCTGCAAGAGCGCGACGCCGCCGGAGCTCGGCGGGCCCATTGAGCAGACGCGCCGGCCGCGATAGGGCCCGCATACCGGCTCGCGCTCGATCGCCCGGTAGCCGGCCAAGTCCGCTTCGGAGATATCTCCGGGATTCGCGTGCGAACGCACGGCGCGCACGATCTCGGCCGCAATGGCTCCGCGGTAGAAAGCGTCGGCGCCCTCGCGGGCGAGGGCGCGCAACGTTTCAGCGTATGCGCGGTTGACGACGCGCGTCCTCGGTTTACCGTCCTCAAAGAAGAGACTGTCATCAAGAAAATGCTCCTCTGCCAGCGCGGCGCGCAGACGCGGCGGCGCGTCGAATCCCTTCTCGGCGAGACGGATGGCATCCGCGAAAAGCGTGCGCCAAGGGAGCGCCCCATGGCGCTTATGCGCAAGCTCGAGCATGCGCAACGCACCGGGCACGCCCACGGACCGGCCGCCGACGACCGCGTCCATGAAGGCCATCGGCTTACCCTCTCGCAGGAAGCGCCCGGGCTGCGCCGCGGCGGGCGCCGTTTCGCGCCCGTCGTAGCTGCGCAGCTTCTTTTCCTCCTGCGACCAGTGGAGCAGGAACGCGCCGCCTCCGATGCCCGAGGACTGCGGCTCGACCAGGCCGAGGACCATCTGCACCGCCACTGCCGCGTCCACCGCCGTGCCGCCGCGCCCGAGCACCTTGGCGCCCGCCTCGGCCGCCAACGGATGCGCCGCCACGACAAGGTAGCGCTCCGCGATCGATGGATCGCGCGCCTGCGCGAGCGCGCAAAGGCACAGGAAAAGCGCACCAAACAACTGGCGCGATCGGATCAATCTCCCGATCACCGGAGCGCGCAAGCCGCGACGAGCGCGCGCGTCATTAGTCGCTACACGATCAGCGGGACGACAAGGAGCGCGACGATGTTGATGATCTTGATGAGCGGGTTTACCGCCGGGCCGGCGGTGTCCTTGTAGGGATCGCCCACCGTGTCGCCGGTCACCGCGGCCTTGTGCGCGTCCGAGCCTTTGCCGCCGTGGTGGCCGTCCTCGATGTACTTCTTGGCGTTGTCCCACGCGCCGCCGCCGGTGCACATCGAGATCGCCACGAACAGGCCTGTGACGATCGTGCCCATCAGCACGCCGCCGAGCGCCTGTGGCCCCAAGATAAGGCCGACGAGAATAGGCACCAGCACCGGCAGGAGCGACGGCACCATCATCTCGACGATCGCCGCGCGGGTCAGCATGTCGACCGCCTTCCCGTACTCGGGCTTGGCCGTGCCCTGCATGATGCCGGGTATCTCCTTGAACTGGCGGCGCACTTCGAGCACCACCGAGCTGGCCGCGCGACCCACGGCCTCCATTGCCATGGCGCCGAAGAGATACGGGACCATGCCGCCGATGAACAGACCGATGATCACCATGTGGTTCGAGAGATCGAAGTTGAAGCTTCTCCCCGCCGCTTCGAGGGCATGGGTGTAGTCGGCGAACAGCACCAGCGCCGCGAGTCCCGCCGACCCGATCGCGTAGCCCTTCGTCACCGCCTTGGTGGTGTTGCCCACGGCGTCGAGCGGATCGGTGATATCGCGCACTGAATCCGGCAAGTCGGCCATCTCGGCGATCCCGCCGGCGTTGTCCGTAATCGGGCCGTAGGCGTCGAGCGCGACGATGATTCCCGCCATCGAGAGCATAGCGGTCGCGGCGATGGCGATACCGTAGAGGCCCGCGAGCCAGTACGAGACGAAGATGGCGATGCACACGGCGATCACGGGCCACGCGGTGGACTTCATCGACACGCCGAGGCCGGCGATGATGTTGGTGGCGTGGCCGGTGACGCTCGCATCGGCGACGTGGCGGACGGGCTTGAACTGCGTGCCCGTGTAGTACTCCGTGATCCAGACGAGGAAGCCGGTGAGGACGAGCCCCGCCACGGCCGCACCCCAGAGGTGCCACACGCCGATGAGCTTCTTGCCGCCGGCCATCTCGACCGGCACGGTCTTCAGCGTGTCGCCCATGACATATAAAGTGATCGGCCAGAAAGCGACGAAAGCCAGGATGCCCGCCACCCACAGCCCGCGGTAGAGGGCGGGCATCACGTTCTCGTCCCCCGCCTTCGCCTTCACGAACCACGTGCCGACGATCGAAGCGATGATGGCGAAGCCGCCGAGCGCGAGCGGGTAAATCAGCGCATTCATGTTCTGCAGCATCAGCGCCCCGAGCAGCATGGTGGCGATGATGGTCACCGCGTAGGTCTCGAAAAGGTCCGCTGCCATCCCCGCGCAGTCGCCGACGTTGTCCCCGACGTTGTCGGCGATCACGGCCGGGTTGCGCGGATCGTCCTCCGGAATGCCGGCCTCGACCTTGCCCACCAGGTCCGCGCCGACATCGGCACCCTTGGTGAAGATGCCGCCGCCCAGCCTGGCGAAGATCGAGATAAGCGAGCCGCCAAAGCCCAGGCCCACGAGGGGATGGATGAGCTGCGCCAGGTTGCGGTCGTCGAGCGCATTGGCGTGCAGCAGCGCGAAGTAACCCGCAACGCCGAGCAGGCCGAGGCCGACGACAAGCAGGCCGGTGATGGCGCCGCCGTTGAAGGCCACTTGCAGCGCCTCGTTCAGGCCTATGCGCGCGGCCTCGGCGGTGCGCACATTGGCACGCACCGAGATGTTCATCCCGATCACGCCGCAGGCGCCCGACAGCACCGCCCCGATGAAAAAGCCCCAGGCCGAGGCCCAGTCGAGCAAGAAGCCGATGAGCAGGAAGAGCACGACCCCGACGAACGCAATGGTCTTGTACTGTCGCCAGAGGTAGGCGACCGCGCCCTCGCGCACGGCCGCGGCGATCTCGCGCATGCGCTCATTGCCCTCAGGCAGCGTGAGGATGCGCGTGATCTGCCATGCGCCGTAGACGATCGCGAGAACCGCGCAGGCGAGCGCGAAGATGAGGCCGGCAGACATTCGTTCTTCTCCCCGAAAAGGGGAAAAATTTTATCAGGTCAGGGCGCCGCCGGAGGCGCGCCGAGGGCGCTAAGGGTGCGCTCCCGCACCTCTTGCACCGTGCCCATTCCGGAGATGCAGAGATACCGCGGCGCTCGCGCATCGGCGCTCGCCGCCCAGCCGCGGTAGTAGTCGACGAGCGGGCGGGTCTGCGCGCGGTAAACCTCGAGGCGCCTCTTCACCGTCGGCTCGCGGTCGTCCTCGCGTTGCACCAAAGGCTCGCCCGTCACGTCGTCCCGGCCTTCCTGGCGCGGCGGGTTGAAGCGAACGTGGTAGGTGCGCCCCGAGGGCAGATGTACGCGGCGGCCGCTCATGCGCGCGACGATCTCCTCGTCGGGCACATCGATCTCCAGCACGGCGTCGACGGGCACCTGCCCCGTCTTCATCGCTTGGGCCTGGGGGATGGTGCGTGGGAACCCGTCGAAGAGGTAGCCGCGCGCGCAGTCGGGCGAGCGCAACCGCTCCTTCACCAGTCCGACGATGACGTCATCGGCGACGAGCTGCCCGGCGTCGACCACCTTCTGCGCTGCCAGGCCCAGTGCGGTGCCGGCCTTCGCCGCGGCGCGCAGCATGTCGCCGGTCGAGATCTGCGGGATGCCGAACCTCGCGCAAATCGCCGCGGCCTGGGTGCCCTTGCCGGCGCCCGGAGGCCCGAGAAGGATCAGTCTCATCGGAGCATTCTACGCACCGCCTCGAGGTCTTCGGGCGTGTCGACGCCCGGGGCGATCTCCTCCTCGCTTACGACGACTGCGATGCGATGGCCGTGCCACAGCGCACGAAGCTGCTCAAGCGCTTCGGTTCTCTCGAGCGGCGACGGATCGAGGGCCGCGAACGAGAGCAGGAACCCCGCGCGATAGGCGTAGATGCCGGCATGCCGGTACCATCGGGCGCCGGCCTCGCGCGGGTACGGAATCTGCGCGCGCGAGAAGTAGAGCGCGCGGTTACGCGCATCGAGCACTACCTTCACCACGTTCGGATTGGAAACGTCCTTCTGCAAGGGATGACAGGCGGTGGCCATTGCGACTTCGTGGTCGGCTTCGAGCGCCGCAACCACGCGGGCGATGAGGCCGGGTGCCATGAGCGGCTCGTCGCCCTGCAGGTTCACCACCAGTTCCTGCTGGCCGAGCCCCAGCGCACGTGCGGCCTCCGCGACTCGGTCGGTTCCAGAAGCGTGGTCCGCGCGGGTTCGCAGGGCCGAATAGCCCGCCGCCTGCACGGCTTGGGCGATGCGCTCGTCGTCGGTGGCGACATGCACGCCCGCCGCACCGCTCGCCGCGGCCTGCTCGCACACCCGCACCACCATCGGCCGGCCGCCGATGTCGGCTAGGGGCTTTCCGGGAAAGCGGCTCGAGGCGTAGCGCGCGGGGATGACTACCCGGAAGCTCACGCTACGTCTTCGTCGGCCGCGAGCTTGCGCGCCTCGTCCTCAAGCATGACCGGGATGGCGTCCTTAACCGGATACGCGAGCCGGTCGCCCCGACACACCAGCTCGCCCGCTTCCTTGCGGTACACGAGCTTGCCCTTGCACAGCGGGCACACCAGGATTTCAAGCAACCTTGGATCGACGCCACCCATTCACTTTGCCCAAGAGCCAGTCGCCGAATGCGGAATCGAGCTGCGCCGTCACGGGGAGCACCCACCAGTTCGGGCGCGCTGCGTGGCGCAATTTTACCGCGTCCTTCTCGGTGAGCATGACGGGCAGCGCGTCGCCGAACTCCAGCTCCCGCGCTCGGAAGGGGTAATGATCGGGGAAAGGATGGGGGATGGGATTCACCCCGAGCCGTGCGAGGTGCAGGAAGAAGCGGTTGGGATGACCGATGCCGGCCACCGCATGCACCTTCTGTCCGGTGAAGTCCTTCACACTGCGCCGCTCGCGCGCGTCGGTCATGCAGTGCAGGGTTTCTCCTGCGAGCTGCATCGGAAAGCCCTTCACCGGCGCTCCGTGGGAGACGACCGCATCGACGGCTCGCAGTCGCGACACCGGCTCGCGCAGCGGGCCGGCCGGGAGCAGCAGACCGTTGCCGAAGCCGCGCCAGTCGACCACGGCGATCTCCAAGTCCCGGCGCAACCGGTAGTGCTGGAGACCGTCGTCCAGAATCACGATGTCGACCTTCGGGTGCTGCTCGCGCAGCGCGGCGATCGTGCGCACGCGATCCGGCCCCACCCAGACCGGGCAGCCACTGCGCCGCGCGAGCAGAATCGGCTCGTCACCTACCTCGCTCGCCTCGGACGCGATGGTCGCGGCGCGCGGCGCTCCTATCCGCGCCCCGTAGCCGCGGGACACGATCGCCGGCGACCAGCCATTTGCACGAAGGAATTCGGCAATCCAGAGCACGAGCGGCGTCTTGCCGCTTCCGCCCGCGACGAGGTTACCCACGACGATCACGGGGACGCCTGGGTGGAAGCTTCTCAGAGCACCGAGCCGGTAGAGCAGCCTCCTGACGAAAACCGCAAGCCCAAAGACGATGCTGGCCGGCCACAGCAGCCAGGCGACGGCGCTGCGCCCGTACCAGTGTCGCACTAACGGCTCGACTGCGTGGTGAAAGTGATCCGCGTAAGCCCGGCGACGCGCGCAGCCTCCATGACGCGCACCACGGACTGGTGCGTAGCGGCGGCATCCGCGCTGATCACGACGACCGGGTCCTTCTGCGTCCCGGCGGCGCGCCGCAGCTCCTCGGCGAGATGCTCGACCCCGCGAAACGGGACCGCAGCGCGGTTGACGACGTACTGACCCTGTGCGTTGACGAGCACGGTCACTTCCTGTGGCCGCTCCGGCTGCTTCGCCGCGTCGGCCGTGGGCAGGCTGATCTGGAGCTCGGTGTACTTGGAATACGTAGTGGTGATCATGAGGAAGATCAGGATCACCAGCATGACGTCGATCATCGGCACGAGGTTGATCTCGAGCGGCTCTTTCCCCTCCCCACGCTGGAAGTTCAAGCCGCGCGCTCGCCGTGGATCACATCGACCAGCTTGCCGGCGAGCTGCTCCATCTCGACGACCAGCGTGTCGACCTTGGCTCGGAAGTGGCGGTAGAAGATGAGAGCCGCGATGCCGATGCCGATGCCGAAGGCCGTATTGTAGAGCGCGATCGAGATGCCGTGCGCGAGCTGCTGCGGGTTGGTGCCGCCCGTCGGAGACTGGGAGCCGAAGATTTCGATCATGCCGATCACCGTGCCAAACAGGCCGAGCAGGGGCGCGGCGGTCGCGATGGTCCCGAGCGTGGTGAGAAAGCGCCCGAGGTCATGCGCCACAGCTCGACCCGCCTCTTCGATAGCCTCCTTCATCACGTAGCGCGAGCTCCGGTGGTTGCGCAGGCCGGCCGCGAGCACCGCCCCCAAGGCGGAATCCCTG
Source organism: Burkholderiales bacterium (assembly GCA_035649175.1). GTDB lineage: Bacteria > Pseudomonadota > Gammaproteobacteria > Burkholderiales > SG8-39 > SCGC-AG-212-J23. The sequence goes on along the minus strand of DASRKB010000243.1, from coordinate 25,159 downwards.
GCGAGCATGTCGATGACCTCCGGCGACACGCCCTGACGCTGGTAGACGTCGATCACCTGGTCGAAAAGACGCGGCGGAACAATTCTCCCGGTACGCAGCGTGACGGAGCGCTCGAGGATCAGGGCAACGGCGATGACGGAGGCGGCCAGCAAGAACCAGATGGGCCAGCCAGCAGCCTGGACGATAGCGAACAAACGCGATTCCTTGTGATTTTCCCTGTCGCTCCGGCGGCGACTGTACGCATCCGGTCGGGCTGCCGCAAGTTTCGCGGTGCAGCAAACTAGCGCGCCGTGTCGATGCGCGATGGCAACGGGTAGTGGATTTCGTGATATCCACAAAAACTTGTGGATAAGTTTGTGGATTACGTATGAATAGCGCGCGCACACGTAGCCACGAAGGCGACGGAGACGGTTGCGATCAAAAATTGAGCAACCCTTTCCTTCGGGTAAACAATCGCTTGGCCGAAAGAATCGGCCTCCACGAGCATCCGTGTCGCCGCCGGACGCCAGCGCGGCGAAAATGTGGATTAATGAGAGTACGCGGAAGGACTTGACAGCCCATGCAGGAGGCTTTTCCGCTTGGCGTTTCTGAGTTGCTGCGCAGCGTGCGCGACACGCTCGAGCAGCGCTTTCCGCTGTTGTGGGTCAAGGGCGAGCTGTCCAATCTCTCGTGGGCGTCGTCCGGTCATCTGTACTTCACGCTCAAGGACCGGGCCGCTCAGGTCGAGTGTGTGATGTTTCGCAGCCGCGCGGCAGCGCTCGGCTGGGAGCCCCGCGAGGGGGCGCAGGTCGAGGCCCACGCACTGGTCGGCCTCTACGAGCCCCGCGGGCGGTTCCAGCTCACCGTCGAAACGCTGCGCCGCGCGGGCCTCGGGCCGCTCTACGAGCGTTTCCTGCGCCTGAAGGACAAGCTGGAGCGCGAAGGGGTTTTCGACGCGCTACTCAAGCGAGCGCTTCCTGCACATCCGCGCGCCATTGGCATCGTGACTTCCCTCGGCGCCGCGGCGCTCCACGATGTGCTCTCTACCCTGGCGCGCCGCAATCCGGCAATTCCCGTGATTGTCTACCCCGCGCCAGTACAGGGGGAAGGCGCCGCCGGACGGCTCGCGGCGGCGATCGCGAAGGCCGGCACACGCGCGGAGTGCGACGTGCTGCTTGTCGTGCGAGGCGGAGGGTCCATCGAGGATCTATGGCAGTTCAACGAGGAGGTCCTCGCGCGCGCGATTCGCGCATCGCGCATTCCAGTGGTCGTCGGGGTCGGGCACGAGTCGGACGTCACCATCGCCGATCTTGCGGCGGACCGCCGGGCGCCGACGCCGACCGGCGCGGCGGAGTTCGCAAGCCCGCCGCGAGAGCAGCTTGTCGCGCGCGTGGCCCAATGCGCCCGCGTGTTGACGCGCGAGATGCGACGGCGCCTCGAGACCGCCGCCCAGTCGGTCGACGGATGCGCGCGCCGCCTCGTGCATCCCGCGGCTCGATTGCAGGCCCACGGGCAGCTCGTGGCACAGCTCCGGGCGCGGCTTGCCTTCGCGTACGCGCACCGGGTGCATCGGTGCGCCGCCCATCTCGAGCGCCTGGAAGCCGCGCTGGCGGGCCTCGATCCGCGGGCGGTGCTCGCGCGCGGCTACAGCATCACGCGCGACGCCGCGGGTGATGTCCTGCGCGACGCGGCCGACGTGCGCGAGGGCGATCGCGTCTCCACCACGCTAGCCCGTGGCGTCCTAGACAGCCAAGTGCTCCGCAGGATCGACCTATAATCGCCCATGGGTCACCGGCTCTCCAAGATCACCACCCGAACCGGCGATACCGGGGACACGGGACTTGGCGACGGCAGCCGCATCGGCAAGGAGAGCGCGCGCATCGCCGCCCTGGGCGACATCGACGAACTGAACAGCGCGATCGGCCTGGTCCTTGCCGACGACGTGCCCACGGAGCTTCGCGAGGTGCTCGGCGAAGTACAGCAAGACCTCTTCGACCTCGGCGGGGAGATCAGCATTCCAGGCCACGCCTTACTCGGCGAGGACAAGGTCGCCGCGCTCGAGCAGCGCCTGGAGCACTGGAACGCGGGCCTCCCGCCGCTCAAGGAGTTCATCCTGCCCGGGGGCTCGCGCGCGGCCGCGGCCGCGCATCTCGCACGCACCGTCTGCCGCCGCGCCGAGCGCAGCGTGGTGGCGCTGGGACGCAAGGAGGCGGTGGGCGCGACGGCGCGCCGCTACCTCAACCGCCTTTCCGACGTGCTCTTCGTCGCCGCGCGCCTGCTCAATCGCCACGGCGGGCGCGGTGACGTGCAATGGCGCCACGTTAAGGCGTAGTACTCGCGCAGGAGACTACTGAAACGGCAGGAGACATGGCGGACATCAAGATCGGCAACGTCGACGCCCTGGGCAAGCCGCTCGGGCAGTACTCGCATCTCGCGCGTGTCAAAGCAAGCGAGTTCCTCTTCATCGCCGGCATGCTCGCGCCGGGCGAGACCTTCGATGCCCAGTGCAGCGGGGTCTTCGAGCAGATTGGGAAGGCGCTGAAGTCGCAGGGTGCCGCATGGGGGAACGTGGTGCAGTTCACCACCTACCTCGTCCACTCTCAGGACATCCCGCGCTTCATGCAATGGCGCTTGCGGGAGTTCCCGGGTCTGTTCCCCAACGGCGCCTATCCGCCGAACACGCTGCTCATCATCGACCGGCTGGTCGGCGAGCAATACCTGATCGAGGTGCAGGCGATCGCCGCCCTCTAGGCCTGCTCCTCGACGAAGACCTCCTCGCGCTTCTTGCGCAGAGCGGGGAGCGCCACGACCAGCAGCAGAAGTACCGAGGCGATCATGAAGCCGGCGCTGATCGGCTTGGTGACGAACACCGTCGGGTCCCCGCGCGAGAGCAGCATGGCGCGGCGCAGATTCTCCTCCATCAGCGGCCCGAGGATGAAACCGAGGATCATCGGCGCCGGCTCGCACTCGAGCTTGACGCAGATGTAGCCAAGCAGGCCGAACACCGCCATCACCAGCACGTCCCACGGGTTGTTGGACAGGCTGAACACGCCGATCGCCATGAATACGAGGATCGACGGGTAGAGAAAGCGGTAGGGCACGGTGAGCAGCTTTATCCAGATGCCGATGAGCGGAAGGTTCAGGATCACCAGCATGGCATTGCCGATCCACATCGAGGCAATCAGACCCCAGAAAAGGTCGGGCTTCTCGGTCATCACCTGCGGTCCCGGGGCGATACCCTGGATCATGAGCGCGCCGATCATGAGCGCCATGACGGCGTTGCCAGGAATGCCGAGCGTCAGCATGGGGATGAAGGACGTCTGAGCGCCGGCGTTGTTCGCCGATTCAGGCCCGGCGACGCCCTCGATCGCACCTTTGCCGAACTCCTCGGGGTGGCGCGACAGCTTCTTCTCCAGGGTGTAGGCGCCGAAGGACGACAGCAGCGCGCCGCCTCCGGGAAGGATGCCCAGGAAGGAGCCGAGCGCCGTGCCCCGCAACACGGGGGCCCAGGAGCGCTTGAAGTCCTCCCGCGTAGGGAAAAGATGGCTCACCTTCTTCGTGAATACCTCCCGCGCCCCCTTGTGCTCGAGGTTGCCGACGATCTCGGCGATGCCGAACATGCCCATCGCGACGATGACGAAGCCGATGCCGTCGGAGAGCTCCGGGATGCCGAAGGTGAAGCGCAGCACGCCGGAGTTGACGTCGGTCCCGATGAGCCCGAGCAGCAGGCCGAACACGACCATGGCGATTGCCTTGATGAGCGAGCCGTGCGCGAGGACCGTTGCCGCGATGAGACCGAAGACCATCAGCGAGAAGTACTCGGCGGGACCGAATTTCAGCGCCAGCTCCGCGAGCGGCGGCGCGATGGTGGCGATGATCAGCGTCGCCACGCAGCCGGCGAAGAACGAGCCGAGCGCCGCCACCGCGAGCGCCGGCCCGGCCCGGCCCTGACGCGCCATCTGGTAGCCGTCGAGGCAGGTCACCACCGAGGCGGCCTCGCCGGGAATGTTGACGAGGATCGCCGTGGTGGAGCCGCCGTACTGCGAGCCGTAATAGATGCCGGCGAGCATGATGAGCGCCGCCACCGGGCTCAGGTTGAAGGTGATGGGCAGCAGCATGGCGATGGTCGCCACGGGACCGACGCCCGGAAGCACGCCGATCAGCGTGCCGAGCATGACACCGATCGCGGCGTACAGCAGGTGGATCGGCGATACGGCGACCGAGAAGCCGAGCAGGAGGTTATGGAAGATGCCGAGATCCATCGCCGGCCCGAGCTCAGCTGAACCGGTCGGGCCAGAGCGGGAAGGGCAGCGTCAGCCCCTTGACGAAGACCAGGACCGAGAAGACGACTAGCGCGATCGCGAGGAGCGTCGCTTCCTTCCATCGGAACTCGTGGCCGCCGAGCGAGGCGATGAATACCATGATCGCGGTAGCGAGCACCATTCCGAGCGGCTTCATCAGGTAGCCGTACGCAAGGCACGATGCCAGAACGAGCAGCAGCGGACGGAAATGGAACGCTGGCACCTTCGGCCCCGTGAGCGCGAAAGACCCGCTAAAAATGACAAAGCCCAGGACGGCAAGCAGCCCGCCGAGCACAGCGGGAAAATACGCGGGGCCCATGCGCACCGCCGAGCCCATCTGATAGTTCACCGTCGCCCAGATCGCGAAGAACAGTCCTACGCCGAGAAACATCAGCCCGGCCCAGAAGTCCTTCGGACTCTTGATTTTCAACATCGGGTCTCCTCCCTCGGCCGCCGCGCCGGAGTGTAACATGCACCGCCGAATGACCTGCCGCCGCCTGGCGCTTGCATTCGCGCTTCTGCTCGCCGCGGCCTGCGGCGACGGGCCGACGCTCACGCACCTTCCCGCAGATGCGGTGATCCTTGCATTCGGCGACAGCCTCACCTACGGCACCGGTGCATCGGAGGAGGACAGCTATCCTGCCCAGCTCGAGGGCCTGGTCGCGCGCCGCGTAGTGCGCGCCGGCGTGCCCGGCGAAGTCACCGCGCAAGCGCTCGCCCGCCTGCCCGCGGCCATCGAAGAGCACGCGCCGCGGCTGCTGGTTCTGTGCATCGGCGGCAATGACTTCCTGCGGCGCCTGGGCAATGCGCAAACCGAGCGCAACGTGCGCGCGATGGTGAAGCTCGCCCGGGACCGCGGCATCGACGTGATCCTGCTCGGCACACCCGAGCCCGGGCTCACGGTCACGCCGCCCGCGTTCTACCGGGCCATCGCCGAGGAGCTCGGCGTGCACTACGAGGCCGGCGTGATCGGCGAGGTGCTGCGCGATGCCTCGCTCAAGTCCGATCCCATCCATCCCAATGCAAAGGGCTACCGGATCATTGCCGAGCGGGTCGCCGCGTCGCTGAGAAAGGGCGGAGCGATCTGAGCCGCTCGAGGTCGCTGGGGCGGTCGACGTCCCAAACGGTGCGCAGCGCGCGCCAGCGCCAGCCCAGCGCCTGAAGCCGGCGCAGCGTTTCCTCGTAAACTGCCGCGCCGCCCCAAGGCATTCCCTCGAAGAGCCGGCGCGACACCCGGCGCGCCGCGACGAGCGCGTAGCCGCCGTCTTCGGCCGGCGCGAGCACCACGTCGCATCCGCCTTCGAGCAGCCGCTCGGCCCGCTGCAAGTCGCGGGCGGTCAGCGCCGGACAGTCGCTTCCGATGAGAATCACCGTGCGGTGGTTGCGCAGGCCCTCGGTGATGGCGCGGTACATGCGCTCGCCGAGGTCCGCTCCTCTCTGCATCTTGACCGTCGCGCTTTTCCGGAACATCGCGTGCGGCGTCGCGAGGTGGAGCTCGACCGGGCCGCATTCCGCCGCGCGCGCCGTGCGCAGCGCGTACCGCACCAGCCTGCCGTGCAGCCGCGCGGCTCCCCACTCGCCCAGGCGCGGCACGAGCCGCGTCTTCGTGCGCCCGGGAACGGGCGCCCTGGCGAACACGATGATCATCGCTCGTACCGTCTTGCGAGCCGATCTGGCGGCACGCCGAGAAAGTACAGCAGGCGCAGCCGCCACATCAGCAGCACCGTGCGCACCACGCCGCGCGCCTCCCAGCGTCGTCCCGAGGTCACGACGCGGCTGCCCAGGCAGGCAGGCCAGCCGCGACGCTTCATCGCCTTGCTGAAGGCCACATCCTCCATCAGTGGGATCTCAGGAAAGCCCTCGAAGGCATCGCGGCGCACGAAGATCGCCTGATCGCCGGTTGCAATGCCGGTAAGCCTGGAGCGCAGGTTCATGGCGCGGGCAATGAGCGGGAGAAGTGGATGCCGGCCCTCGATCTCGACGTCGAAGCGCCCCCACGCATGCGTCCTCAACGACTCGAGAATCGCCTCATCGCCGCGCGACGGCAGGCGGGTGTCGGCGTGGAGGAACACCAGGGCGTCGCCGCGCGCCGCCCGCGCCCCGGCGTTCATCTGGCTGGCACGCCCCCGAGGGGCGACGATGGCCGCGTCGGCGAGCCCCTGCGCGATCTCCCGGGTGCCATCGGCGCTGCCGCCGTCGACCACGATCACCTCGTGCCCGCGGCCGCGCAGCGGGGTGAGCGCGCTCAGCGCCTCGCCGATGCCGCGCGCCTCGTTCAGCGCCGGGACGATGACCGAGAGTCGTTGAGCGACCAATCGTAATCGAGGAACTCCAGGCCGGCCCGTCCGCCGCGCACTGCGTCGCGCCCGGCCGCGCCGTCCGCGAGCAGCTCGGCGTAAGGCGCGAAATAGCGCGCGCGCGGCTCGAAGTCCTCCGCAAACCAGTCGAAAATGCGCGAGACCTGCAGCTTGCCGCCCCCGGGCTCGTAGCGGTTGCGCGAGCGGTCGGAGAGGAAGCGCCGCGCCTGCTCCTCCAGCTGCGCTTCGAGGCGCGCCGGAAGGTACGCTTCCTCACGCAGCATCGGGCAACCGACCGATGCGCAGTTCACCGCGTAGTGAACGCGCGGCTCGCGATACTGCGGGCGCAGCATGCCGTGCTCGATGCCATCCAGGCTGCGCCGCTCCCCCAGGAGCGTGAAGAACTCGTCCTTGAAGGGATTGCCGAAGATCTTCCCGAAGTCCCAGATCGAGCGGATGTCCGGGTAGCGCGTCAGGACCTTCTCGACGGTGAAGGCGTTGTACGCGTTGATGAGGAACGCCATGCGCTCATTCCTCGGCCAGGCCTTGAACTCCGCGTCCCGTACCGCCGAAAGAGCCGCCAAATAAGCCTTTAGCGCGCCGCGGTCCTTCGCCATGCCGGCGTAATCGAGCCGCGAGGCCCTTCCGCCGTCGAAGGCCACGACGTGTTTTTTTAGCAGCGCGTCCCATGCGCCATGCCCGTGGTCGAAGCCGAGCGCCGGCGAGGCGGCGAGCGCGAGGCCGGCGACGATCAGCCGCGCGCCCATGCGTGGTACTTCTCGAGCAGGCGTAGCAGCCGCTGCGGCGCGTGCGCCTTTTTCCAGGCGCCCGCGGCGTACTTGTTCGCCTCGGCGAGCGTCGGGTACACGTGGATGGTGCCCAGGATCTTGTTCATGCCCAGGCCATGGCGCATCGCCGCGACGAACTCCGCGATCAGGTCGCCGGCATGCTCGCCGACGATCGTCGCGCCGAGGATCCGGTCGCTGCCCGGCGCCGTCAGCACCTTCACCATGCCCTGCGCAGTGCCGTCGGCGATGGCGCGGTCCAGCTCGTCGATGCCGAAGACGGTCACCTCGTGTACCACACCCTGGGCCTTCGCCTCGCTCTCGCTCAACCCCACGCGAGCGACCTCAGGATCGGTGAAAGTGGCCCAGGGGATGACCGAGTAGTCCGCGCGGAATTTGCGCAGCGGCGCGAAGAGCGCGTTCACCGCCGCATACCACGCCTGGTGTGAGGCGGTGTGCGTGAACTGGTAGGGACCGGCCACGTCGCCGCAGGCGTAGATGTTCGGATAGCGTGTCTGCAGGTATTCGTTGGTCTCCACGGTGCGCGCCCGCGTGGTCGGGATGCCGAGATCCTCCAGGCCGTAGCCCTTGGTGCGCGCCACCCTGCCGAGCGCGCAAAGCAGCTGATCGAACTCGATGCGAACCTCGTTGCCGGCATGCGACACGACGAGAACTTTGCCCTCGAAGCGCTCGGCTTTGTGGCCGACGAGGACCTCGATTCCCTCCTCGGCGAACTTGCGGCGCAGCATCTCGGAAACCTCCGGATCCTCGCGCGGAAGCAGCCGCGGCAGCATCTCCACCTGGGTAACGCGGGAGCCCAGGCGCGCGAACGCCTGCGCGAGCTCGCAGCCGATGGGGCCGCCGCCGAGTACCACCAGCCGCCGGGGCAGCTCGCGCAGATCCCAGAGCGTCTCGGAGGTGATGCAGCCCACGCTCTCGATGCCGGAAATCGGCGGCACGAAAGGCTCGGCGCCGGCGGCGATCACGATGGCGCGCGTGGTGAGCGCTCGCGTCTCGCCGCTCCTCAGCTTCACCTCCACTTCCCAAGGGGAGATGATCCTCGCTTCGCCCTGCAGGCACTCGACTCCCAGGCCGGTGTAGCGTTCGACCGAGTCGTGGGGCTCTATCTCGCGGATCACCCTGCGCACCCGCTCCATCACCGCCGGAAAGTCCACCTCAGCGCCGGCGGCCTTGATACCGTAGGACGCCGCGTCGCGGATCTGGGTGAGCACGCGAGCCGCCTTGATGAGCGCCTTCGAAGGCACGCAGCCGGTATTGAGGCAGTCCCCCCCCATGCGGTCCTTCTCGACGAGGGAGACCTTCGCCTTCACCGCCGCAGCGATATAGGCGCTGACCAGTCCGGCCGAGCCCGCGCCGATGACGACGAGGTTGCGGTCGAAGCACGCCGGACGCCGCCAGCGTGCGTACACCCGCCTTGCCTTGACCGCGTCCAGGACCTTCGTCGCGATGAGAGGAAAGACGCCGAGCAGCAGGAACCCGCCGATGAGCGCCGGACTCAGGATGCTTCTAAGCGATTCGATCTGCGCGATCTGCGTGCCGGCGTTCACGTAGACCACCGTGCCGGCCAGCATGCCGAGCTGGCTCACCCAGTAGAACGTCCAGACTCGGATAGGGACGAGCCCCATGGCGAGGTTGACGGCGAAGAAGGGCACCGCCGGAATCAGCCGCAGGGTGAAGAGGTAGAAACCGCCCTCCTTCGCGAAGCCGTCGTTGAGGGCGCGAAGCTGGCGCCCGAACCGCGCCTGCACCCAATCGCGCAGCACGAAGCGGGAGGCGAGAAAGGCGAGCGTGGCGCCGATGGAGGAAGCGAAGGAGACGATGACGGCTCCCCACAGCAGGCCGAATACTGCGCCGCCGATGAGCGTCATCACCGCCGCACCGGGAAGCGACAGCCCCGTGATCGCCACGTAGGCGGCGAAGTAGGCGAGCGCCGTGCGCCACGGGTGCGCGTCGAAGTATCGCTGGACCGTTTCCTGCTGCGTCTTGATGCTCTCGAAGGTCAGGTAGCGGTGACCCCCGAACGCGAAGAAGGTTACGATCGCGGCCGCGATGACAAGGAGTACGGCAGCCCTGCGGCCGCTCATGTCATGCTCGTGCACCCGCGCGGGAAGACCCCTGGCCGGCGGGGCAGCGTGGCATGCATGGTTCGATAGTCGTGTGAGGCGTCAGGGAATTACAGCAGGCCCGCCGCCGCGCCCGGCGATCTTTCGTCTAGCGCCCCGAGCAGGCGCTGGCTGGTCGCCCGCAGGCGCTGTGAAAGCATCAGCACCAACTCCATGAGGATCTTTGCGCCGAGAAGCGGCTGCTCGACGATGATTCGAGCCAGGCTTTCCCGGTCGAGGACCGCGATCAGCGTCGGCTCGACCGCGACGCAGGTGGCAAATCGCGCCTCGCCGTCGATCATCGACATCTCGCCAAGGGTGCGGCCGGCCTCCACCACCGCGAGAAGCTGCGGCGTATTCCAGCGGTCGCGCTTGTGTACCTCCACCTTGCCCTCGATCACCATCAGCATGAAGTCGCCGCCGTCGCCCTCGCGGATGATCTCCACACCCGGCTCGCCGCGATACACGTCCATGAAGCGCGCGAAGAGCTTCACCTCGGCGGGCGAGAAGTTCTCGAGCAGAATGCACTTCGGGATGAGCGCGTGGATCTGCCCGGCGAACTTCGTCGCGTCGCCGAGGTACTCGAGGTGCGCGAGCTGGGGCGGGCGTTCGGGCATGGCGCTCGCGCAGGATTATGCCGAATCCCTACCCCAGGCGCTTGCGGCGGCTGCGCACCGCCACGGCGAGCGACTCGAGCAGGCCAGCGGAAGCCTCCCACCCCAGGCAGGGATCGGTGACGCTCTTGCCGAAGACGAGCTCGCCGGGCCGCAAGTCCTGGCGTCCTTCCTCGAGGTTGGATTCGATCATCGCGCCCATGATGCAGCGCTCGCCGGCGGCGAGCTGGCGCGCGATGTCGGCGGCGACCTCGAGCTGCCGCCGGTGATCCTTCGCGGCGTTGGCGTGCGAGCAGTCGATCATCAAACGGCCGGCGACCTTGGCTCTCGCGAGCTCGGCGCACGCCTGCTGGACGCTCGCCGAGTCGTAGTTCGGCTGCTTCCCGCCGCGAAGGATGATGTGGCAGTCCTCGTTGCCCTTGGTCTCGACGATCGCCACCTGGCCGCTCTTGTGCACCGACAGGAAATGGTGCTTCTGCCGCGCCGCGAGCAGCGCGTCGACCGCGATCTTCACGTTGCCGTCCGTACCGTTCTTGAAGCCCACCGGCGCGGAGAGCCCGGAGGCGAGCTCGCGATGGACTTGGCTTTCGGTGGTGCGCGCGCCGATCGCGCCCCAGGACACCAGGTCGCCGATGTACTGCGGCGAGATCGTGTCGAGGAACTCGCAGCCCGCGGGCACCCCCGCCTGGTTGATGCGCACCAGCAGGTCGCGCGCGATGCGCAGGCCCTCGTTGATGCGGAAGCTGCCGTTCATGTAGGGATCGTTGATCAAGCCCTTCCATCCGACCGTCGTGCGCGGCTTCTCGAAATACACCCGCATCAGCACCTCCAGGTCGTCGCTGTAACGGCGCCTTTGCTCCCCGAGCCGGCGGGCGTACTCGAGGGCCGCGGCGGGATCGTGGATCGAGCAGGGTCCCATCACTACTAGCAGGCGCTCGGAGCGCCCGTGGACGATGTCGCGCACCCGGCGGCGCGTCTCGGCGATGAGGTTCTCCACCGGCGTGCCCTGGATCGGGAAAAAGCGGATCAGGTGCTCCGGCGGCGGCAGCGGAACGACGTTCTCGATCCTCTCGTCATCGGTAAGCGAGGTTTTCTCTTCGGCGGACAGGTTCATGGGGGGCCTCGGGCAAAAAAAAACCGCCAGGCTTTCGGGCTGGCGGTTTCTCGGTTTAGGGGTTGTGCTTAGCCGCTTCCGACCGCCAGCAGGCAGGGAAAGTAAAAGAAACCAAAGAAGGAATGCGCGAAGCGGCGTGTCATGGCTTGAGATTCTGCCACAAAACCATCTGGGTACATCGGAAGAGGGCGATCTTGCGGTTCCCGTCCTCGAGGAGAACCTCGGCGTCCCATACCTGGGTCGAGCGGCCCAAATGGACGGGGGCAGCGCGGCAGGCGATCACGCCTTCCCGCGCGGTTCCCATGAAGTTCGACTTCAGCTCGATCGTGGTGAAGCCGCTTGCTCCCTCCGGAAGGTTAGCAACGCAACCGTAGCCGCAGCTCGTATCGGCCAGCGCGACGACTGCGGCGGCGTGGAGGAAGCCGTTGGGCGCCATCACCTCGCGGCGCACCGCGAGCCGACTCTCCACGAGTCCCGGCGCGACCTTGACGATCTCCACGCCAACCAAGCCCGGCAGGTAGCCCGTGCCGAAGGAGCGGAAGAAGGCGGTGTCGCGGCTGGTCATCCCGGACTACTGTAGCGCATTGGCACTCCGACGGCGCGGTTGCCAGGCGCGCCGTTTGCTTGACCTGCCGCGTCATGCTAGTTTTTTGGCCGAGATGATTCCGATCGCGGGCTTCAAGGACGTCTACGATGTTCCGACCGTGGAGAAGGCGCTGCAGGGGCTTTCCCCCACGGCGAGCGAGGCACTCCGGTCGGTCTACGAGAAGATGCTGCGCCTTGGCGGACAGCGCTTCACGGTCAAACCCTCGGCGCTGCCCGAGATGGACGCGCTCTTCGAGGAGCTGCCCAATTTCGCCGAGGTCCTCGAGGACATCCGCCGGCAGCTCGCCCTGTGCATCGACTCGGAGGATTCGGTGGAGCTGCCGCCCATGCTGCTGCTCGGCGAGCCAGGCATCGGCAAGACGCACTTCGCGCGGCGCATTTCGGAGCTCCTGGGCACCGGCTTCGGCTTCGTCCCCATGAGCTCGCTCACCGCCGGCTGGGTGCTCTCGGGCGCCTCCTCGCAATGGAAGAACGCCAAGCCGGGCAAGGTGTTCGACACCTTTCTCAACGGCGAGTACGCCAACCCGGTGATCGTGGTGGACGAGCTCGACAAGGCGAGCGGCGACGGCCAGTACGACCCGCTCGGCGCGCTCTACGAGCTGCTCGAGACCCGGACCGCTGCCCGTTTCGTCGACGAGTTCGTGGAAGTGCCGATCGATGCCTCCGGGGCAGTGTGGCTCGCCACCGCCAACGACGCGGCGCGCATCCCCGAGCCGTTGTTGAGCCGCCTCAACGTCTACGAGATCGAGGCGCCGGACGCGGAGGGCTCCGCACGCATCGCGGCGAACATCTACCGCGAGATCCGCAATGCCCACGACTGGGGCAGGCAGTTCCCGGAATCACCGGGCGCCGCCACGCTGGAGAAGCTCGCTTCCCTGCCGCCTCGCGAGATGCGCCGCGCACTGCAGTCGGCTTTCGGTCGGGCAAAGCTCGACGGCCGCTCGGAGGTGAGCGCCGACGACGTGCACGATCCCCGTGCGGGGCGGCGCCAGCGGATCGGCTTCTAGCCTGGACCTAGAAGTAGGCGAGCAGCCGCCCGCAGGCGATCACCGAGATCCAGAGTACGAGCGAGAGCGCCCCGGCAAGGCGCGCAGAGGTCGGCGGCGCGAGCCTGCGCATCTCTTCGGAGTCCCACACATCCGCGGTGCGGAAGGTAATGGCGTGAAAGAGCGCGGCGTTCAGACCGGCCGCAAGGATCAGCATCATCTTCACGAAGAACACGCCGCTCTGGATGAAGTCGGTGGCATGCGCGCTGAACATGGCAAGCCCGCTCGGGATGATGAGCAGGAAGCTGGCAGCGGTCCACGGCAGCACGTGCGCCGCAAGCCTTCGTATGGGAAGGACCCGCGACACGCCGAGCAGGCGAAGGTCGAGCACCGCGATGGAGCCGAAGAGCAGCGCGATGCCGACAATGTGGACGATCTCGACGCTCGGATAGAGCCACAGCCACTCGCGCATCGCCCGGCCGAAGCCGCTCGCTTCCAGCGTGCCGAGCGGCCCGCTGCCCGCGGTCATCGAAGCTCGATGGTCTTGCCGTCCACCGTGATGCGCTCTGCGCGCATCTCCTCGGGCTTGTCGCGATTGGCGTAGCCCTCGACGGTCGCAGAGGCGCCCGGCCTGAGCGCTTCCTTCGCCAAGCCGCGCCGCTCCATGCGCGAGGGCGGCGCGAGCACGACGTGCCAGCTCTTCCCCGGCGCCTGCAAGCGGATGTGGCCATGCGGATGCTCGTAGCCCGACTCGACGATGTTGCCGGTGAGCTTGAGGGTCTTGGCGGTGTCGTACTCGCTCCAGCCGTGGTGCGCAAGCGCGACCGCGGGGACAGCCGACAGGGCGACAAGGAGCTTTCTCATGTCATAGCCTCTGCTCTATCCAGGGTCGGACCGATTGCAGAGCGCCGGGGAGCTTTGCGGCGTCGGTGCCACCGGCCTGCGCCATTTCCGGCCGGCCGCCGCCCTTGCCTCCCACCTGCTGCGCCACGTAATTGACGAGCTCTCCCGCTTTCAGCTTCCCGGTCAGATCGGATGTCACCCCCGCGATGAGCGACACCTTGCCGCCGGTGACCGCCCCCAGCACGATCGCCGCCGACTTGAGCTTGTCCTTCAGCCGGTCCACGGTTTCGCGCATCGTCTTGGGGTCGGCGTCGTCGAGCGCCACCGCGAGCACCCGCATCGCCTTGCCGTCCTTACCCTTGAGCTCGACCGCCTGGGCGCTCAGGTCGGCGCCCTGCCCGCTGAGCAGCTTGGAGCGCATGCGCGCGAGTTCCTTCTCCAAGCCCTTCTTCTCCTCGAGAAGACCCTGGACGGCCTTCTCGACGGATCCCGAGCCGGGTTGGGCGCGCAGCTGCCGTGCGACTTCCTGGAACTCGCGGATCTGGCCGTTCATGAGGGCGAGCGCCGTCATGCCGGTGGTCGCCTCGACGCGGCGCACGCCCGCGGCGACGCCGCTCTCCGAGGTGATCTTGAATACGCCGATGTCACCGGTGCGCGCGACGTGTGTCCCGCCGCAGAACTCGCGCGAGGAGCCGATGTCGAGCACGCGGACTTCGTCGCCGTACTTCTCGCCGAAAAGCATCATGGCGCCAGAGCGTTTGGCCTGGTCGATCGGCATGACCTGGGCGCGGGCGGGGCTGTTCTGCAGGATCTCGGCGTTGACGCGCGCCTCGACCTCCCGGATGTCCGCGTCGGTCATGGGCTTGTTGTGCGAAAAGTCGAAGCGCGTCTTGTCGGGATCGACGAGCGAGCCTTTCTGCTGCACATGCGGGCCGAGCACTTCTCGCAGTGCCTTGTGCATGAGGTGGGTGGCCGAGTGGTTGCGCATGGTGCGCGCGCGCAGCTCGGTGTTCACCTTGGCCTCGACGCGGTCGCCGACCTTGAGCGCTCCGGCCTTCAGCGTGCCGTGGTGGCCGTAGACGTCGGCCTGGATCTTCTGCGTGTCGTCCACGACGAACGTACCGCCGGGAGCCACCAGCTCGCCCCTGTCGCCGACCTGACCGCCCGCCTCGGCATAGAAGGGCGTCTCGTCCAGAACCACCGTGCCAGCGTCGCCACTCTGCAGTGAATCGATCTTCGCACCTTCGCGGTACAGCGCGACGACCCTGGCCGGATGGATCAGCTTCTCGTATCCGTGGAAAAGCGTCTTCGTGCCCGAGTACTCCAAGCCGGCCGTCATCGCGAACTTGGACGCCGCGCGCGCGCGCTCGCGCTGCAGGCCCATGGCTGCCTCGAACCCCGCCATGTCGAGCATCACGCCGCGCTCGCGGCAGATGTCAGCGGTGAGGTCGACGGGGAACCCGAAGGTGTCGTAGAGGCGAAACGCTGTCTCCCCGTCGAGAAGCTTTTCCCCGGAGGCGAGCGCCGACTCGAGTACCGCCATGCCGTTTTCCAGCGTTTCCGCGAACCGCTCTTCTTCCTGCTCCAGGACCTGGGCGATCCCCTCTCGCGAGGACCGGAGTTCCGGATACGCATCGCCCATGACCCGGTCGAGTTCCGTGACCATGCGGTGGAAGAACGGCCGCTTCTGTCCGAGCTTGTAGCCATGGCGTATTGCTCTTCTCACGATTCTTCGCAGTACATAGCCCCGGCCCTCGTTTCCGGGGATAACGCCGTCGACGACAAGAAAGCTGCACGCGCGGATGTGATCCGCGATCACGTTCAGCGATGGATTATTCAGAGACTTCTGTCCTGTCTCGCGCGCCGCGGCTCGGATCAGGTCCTGGAAAAGATCGATCTCATAATTGGAGTGCTTGCCCTGCAGCACCGCGGCGATACGCTCCAGGCCCATGCCCGTGTCGACCGAGGGCTTGGGCAGCGGATGCATCGCGCCCTGCTCGTCTCGGTTGAACTGCATGAAGACGAGGTTCCAGATCTCGATGTACCGGTCGCCGTCCGCGTCCGCCGATCCCGGCGGCCCGCCCGCCACCTCGGGGCCGTGGTCGTAGAAGATCTCGCTGCATGGCCCGCAGGGGCCGGTGTCGGCCATCTGCCAGAAGTTGTCCGATTGGTACTTCTGCCCGCCGGGCTTGTCGCCGACGCGAACCACGCGCTCGCGCGGCAGGCCGATCACCTTCGTCCAGTGCTCGTAGGCCTCGTCGTCGGTCTGGTACACCGTCGCCCAGAGCCGCTCGGCGGGCAACCCATAGACCTTGGTGAGCAGCTCCCACGCGAAGGCGATGGCGTCCTTCTTGAAGTAATCGCCGAAGGAGAAATTGCCAAGCATCTCGAAGAAGGTGTGATGCCGCGCGGTGTAGCCCACGTTCTCGAGGTCGTTGTGCTTGCCGCCGGCGCGAAGCGAGCGTTGCGACGTAGTGGCGCGCTTGTACGGTCGCGTCTCCTTGCCGAGGAACACGTCCTTGAACTGCACCATGCCCGAGTTGGTGAAAAGCAGCGTCGGGTCGTTCGCCGGCACGAGCGGGCTGGAAGCGACGATCGTGTGGCCCTTGGAGCGGTAGTACTCGAGGAAGCTCGAGCGAATGTCGCTTGATTTCACTGGGGAATTCTACCGCGCCGCGATAAGAAACCCGAAGCGCCGGCCGGGACGCCCCGGGCATGATGCAACTCTCTAGGCGTTGATGCGCCCGTACTTTAGAAGTCGCGCGCGTACGGCGCCCATTGTCCGCTCGTGGGCAGCAGCGAGTTCCTGCAGTGCCCGTCCGGCGTCGAACGCCGCGAGAAGCCTGCGGTCCTCTTCCTCGCTCCAGGGCTCGCCGGTCTTCGGCGGCATCTGCGCCCTCCGCCGCTCGAAGCGCTCGATGCGCTCGAGCGCGGCCGCCGCCTCGTACAACGCCCGCACGATCTGCGGCCGCTGGTAGGCGCTGTCCGCCGGGAATACTTCCCCTGTAACCTCCCGGTTGTCTAGCTTTGTGCACTTATGTACAGATCAAAGGCTTACTGCACATAGTTGGACAAGGTTGTACGGGTATTCTGTGCACTAGGCGTTCCCCTCGCTGTGCACTAGGATGTTCACTACGGAACGGGAGGCTTCGATGGGCAAGAAAAAGGGAACGGCAAGCTGGGCAGAGCAGCAGGAAAAACCGAAGCGCGGCCACGCCGACTTCGCGGCGCCGGGGTCGCTGCACGGGCTCAAGCTGCGCGTGTTCCGAAGCGGTCGGCGCACGTGGTTTATCCGCGGGAGATTGGCCGGCGCCGCGACGGCAGCGCGGTTCGTCAAGCTGGGCGATTACCACGGGGTGGAGTCACCACAGTCATGGGCGGAGGAGCGGGCACGGCTTGCGCGCGTCGATCTTCGCAACGGACTCGACCCGGCGCAGGAGAGGCAGAAGAATCTGGACGAGAACAAGCGCCAAGGAATGACCTTCGGCGCGCTGGTCGCCGAGCACCTCGTCAGCGGGACGGCGAAATTGGCGAAGACGACACTTACCGTACGCCGGCTCGCGCTGAATGGACCTTGGCTGCGCGACTGGCACGCGCGACCGCTGGCCTGGATCACGCAGGGCCGGATCAACGCGCTACAAGACCAGATCCCAACGACCGCCTCGTACGGGCCGCTCTCGGCGCTGCGCCGCGTTCTCGGCTACGCAGAAGACCACGGCTACATCGAACGCGCGCCCAAGGTCATCGTGCCAAGGGCGGAAGGGAACGCGGAGCCATTGTTTCAATATCAAGAGGGGGGCACGCCTGACTTCTCCGAACTGGCCGCGGTGCTCCACGCGCTCGATGTACTAGAACAGCAGAACCCGATTTCCCCGTGGCCGGCGATCTGGCGCTTTGCGTGCCTCACCGGCGCTCGACCCGGTGCCGTTCTCGGCGCGCGGTGGCAAGAGTTCGACCTGTCGCGCGCGCCGACATGGACCCTGCCAAAAGAGCGCTCGAAGTTGCGCCGCGAGATCTCCATACCGTTGAGCGACGCCGCCGCCGATCTCCTGCGCGCGATGCGCCGGCCAGAAAGCGGCGAGGGGCTGGTCTGGCCCGGCAGATGGGGCGACGCGCCGCGCGCCGATGTTCCGGGCGAGGCCACGGGCCTAATCGCCGGCCTGCTCGCGGCCAAGGGCTTCAACGTTGGCTTCTGGCAAGGTCGCTTCCGCGACACGGTCGCTAGTTGGCTCGATACGCAGCCCGACGCGAGCGAGCGTGCCATCGCGCTCTTGCTCGACCATCGCGCGCCAGCGGAGCGTTCCACGCGCGGGCGGCACTACAGCAAGTTTCAGAGCGACAGCCTCGCGCGCACCCTCGCCAACCGTTGGGCCGCAACAATCGAGGAGGCGCGCCGCACTGCCGCCAAGGCTGGGCCTCGCGTCGTGGGACTGGCTGAGAAGAGGAAGAAGTCCGCGTAACAGTAACAGTTGGGGTAACAGTCGGAGCCGGCAACAGTCGGCCCGCGGGCTGTTGCCCCGCGCTCTCGGGGGGGCGATTCCTAGCGCTGCCGCCGCAGTTACAAGACTGAAACAATTCTTTTGCGGCGTCCTGCATTCATTTTATCGTAAGTGATCACTAACCTCCGCTATAGCCCAGGAAAGCTTGTTGCGCGCGCGGCGCAGACGTGCCATACTTTGATCGTGGGGGATTTTGGTCTAAATTATATCTCCACACGCAAGCGAGCAGATTAAGGCTCGAATTCGTACTTAGTTGTAAGGGGCGCAAGGCTTCGGGCAAAAGGTCCGACACCGAAGGGATGCGCCAGCGGCCGGAACATCCGGCTGCACCGCCCGCGGCCCGGTAAAGGAAGGCCGCGGTGAAGTTCCCTTAGAGCCAGCAGTAGCGCTGCCATCGGAAGGCGGCGCGGCCGACAAGACGGGAACGTAAGACGCCCTTCCGCGAGTGTGGGTCGCGCGCAATGCGCGGCCACGCTGACGAGCGGTACTTGGTCCGGCAACGTCTTGCACCGGCCAAAAGTATGAGGGTGACCTGAGACGCCAATGCAAAGGTCACCCTGCTATGTCATTCCTCTCTACGGCACAACTCTGTGCCACTCTGAAACTCAGCCGCAGTCGCATCAATCAATTCCGCTTCGGATACACGAAGGGCTCGGAGCGTATTGCGCCCGATCCGACGTTTCCTCAACCCCGCAAGCTCGGTAAAGGCCGCTCCGCGCGCGTGCTATGGCGCGAGGCGGAAGTTCTCGCCTGGGTCGACTCGAAGGCGGGGGTCTAGCCGTGTCCATCCTCACTAATCCCCGCCCTGAAGACCGCCCCCGCATCGCGCGCCTGGCCATCCTGCTCGCCGCCGCCGGCAGCGTTCGCACGTGCGAGTTCGCCGCAAAGCGCATGCTCCAAGGGTACCGCCTCAAGCTGGACGAGCAGGAGATCCGCGACCAGCAAATGGCGATGGCTGCCGAGGTCGCCGCCGAACTGCATGACCTCCTCCGCAGGGGGCGGAAATGACACTCGATGAATTCGACGAGGCCGAAGCAGCCGAAGCTGGCGATATAGACGACGCGCGCCCCCTCGATGCTGTCTACCGCCGGCCGAAGCGTGAGCGACGCGGCTTCGCGGCCGAGCAGCGGGCGGAGCGCGACACGGAGCACGAGGCGGCTATCGTCGACACTCCGGCGCCCTCCACCACAATCAGCGCACGCGGGCTGTCGCCTCTTAACGTTCGCGTTGACCCCGCGTTCCTGGTCGAGCGGATCATCGCCGGCGATAGCTTCGCTCTCGACTTGACCGTGGAAATCATCCACCGCATCGGGTGGCGCACTCTGCGCACCTACCCCGAAGAAGTCCGCGACGGGGCCATCCTCGACGTGATCAATCAACTGTTCGGGGGCCTCCTCGGGCCGCTCGGGCTAGTGACCTCTTTCGATCCAACGCGCAGCAAGGTTTTCCTCTCTTGGGTGCGCCGCGCGTGCCGGAACGCCGCTATCGACATCACGCGAAAGCGGAGGGTCAAGACGGTGCCGTATGACGACGTGGCGCAGGATGATGATGGCGTCGAGCACGAGACCTGTCCCGCGCTGAGGGCGCAGAACCTCGGCAACTCGGATGATGGCATGCCGATCATTCCCGGTGCGGATCACGCCGACCCGATGCGCCAGATGGAAGCGCAGGAAGTGTTCGAGGCGATCGGGGCGGCCAAGCTGACTGAGCGAGAGCGCGAGCTTGCGGACTTGCTCGTCGCTGGCATGGACGACCGCGAAATCGGCGACGCCCTCGACATTGCGCCGAGCCGCGCGCGGGCGTTAATCGCCAAGGTCCGCGCGAAAGTCAAAGTCGCGATCGAGGAGGCGCAATGACCGCCGAACTATCTCGCGAGCAACTCCGCAAACTGCTGACGCCTACTACCGAGGCCAAGGCACAGATCGCCCACGAGATGGCGGAAGCTTACCTCTCGGCGCAGATGAAGTTCGACGAGGCCGCGGTGCGATTCGCGCCCGAAATCATCCATGCCGGACTTATGGAAGAAGGACGTAAATTTGCCTGGGTGGCGCTTTGGGCCACGCTGGCGCGCGCGTCCCTCGAAAGTGAGGAGGGCTTATAGGGAACAGTTGACCCTCACAGTCCAAACAGTCGTACCCATCGTAGGAGCGAAACCAACGGGAAGGAGCGCCCAAAGTAAGAAAAGGAAGTGCATCGTGGCAATCAGCAGCAAATTTATCAAGACGAATACCGGCGAGTACATCGCCGCCGACCGTATCACCCGCGTTGCATGGGGCGGCAAGAACGGTCGCCAAGTCTTCAGCGTCGACGGGCTCAGCCATTTTGTTTCGAGCGCCGAGCTATACCGGCTGACCGGGCGACCTGAGTTCAGCGGCGACGAGTACGAATAGGTAGTCGCAGTCTCCGCAGTAACTAGTGCCGCGCGCCGCAAGGCTCGCCCCGCAAATCGCAAGCCTCGGGTAAATGGCTCGCAAACTCAGTAGGGAGTACCCAAGTGAAAACCAAGCAACTAGTCATGCGGCTTCCCGCGCATGTCAAACCTGAAGCTGTGCTCATCATGGCTCAAACATCGGTCGGACACATGGCAGCCGCTATGAGTCACGGGCGGCGCAATGCTTCCCGCAACGGCTTTGACGCCGAGACCATCACCGACCCAGACCTACGCTCGGCGATCCAATACCTGCAACTGGCAACGACGCAAGCCATCAATGATTTGACCGCGCCGCGCGCGATCTCGTCATCGTCGACGGCTGTGTGTGAAGTTACCTCCAGTGACGAGGTCGAGTAGCCATGACGAACATTGAAACCAAGATGCTCGGCATCGCGCTCGGGCTCGCGAACGGTGGCCTGCCCGTATTCCCGATCGCCCCGGGCCAGAAGTCTCCCCCGCTCATTAAGGGCTGGCAGAAGCAAGCTACAACCGACGAAGCGCAGATCCGGGAATGGTGGGCCTGCTACCCGACGGATTCAAACGTGGGAGTGCATGCCGCGGGTCTTTTGATCGTCGACGTCGACCCGAAGAAAGGCGGCGCCGAGTCGCTGAAAGCACTAGAGGCAGAAATTCCCCTCGCGGAGACATACACGGTGTCGACTCCGAGCGGCGGCGAGCATCGTTACTTCAGCTTGCCGCAAGGGGTTGAGATCGCGAACGGCGTCGACACGCTCGGCCCCGGGCTCGACATTCGCACGACCGGCGGCTATGTCGTGGCCGAAGGCTCGAAGACCGAGAAAGGCGCGTACACCGTCGTTAAGGCGACGGAGATCACAGAAGCGCACCCTGAACTGATCCGGCGCTGCAAAGCCGCCGCGAAGCCGAAGCATGAGCGTCGGAAAGACGCCCCGCCCATCGTCACCGATCCGGAGCAAGCCGTCGCTCGCGCAAGGGAGTTCCTCGAAACGTACCCGGTCGCCGAGGAAGATAAAGGCGGGGATTTCCGGACCTTCAAGGCTGCCTGCCACGTTCGCGATTTCGGCGTTCCGCAGGAGCGCGCCGCCGAGGCACTGTCCGATTGGAACAAGCGCTGCTCGCCACCGTGGGACACGGACGAACTCGAAACAAAAATCGCCAACAGCTATCAGTACGCCCGCGGCGAACAGGGCGCCATGTCTCCCGAGGCGATGTTTGACCGGGTGCCCGCGGAGCAGCAACAGCCGAAGGCGAAGGCGAAGTTCAAGCCCAACACGCGCTCCGCGCGCTATCTCAAAACCACGGAGTTCAAGCCGATCGCGTTCACCATCGAAGCCCTGTTGCCCGAGGGCGCGTTCCTGCTCGTCGCCGCGCCGAAGATCGGCAAGTCGTGGCTCGCTCTGCAAATAGGAGTCGCTGTAGCAACCGGCGGCAAGGTGCTCGGGTTCAAGGCGAAGAAAGGCAAGGTGCTCGTGCTCGCGCTGGAGGACGGCGACCGGCGCCTGAAGTCGCGGCTAACTAAGCTGGGGCTCGACGATCTACCCGACGACGCGCTGGACAATCTCCACTTCGAGACTGAATGGCCGCGCTCGAACGACGGTGGCCTCGAAGCCCTCGAAGCATGGATGGACGAGAACCCCGACACGAGGCTGATCGTGATCGACGTGCTGGAGTGCTTCCGCCCGGAAGCGAACGCCAAGGAGAACGCCTACTCGCAGGATTACAAGGCGCTGAAGGCGATCCAACAGTTCGCCGGGCGCCGCGGCATCAGCGTCGTGATCGTCCACCACACCCGCAAGGCTCACTCTGACGACGCCATGACGCGGATCTCCGGCACCAACGGGCTCGCCGGTGCTGCCGATGGCGCGCTGATTCTCGACCGCAAGGACCGAGGAGAAGCCGGCGTCCTTGAACTGCACGCCCGGGACGCCAGCGATGGGGCCTACGCGCTGCGGTTCCTTGAGGGTCGGTGGGAGATGGTCGGGCCGGCGGCACAGGTCGCGAAGACCCACCTTCAAGGCGCGATCCTGATGGCGCTGCGTACCGAAGGTAAGCCGATGCTGCAAACACAGATCGCCAAGGCGATCGGGCGCGCGCAGGCAACCGTCAGCCAAGCCCTTCGGGTCATGCTCCGCGAGAAGATCGTCGAACACGGCGAAGGCGGCTACACGGCGACGAGCAGCGGTAATGAGTTCGAGAGCACGCCCGGCGCCGCGCCGTTCGAGACGGAGGGCGACTAGGAAGGCGCAGGAGCGGCGCAGCACGCACGGCAGCAGCAACCCGAGGGCGCTGGCATCATGCGGCGCCCTCGGCGTGTCTCAGCCCGCGTGACGGCGTGCCGGACCCGCTCATGGTCCGCGCGCAGACCACAAGCGGCCGGAGCACCGCGAGCACCGACCTCCGCCGCCCCGGCCGCGCCCGGACTGTTGAACCGCCGCTCCGCCCCGCGTGCGCCCTCGCCCTCCGCGCTCAACCGACCTCAGCGCGCGGCCCGTCGCCTGCTCGGGACGTGCCGAACCGGCGGCGGGCGGCACGCGACGGTCCGCGTGTTCCGAATTAATCCCGGCACCGAAGCCCGAATAATTCTTGAGCGGATGGCGCAAATAATTCGCCCGCGAGCGCGCAAATAATTTCTTGGGATCGGCGGCCGGGGTTCGGGGTCGACCTTGGGCAAGCCGCCAAGGTGCGGTCGACCCTCTCTCTCTACTACGATAACTACGATGTTTACGATATTGCTTGACTCTTTCTTTATATATCATAGGTTTATAGATATCGTAGTTATCGTAGATATCGTAGTGATCGTAGTGGGTGTAGGGGCCGGAAGGAACGGCCTGGCTGCTCGGGCGGGCGAAACCGCCCCGGCGCCCGAATTAATTCCCGCCGCTCGGCGAAATCCGGCGCCGCTAATTCCGCTTCTGCGAATTAATTAAAAAGGGGCGCGACGCCGCCGTGCCGCGGGGCGCTGGCTGGGGGTCTCGCCCGGCACCGCTCGCGGCCCTATACCGACCTCGGCGAGCCGCCCGCGGCCCTATGCCCTGTCTCCGCGGGCTGCCCGCGGCCCATACGGGACATCCCGAACCGGCGGCGGGCGGCACCCGCGCGCGATCTCACGCGCCGAGGGCTCGATCACAATGCCCTATTTTTGTTCATGAGTCGATCGTTTCTGCCTATCGACCGCCCGCGCACGGCCTCGAAGGACCTCGAACGACCTCGAACGACCTCGGCTTAACAGTTTGGCCACTGATGGCCAATCAGTCGTGCACTAGCTGTTCCCCACAGTCGGCCGCTTCATAGGCGAGCCGGGTACAGTAAGAATCTTCCCGGTTCCCGTAAGTCCTTGACCGAAAACCAGAATCGGGAAAACCGAAAATCGAAAATCGAGACTCGGGAGACTCAAGCCGCCGAGGTAAGGCCCGAGGCCCGCGGCAACCGGGGAGCACTTGGGCGCTCCACCTGGGCGCCGGCGCCTGCCCGGCTCTCTGCCGTACGCCCCGCCGCCGCGTGGTTCGGCGCCGACCGGGAGGGGGGCCGGGGGGCCGGCGCTTCGTTTGAGCCCGAGGCATCCGGGTTTTCACGGCGATCGGACTTTTAGGTTTGCAACGCGATATCGCGGAAACCAGCAGCCCAGCGAAGACGCCAAACGGACTTGGCGCCACCCCGGGGAAAAAAGTTTGGCCGAGAGGCGAGCAAAACAGCCCGGTTTTTCGTAATAGGGAGGAAGGGACACGCCGGACAGCCAGCGCCATCGGCCCGGCCCTTCACAGCACGCCACAACCCCTCCAGCCCCCCAACCCGGCGAGCCCGAAATGACCGATGAAGCACCGAGCAGCACGTGCGCCGAATGCGGGGGGCGGCTGCCCAAATCCAAGCGCAACCCGCGCGTCACGTGCTCGACTGCTTGCAGGCGCGCCCGCGACGTTCGACGAGAGCGCGAGCGGTTCGAGCAAGCCAAGGCTGAGGCCGGCGGCAGGCCAAGGAAGACCTGCAAGCGGTGCGGCGTGGAAAAACAACTGCACCCGGGCTACTGGGTGCATAGCCGAGGCGTGCCAATCGGCGATGTCTGCATCCTCTGCGATCGCGCCCGCACCCGGGACGAATACACCCCCCGCGTACGAGCGAAGAAAGCAGAGCGAAACAGGCTGCCCAAAGAAGTCCAGAAGAAAGTCCAGCAGGCGCGCAAGCAAGCCGAGCAGGCCGCAAGGAAAGCACAGACTGGCGGAGACCGGGACGCCTTCCGCGCTGGCGCCGCGGCCTTGAATGCAATCGCTCCCGCGACGCTGGCCGAACTGCTCGTCCACCTGCAAAACCCGGCGAGCCCGCTTCATCACGACGCACTTCGCCTGTTCGCCGAGCGCGCGATGCCTCAGAGCTTCTATGACGACGTGGCCAAGCAGACGGTGCGCGCTGGCGACGACGGCGGCAGCGAAGAAGTGCCGCACCTGATCCAAGTGTCGCAATGCGCAGGCCCAGATTCACAAACCCTTGAGGACTGACCCCTGGACCCGGAATCGGGCGAAGTTTTCCCGCCGGAATCGGCATACCAGCGACCGCAGGTGCGCCTGCCGTAAGCACGGCAAGTTCCCCGGCATGGGCGGGTTGTACATG
>DASRKB010000242.1:0-8029 GCA_035649175.1 Burkholderiales bacterium | reverse complement strand
GGGGCGAAGCTGGAAAAGCTTCTCCGGAAGGAGGGCGTCGAGGCGAGCCTGCACCGCGACCGGGGTCTCTCCACCACGCAGAAGCTGCGGGTGGTGAGCCGCAAGCAGCAGCTCGTGCGCATCGACTTCGAGCGCCCGCCTTCGAGCGAGGTGCTCGCCTCCAAGCTCGCGGAGTACAAGCGGGCACTCGACGAGTGCAACCTCGTCATTCTCTCGGATTACGGGAAAGGCGGTCTCGCACACATCGCCGAGATGATCCGCAGCGCGCGGCGCGCCGGGAAGCGCGTGCTGGTGGATCCCAAGGGCGACGATTATTCGCGCTACAAGGGCGCAAGTGTCATCACGCCGAACATCGCGGAGCTGCGCGAGGTCGTAGGAAGCTGGAAGGACGAGCGCGACCTCGGTGCACGGGCGCAGAAGCTGCGTCAGCAGCTGAAGCTCGAGGCGCTGCTCCTCACGCGGGGCGATGCCGGCATGACCCTTTTCCGGAGCGCGAGAGCCGTGCATGTCAAGGCGGAGAAGCGCGAGGTGGCCGACGTCACCGGGGCGGGCGACACGGTGATCGCCGCGCTTGGCGTGATGCTCGCCGCCGGCGCAAGCCTGGAGACCGCGGTGCGCATCGCCAACCGCGCCGCCGGCGTCGTGGTCGGCAAGCTCGGCACCGCCGTGGCGACGCCCAGCGAGCTGTTCGGAAAATGAGAGGATGAGCGGCTACTACGTGGTCACGGGAGCGGCGGGCTTCATCGGCTCGCGGCTCGTCGCCGGGCTCAACCGGCACGGCGTCACCGACATCATCGCGGTGGACAACCTCGCGCATGCGGACAAGTTCCGCAATCTGACGGGCTGCGAGATCGCCGACTACCTCGATCAGGCGGAATTCCTGGAGCGCCTCGACGACCTCGAGGGCGCCGTCGAGGCGGTGCTGCACCAGGGCGCCTGCTCCGACACCATGGAAGCTGACGGCCGCTACATGATGCACAACAATTTCGCCTACTCTCGCACCCTGCTCGAGTGGTGCCAGGAGGAGGAGCTGCCGCTGCTCTACGCCTCCTCGGCCGCGGTGTACGGCGCCGGACCGGAGTTTCGCGAGGAGCGCGCCTGCGAGGCGCCGCTCAACGTCTACGGCTATTCCAAGCTCCTGTTCGACCAGTACGTGAGACGGATGCTGGCGCAGCGGACCGCGCAGGTCGCCGGCTTCCGCTACTTCAACGTGTACGGCCCCAACGAGCAGCACAAGGGCCGCATGGCCTCGGTGGCCTTCCATGCGTACCACCAGCTCCGTTCGGCCGGAAAGGTCAAGCTCTTCGTCGGCTCCGACGGTTACGGCAACGGCCAGCAGCGGCGTGATTTCGTGCACGTCGACGACGTGGTCGACGTGAACCTCTGGTTCCTCGAGCGCCCGGCGGTGTCGGGCGTCTTCAACTGCGGCACCGGCCGCGCCCAGACGTTCAACGAGCTCGCCGCCGCGGTGATCAACGCCGTGCAGGGCACGCGCCGCAGCGTCGCCGAGCTCGTGGACCGTGGACTCATCGAGTACGTGCCTTTCCACGAGGGCTTGAAGGGGAAATATCAGAGCTATACCCAGGCGGACCTCTCGCGGCTGCGCGCCGCCGGGTACGACGGTGAATTCAGGAGCGTGGAGGAGGGCGCCACTGGCTACGTAAAGGAGCTGCAAAAAGCGCAGCTTGAAAAGCAGGAGCTGCAAAAGACGTGAACAAGACAATCGAGGACTTCATCGGCGACACGCCGCTCGTGCGCCTGCAGAGGCTGCCGGGCAAGGGCAGTAACGTCATTCTCGCGAAGCTCGAGGGCAACAACCCGGCCGGCTCGGTGAAGGACCGGCCGGCGATGTCGATGATCCGCCACGCCGAGAGGCGCGGCGAGATCCGGCCCGGCGACACGCTGATCGAGCCGACCTCGGGCAACACCGGCATCGCGCTCGCCATGGCCGCCGCCATCCGCGGGTACCGCATGGTACTCATCATGCCCGAGCATCTGTCGGTCGAGCGCCGGCAGACCATGCGCGCCTTCGGCGCCGAGATCATCCTCACGCCGCAGAAGGGCGGCATGGAGGCGGCGCGCGACCTGGCGGAGAAGATGGTGCGCGAAGAGAAGGGCACCATGCTCGACCAGTTCGCCAACCCCGACAACCCGCTCGTGCACTACGAGAGCACCGGCCCGGAGATCTGGCGCGACACGCAGGGCAAGATCACGCACTTCGTATCGAGCATGGGCACCACCGGAACCATCATGGGCTGCTCGCGCTTCTTCAAGGAAAAGAACCCGACGATCGAGGTGATCGGCTGCCAGCCCGAAGAGGGCTCGCAGATCCCCGGGATCCGCAAGTGGCCGGAGGCTTACCTGCCGAGGATCTATGATCGGGTGCGCGTCGACCGCCTGGAGTACGTCAGCCAGGCCGATGCGGAAGAGATGACGCGCCGCCTGGCGAAGGAAGAGGGAATCTTCGCCGGCATCTCCTCGGGCGGCGCGATGCACGTCGCGCTGCGCGTATCCCGGCAGGTGAAGAACGCGGTGATCGTCACCGTCGTCTGCGATCGGGGCGATCGCTACCTGACCACGGGAGTCTTCCCCGACTGATGACGCCGGTCCTCGCCTTCGACATCGAGACGGTTCCGGATTGCGAGGGTCTCCGCAAGATCCATGAGCTGCCGTCCGACCTCCCGGATCGGGAGGTCGCAGAGATCGCTTTCCAGAAGCGCCGAACGCTGACCGGCGGCAGCGACTTCCTGCCGCCGCACCTGCAGCGCGTGATCGTCATCTCCTGCGTGCTGCGCGACGACGAGGGGCTGAAGCTGTTCTCGATCGGCGAGCCCGACGTCGCTGAAGGCGCGGCGATCCAGCGCTTCTTCGAGGGCATCAATCGCTACGTCCCGCAGATCGTGTCGTGGAACGGCCGCGGCTTCGACATCCCGGTGCTCGCGGCGCGCGGGCTGGTGCACGGCGTCACCGCGGCGTGCTTCTGGGACACCGGAAACGACAACAGAGACTTTCGCTGGAGCAACTACATCAACCGCTTCCACGACCGGCACCTCGACCTCATGGACGTGCTTTCGATGTACGGCGGTGGGCGCGGCTCGCCCCTCGACGAGCTCGCGCGCCTGTGCGGGTTTCCCGGCAAGCTCGGCGTGGGCGGCGCGGCGGTCTGGGAGAGCTACCAGCGCGGCGAGATCGGCGCGATCCGCGACTACTGCGAGGCCGACTGCGCCAATACCTACCTCCTTTTCCTGCGCTTCCAGATGATGCGCTGCGTTTTCACACCCGAGCGCTACGCCGCGGAATGCGGGATGCTGCGCGAGCATCTCGGGCGGAACGTGGAGCCGCACTGGAACGAGTTCCTCTCGCTCTGGAAGAGCTGAACGTCGAGTCGCTGGACGCCGAGGGCCGCGGCGTCGCCCGCAACGCCGAGGGCAAGGTCGTCTTCGTCGAGGGCGCCCTTCCGGGCGAGCGGGTGCTGACCGAGGTTTTCGCCAGAAAGAAGAGGTTCGACCTGGTCCGGGCCCGGACCATCCTCGAGCCATCGCCGCTCAGGCGCGTGCCGGAGTGCCCACATTTCGGCGTCTGCGGCGGCTGCGTCCTGCAGCATGCCGATTCCGCCCTCCAGGTTGCAGAGAAGGAGCGCGGCTTGCTGGAGAACCTGGCGCGCATCGGCAAGGCGACCCCCGAGCGGGTGCTGCCACCGCTGGCGGGCGAGCCCTGGGGTTACCGCCATCGCGCGCGGCTCTCGGTGCGCCGCGTGCCGAAGAAGGGCGGGGTGCTCGTCGGCTTCCGCGAACGGCGCTCGACCTATGTCGCCGACATGCAGGAGTGCCCGGTCCTGCCGCCGCAGGTCTCGGCGCTCATCCCGAAGCTGAAGTTCCTCGTCGAGAAGCTCTCGGTGCGGCAGCGCCTCCCCCAGATCGAAGTTGCCGTCGGCGACAACGCCACGGCATTGGTCTTCCGTCACCTGGACCCGCTCACGGAGCAGGACAAGGAATTGTTCGTGGATTTCTCGGAGCGCCACGCGGTCCACGTGTGGCTGCAGCCAAAGGGCCCGGACACCGCCCATCCCTTCCATCCCGACAAAAGCGAGCTCTGGTACGAGCTGCCGGAATTCGGCCTGAGGCTCGGCTTCCGGCCGACCGACTTCACCCAGGTCAACCACGCGGTGAACCGCCTCCTCGTGTCGCGGGCGGTCGAGCTCCTCGAGCCGCGCTCGGGCGAGCGGGTGGCCGACCTCTTCTGCGGCCTGGGCAACTTCTCCCTGCCGCTCGCCGTGCGCGGCGCGCAGGTGATCGGCTTCGAGGGCAGCGCCGAGCTCGTGGCCCGGGCGAGGGAGAACGCTCAGGCGAACGGCGTGCTCGCGCAGTTCGAGGCGCTCGACCTCTTCAAGGGAGACATCTCGTCCTGGGGGCCGTTTGAAAAGATCCTCCTCGATCCGCCGCGCGAAGGTGCGATTGAGCTCGTACGCGCGCTGCCGGAAGGCTGGCCCAAGCGCGTCGTCTACGTCTCCTGCGACCCCGCCACGCTCGCGCGCGACGCGGGCGTGCTCGTCCACGTCAAGAGCTTCCGGCTGGCGGCGGCGGGGGTGGCGAACATGTTCCCTCACACCGCGCACGTGGAGAGCATCGCGCTTTTCGAACGCTAGCCTGCCCCGACGGTCGAAAGGCGATGGAAGCCGTCGAAGGTCTGCGCGACAGCCTCTGGGATCTCTACCGCAGGGCGACCGATGCCCGCCAGCACGAGATCGCCTACCACTCGCTCGCTGCGCTCGTTCACGCCGGGGAGCGGCTGAAGGATGCCGGCCTCCTCGACGATATCGAGGCGGCGGCGCGCGCGCGCATCAAGGCCGATGCGGTGCAACAAAAAAGGCGCCCGTAGGCGCCTTTTCAGGAGTCCTGCAGCCCTTATTCGCGCTCGCCGGCGAAAGCGAGGAGAAGGTGCAGCAGGTTGGCGAAGATGTTGAAGAGGCTCATGTACACGCCGGTGGTCGCCATCACGTAGTTCGTCTCGCCCCCGCGCATGATGCGCTGCAGGTCGTAGACCAGGAACAGCGAGAACACCACGATCACCAGCGTCGAGATCGTCAGCGCGAGCGCCGGGATCTGCAGGAACATGTTGGCCAGGATGGCGACGAGCAGCGCGATCATTCCCACGAAGAGGAACTTGCCCATGAAGCTCAAGTCGCGCTTGACGCTCGCCGCGACCGCGCCCATGGCGAAGAAGATCACCCCGGTCCCCACGGCCGCGTAGGCGACGAGCTGCATGCCGTTCGACATGGAGAGCGCCACGTTGAGCAGCGGCCCCAGCCACCACCCCAGCAGCCCCGTCATGAGCAGCAGCAGCCCGACCCCGACCGCGCTGTTGCGGTAGCGCGCGATGGCGAACTGCAGGCCGATCACACCGGCGAGCAGCACGATGAAGCTGATCATCGGACTCGCCATGATGACGCCGGCGGTCTGCGTGCCGATCCAGGCGCCAATGACCGTGGGCACCATCGTCAATGCCAGCAGCAGGTAGGTGTTGCGCAAGACCTTCTGGCCTTGCGCGCTCGCGGCGACGTCGTAGCCCGCCCCGTAGCCGCCGCGGCCGAAGCCACCCTCGTTGGTTCTTACCGGTTTCAGTTCTGGTTGCATCCGTTCCTCCTTGCAGCGCTTGGACCGCCAAACGCGCGCCAAGTTTACTAGGGTTCCCCGACAGAACGCTAAAATGCGGCCAAGTGGGCGTTTTTCAAGGGAGAGTTGGCAGAGCGGTCGAATGCGGCGGTCTTGAAAACCGCTAGCCCGCAAGGGCTCGGGGGTTCGAATCCCTCACTCTCCGCCAGGTCTTGGGTATACGGCCCGAGGACACCCCTTGTAGAACTCCGGATGCCGGTCGAGGAGCTGGAACTTCGACAACGGCGCGGAGTTCGTTCAACGGCCGACTGCGGGAGGAGTGCCTGAACTCGCACTGGTTCGTCTCCATGGAAGACGCAAAGCGAGCAATCGGTGCTTGGCGCGCTGATTACAACGAGAGCCGGCCTAATAGGGCTCTTGCCAATCAGATGCCGCTGGGATTCGCCCTGCGTCAGGACACTGATGTGCCTCTTATTGGCTTGACCCATATCAAGGGCCCAGGCGTGCGCGCCTGAGAGCCTCGGCGGCATGGGTGTCACAGGAACCGAAGCGCACTACGTAAGCTTGAAGGACCTTCTCGCACAGGCGCTGGACGCCGCGCGCACCGCGGACTGGCCGTCGTATCGCTCGCACTTCGCCGCGTTGCGCGCGGCGCTCGGCGAGCGCATTGCCGAGGAGGAAGAGGCGCACGAAGACAACGCGCGCCTGCGCCGCCACCTGGAGACCCTGGGCGCGGCCGCGCCGGAGCACGACCCGCAGGGCTACCTCGCCGAGCTCGAGGCGCTCGGCGCCCTGCTGCGGGCGCACCATGCGGGAAAGCTGCAAGCGCGCGTGCCGGGCGCGGCGCCGGCGCTAGACCTGCGCGGCCTGCAGCCGCCGGAGCCGATTGTGCGGATCTTCCAGGCGCTGGAGCGTGCGCCGGGAGAGCCGTTGCGCGCCATCCTGCCGCACGAGCCGGTACCCTTGTACGCGCTGCTGCATGAGCGGGGCTTCGCTTGGCGCGGTGCACCGCGCACCGACGGCGGCTACGAGCTCGTCATCGAGCGTTCTTGATCCACCCTACGCTACCACCGCCGTGGCCCTGATCACACCGCGCGAGCCGCAGACCGGCGCCGCTGGCGGCTTCAGCCTCTTCGCCCTCGGCTTCCGGCCGCTCTATCTTCTCGCCGGCCTCTATGCTGCGCTGAGCGTTCCGCTCTGGACTGCGCAGTACGCGGGCTTGCTGCCCGGCGCGAACATGCTCTGGCACGCCCACGAGATGCTCTTTGGCTACGCCTTCGCGGTGATCGCGGGATTCCTCCTGACGGCGGTGCGCGCGTGGACGTCGCGGCCCACGCCCGCTGGCGCGTCGCTCGCCGGGATTGCGGCGCTGTGGGTGCTCGCGCGCATCCTCGCCTTCTTTTCGCTCGCCGCGGCGTCGGTCGTCGACGCGCTCTTCGCGCTCGCGGTCGCGTGGGGCATCGGCCGGCCGATTCTGCAGAGCGGCAATCGAAACTGGGTGTTCATCGTCTTCGTGCTTGCGTTGGGCGCGGCGAGCGCCGCCTTCAATGCCAATCCGGCGGTGGCGCTCGCGGTCGGCCTCGACGTCGTGCTCCTCGTCGTCGCGATCATGGGCGGGCGGGTCATCCCGGCTTTCACCAACAACGCCATCACCGGCGCTGGCGCGCGCCGCCATCCCTGGGTCGAGTACGGGGCACTCGGCTCAGTCGCCGCCCTGATCCTCCTAGACGCGCTCCAGTGGCCCCTCGCCGCCGCCGCCGTCGCGCTCACCGGCGCCGGCTTGCATGCGGTGCGCGTGTGGCTGTGGGCGCCGCACGCCACGCTCGGGCGGCCGATTCTCTGGATCCTGCATCTTTCTTATGCGTGGGTGGCGGTTCACCTTCTTCTGCGCGGACTGGCCGCGTTCGAACTGGTGTCGCCGCTGCTCGCCACGCACGCCCTGACGGTCGGGGTAATCGGCGGCCTCACGCTCGGCATGATGACGCGTACCTCGCGCGGCCACACCGCGAGGCCGCTTAAGGTCGGCCCCTGGGAAGTGGCCTCGTACATCCTCGTACACGCCGCCGCGGTCGCGCGCGTGCTGCTTCCGCTCCTTGCTCCCGGAAGCTATCTCCAGCTCATCGTCTTCTCGTCCGCCCTCTGGTTCGCGGCGTTCGCCATCTTCACCGTCGTCTACTTTCCGATCCTGGCCCGCCCGCGACTCGACGGCCAGCCCGGCTGAGCGCGGATTTCTTGATGGATATCAAGTCGAGTCCTGATTGCGCTGCTAGATTGGCATTGAGTCTGCAACGGTCGCCGGAAACGGCAGCAGCGAAGGGATTCCCGACCATCTGCCGGGATACCTGACCGCCGCGGACTCCGCCGCGGCGATCGCCGCGATAAGACGAGGCGCCCAAAAGGCGCCGCCCGAGACATCG
>DASRKB010000241.1:0-13204 GCA_035649175.1 Burkholderiales bacterium | reverse complement strand
CGCTTGCGCTAGCGGAAAAGGGTCCTGACCCCTTTTCCACATGGCTCGGCTGGCTCGCCGGCGCACTGGGCGGATTCGTGGCCACGGTGTTCGGCGGCATGGCGGGGCCGCTCTACGTCGTCTACCTGCGCACTCGAGCGCTCGACAAGACCCGCTTTCGCGCGACGATGTCGTTCGCGCTCCTCTGCCTCGCCGCTGTGCGCGCCGTCGGCTACGGCGGGCTCGGGCTCTACGACGCGCGTGTGCTGTGGCTGCTCGCCGGCGCGCTGCCGGTGGTCTTTCTCGCGATGGTGGTCGGCGACCACTGGCACGCGCGCCTGGACGAGGCGCGCTTCGGCCACATCGTGGCAGCGCTTCTCGCCCTGAGCGGGGTCGCGCTGCTTTTCAAGTAGTTCTACTCGGGCTCGAGGGGCACCTTGAGCCGCATGCCCTTCACGACGATGCCGCCGCGGTCGCCGGGCGTCACGCTACCGTAGCGAGCCTCGAACGCCTTCGGCAGGGGACGTCCATTGGCCGGGCAGAGCCACAGCCGCAGGAGGTGGCGGTGCCGCTCCGGCTCTGGCCAGTTCTCGAAGTCGTTGCGCGAGTGGAAGATCTGGTGGTTGTGCAGGAACTGCATGTCCCCCGCGTTGAACGTCATGGCGAGGTGCACGCGGGGATCGTTCACGATCTCGCATAGCAGCTCCAGCGCCTCCTCGTGCGCGGGGGTGAGGCGCCTTGCTTCCGGAAAGTTGCGTTGCGCGGAGGCGATGTACTCGCTCGTGAAGGACCCTGACAGCCTGCCCTCATGCCAGTGGAAGACGGGCATGTCGAACCACGGCTTCATGCCCTCCGGGATCTCGCCGCGGCGATCGGTGGGAAAGGCGTCGAAGAGCCTCGCTACCAGCTCCGGCCGCCGCTCGAGGAACTCGTTGTAGCAGGTGGTGGAAGAGGCGATGAAGCTTTGCCCGCCCGCCTTCGCGGTCTTGAGGCAGAGCAGTCCCACGATGTCGACCGAGTCGGTGTGATAGTCGAGCTTGCGGCTCGTCTGGTAGTAGCGCACGCCCGGATCAGCGACGCTGTACCCGAGATCTTTGACGTGGCCCAGCAGGTGCCCCTTGGCGTTCTGCGATCGCGGCCTGCCGAAGTAAGAGCCGATTCCCATGTACGCTGCTGCGACCTCCGCCCGCGTGTAGCGCTCCACCTCCAGGCCGCGTATCAGCACGAATCCCCGTCCTTCGAGCAGCTCGCGCAGGACTGCTTTCAGGCGCGGCCCGAGGCTGGGCAGTGGGAAGCTCTGAGGACTGATGGCGGCAAGGTCCATGCCAGATTCCGCAAATGCCTTGATGGCCAGGTCGATTTCCCCCAGATCGCTTTGTTCCAGGCGGAACATCCAGTCCCTGCGCTTGGCGAGATCGCTCCCGTACCACGCGGCCGGACCCTCCACCGGCCCGGGTGGCACCCGCCGCGGGTCCACTGGAGCGATGGTTTCTGCCGTCACAGCCCCATCGCCTCGAGCGCAAGCCGCCGGAGCTCGCGCCGCATCCTCTCGCGCACGGCGCGGTAGGCCGGGCGCTTCACCACGTTGGTGATCTCGTAGGGGTCCTTCTCGAGGTCGTAGAGCTCGTCGAGCTCGCCGTTGCGGCTGCGGTTGAGCCAGCGGATGTACTTGTAGCGCTCGGTGCGCACCGCGCGGTAGCTCATGGCGATGAGCCACGGATAGGCGTTCTCGGCCCAGTACTCGGAGAGCACCGACTTGCGCCAGCCCGCGCGCTTGCCGCGAAAGAGCGGTAGCAGCGAGCAGCCCTGAATGTGCGCTCCCGCCCGGCCGCCGGCGATCTCGATCAGCGTCGGCGCGAGGTCCTGCAGGACCACGAGGTCGCGGAGGCGCGAGCCGGCCTTGATGGCCTTCGGCCAGCGGATCGTCAAGGGGGAGCGGATGCCTTCCTCGTAAGCGAAGCGCCGCTCCGGCCCGATGCCGTGCTCACCGAAGAAGTAGCCGTTATCGCCGAGAAAGAGGATCACCGTGTTGTCCAGCTGTCCGGTTTCCTCGAGCGCCTGGAAGATCATCCCCACGCCCTCGTCGACCGCGGCCATCATGCAGGCGCGCAGGCGGATCTCTTCCTGGGTCCCCGAATGGATCGCGTCAAGCAGCTCGCGCGACTGCGGGAGCTTGCGCATCTCGACCGCCTCCGCCCACGCCGGCTTGTTCTTGAGGATCACCTCCGGGCCCACCATGTTCGGCTTCTTCGGGAAGACGCAATCGCGGTAGAGGTCCTTGTGGCGCTCGGCCGGGACGTAGCCGTCCATGCGGAACGTGCCGTCGGCCGCCTGCTCGGCGTCCGGGTGGACCGCCTTGTGCGCGAACCATAGCGACCAGGGCTTCTTGTGCTCGCGCCGGATGAAGTCCGCGGCCATCGCGTTCATGAGGTCCGTGATGTAGCCCTTGCGCTGGACGTAGGTGCCGTGCTCGTTGAGCTTTGGGTCGTTCAGCCGGCCGTGGCCGTCGTAGGCGACCCAGAAGTCGTAGCCCGGGCGTGGCTTGCCGTCGTTCCCCATGTGCCACTTGCCGATGTGCGCCGTCTCGTAGCCCAGCCGTTGCAGCTCGAGGTGATAGTTGGGCAACCGGTGGCTCGCCGCGTCGCGCGCGACGTTGTCGATGATGCCGTGGCGGCTCGCGTACTGGCCGGTGAGGATGGATGCCCGGTTAGGGGAGCAGATCGAGGTGGTGTGGAAGGCACGCTCGAAGAGCGCCCCCTCGCGCGCGATCCGATCGATATGCGGCGTCTTCATGTACGGATGGCCTCCCGCGCCGAACTCGTCGAAGCGCAGGTCGTCGACCAGGATGAGGACCAGGTTGGGTTTGCGTGCCGCCCCTGTTCTCTTTCTCTTTTCCATGACTATTCCTTCTTGCGGGAAGTTGGACCGACCACGCCTAGACCGACGCGCAGGGCCTCGGTCTCCACGATGTCCTGCGGCATGACGTTGGCAATGCTGACGTCCGGCCCGAACTCGGTGACCAGGAACTTCTTCATGTCCTCGACCGCCGAGAGCGTCACGCCCTTGATCCACGGCCCGGGCAGCTCGATCAGCACCTTCCGCATGTCGAGCGCCTTGCGGATGTCGCCGATCAGCCGCATCTTCGGTTTGCCGTCCTCGACGAGCTCCGCGGCCTCCACCAGCACCAGCTCCGCGCCGGCCCTGAAGCAGACCTCGGCCTGCCGGATGAGCAGGCGCGCGTCGTTCTTCATGTCCTTGGAGCCCACCTCGCCGAACACCGCCAGGCCGCAGTCCACCGCGAGCTTGATCTGCTCGAAGCGCTCGGTGTCGCTGAGCGGCACGCAGTTATCCGAAACCTCGACGACGTCGAAGCCCACGCGCTTCGCCTCGGTGAGGAATCCGCGGAGCGCCTTGGCGCCGTAGGTGGCGAAAACGTACTCCTGGAACTGGCCGCCGATGAACGGCCGGATGCGGTGGCGGCGGTAGAGGGCGAGCTTGCGGCGGAGGTAGGCGAGGTCGTAGAGCCGCGAGGTGCCCACGGCGATCTTCGCGAGATCGATATACCGACCGGCCATCTCCACGAGGTCCGCCGCGTAGCGGTAGGGGAGGCCGAAGTCCGCCATCATGGTGAGGCCGCTTGCGCGCGGCTTGGCGAGGCTGCGCTCGCGCGGGAGTTCGACGAAGGCAAACGGCGTTCGAGACCTGCTGCCCGGGGCGCGTCGCTTGGGTGCTGCTCTGTTCATGGCCTGATCGTCCTGTTCGGGGAGGCTGGCGCTGGTGGAACTCTATAGCACCATTCCGCGCGAGCTGTTGACCGTTTCGAGCCAACCTCGTACAAGCCTGCAGATGAAATCGGCAGACGAGTTCGCACGGCGCGAAGCGACCGCGAAGCGCATGGGCGGGCCCGAGAAGCTCGCGCGGCGCGCCGCCGCGGGTCAGCTCAACGCGCGCGAGCGCATCGAGCGGCTTTTCGATCCGGGCACGTTCATCGAGTCCGGGCTCTTCGCCACTTCGGCGAATCCCGCGGATCGGGACCGGTCGCCCGGCGACGGCAAGATCGCCGGCTTCGGCAGGATCGCCGGACGCGAGGCGGCCGTGGTCTCGAACGACTTCACCGTGATGGGCGCTTCCAGCGCCGCGACCAACGGGCGCAAGATCGCGCACATGAAGCGCGTAGCGATGCAACGCGGCATCCCGCTCGTCTTCCTCGGCGAATCATCCGGGGCGCGCATGCCGGACCACATGGGCTCGCGCGGCATGGGCGCGCTGCTCGGCAACGACGGCACGCAGTACCAGCGCCTGCGCGAGACGCCGTGGGTATCGGCAACCCTGGGCGCTTCCTACGGCTCCTCGTCCTGGTACGCGGTGCTCTCGGACTTCTGCGTGATGCGCAAGGGCGCCGTGCTCGCCGTCTCGAGCGCGCTGCTCGCCTCGCTCGCCATCCGCGAGGAGGTCGATCCCGAGGCGCTGGGCGGCTGGCGCCTGCACGCCGAAGTCACCGGCTTTGCCGACCTCGTGGCCGACAGCGACGAGGAGGCGATCGACGCCATCAAGCGCTTCCTCGCCTACCTGCCAGGGCACCACAACGAGGCGCCGCCGGTGGCTGGCGTGCCCGCGGGCTCGGGAGCGCGCATGCGCGACATCCTCTCCCACCTGCCGGCGAGCCGCACGCAAGTCTACGACGTGCGCAAGGTGATCCGCGACATCGTCGACGAGGGAAGCCTGTTCGAGCTCAAGGCGCGCTTCGGCAAGGTCGCGGTCACGGCGCTGGCACGGCTGGACGGGCGCACCGTCGGCATCGTCGCGAACAATCCACTCTACAAGGGCGGCGCCCTCGACACCGACGCCTGCGAGAAGATCACCAGCTTCCTCGTGCTGTGCGATTCCTTCAACATCCCGCTGGTGATGCTCGTGGACACGCCGGGCTTCGTCATCGGCACCGACGCCGAGCGCAGGCGCGCGCCGGGGAAGATCATGAATTTCATGAACGCCCTGGCGCTCGTCACCGTGCCAAAGCTCTCCGTCATCCTGCGCAAGAGCTACGGCCAGGCCTATCTCAACATGGGCGGCGGCCGCAATTCCGACGAGGTCGCCGCCTGGCCTACGGCGGAAGTGAGCTTCATGGACCCGGGGTTCGCCGTGAAGATCGTCCACGGGCTCGACGCGGGGCAGCCCGGATACGCCGAGGCGCTCGAGGCGATGCGGCGCGACAGCGAGGTCTGGGACATGGCCTCGATCTACGCGGCCCAGTCGGTGATCCGCCCCGAGGAGACGCGCGAGTACCTCATCCGCATGCTGGAAGTGCACCGGCTGCGGCTCACTCATGGCGTCGGGCAGCACCTCATGCGCGCCTGGCCGACCAGCTACTGAACCGCGAAAGGAGCCTCGCTTTGGCGATCGACGTGCTCTCGGTGGTGACCGGATCGGTGTCGAGGATCGAGGCGCGCGTGGGCCAGCGCCTCGAGCCGGGCGACACGATCATGATCCTCGAGTCGATGAAGATGCAGATACCCGTGATCGCCGAGGACGGCGGCGTGCTCAAGGAGCTGCGCGTCGCCGAAGGCGCCGCGGTGGCCGAGAACCAGGTCGTCGCGGTGATCGCGGACTAGGGAATTCTCGGATTCTTAGGCACCGCCGCAGCGCTCAGCGCTGCATGCCCCAGCGTCGCACGGTGCGCAGCTCGAGCGTGCGGAAGATCACGTACTCGACTACCACGCCGATCAGGATGATCATGAACAGACCGGCGAATACCTGTTTGGTATTGAGCAGCTCGCTGTTCTGGAAGATGTGCCACCCCAGCCCGCCGCCCTGCGTCGTGGCGCCGAAAATGAGCTCCGCGCCGATGAGGGTACGCCAGGCGAACGCCCAGCCGATCTTCATGCCCGAGAGCACCGTGGCCAGCGCCGCCGGAATGAGGATCTTGACGGCGAAGATGACGCCCCGCAGCCCGTAGTTCTGGCCCACCATGCGCTGCGTGGGGCTTACCCCCTGGAAGCCTACGAAGGTGTTGAGCGCCACTGCCCAGAGAACGGCATGGATGAGGATGAACACCAGGCTGAACGTGCCCAGCCCGAACCACAGCATCGCGAGAGGCAGCAGCGCGATCGAGGGCAGGGGGTTGAACATCGCCGTCGCGGTCATCAGGATGTCCGCCCAGACGCGCCAGATCGAGGCGAGCGACACCAGAACGGCCGCCGCGGCCAGGCCGACCGCGTAGCCGATGAGCAGCGAGCTCACCGTGAACCAGATCTTGCCGAGCATGTTGTGGTCGCTGAACGCCGCGAGGATCGCCAAACAGGTGTCGCTGAAGGATGGCAAGAGCAGCGGCGGCACGTCGGCGATGCGCGTGTAGGCTTCCCAGAGCGTCACGAAAATCAGCACCACCGCCAGGTTGCGCACGATCTGCATGTTCCAAAGCCGCTCGATGACGGAGAGCGGGCGCTCGATGCGACCGATCTGGCTCGCGTCGAGCGGCGTGCGCTCGAACTCCGGGCGGGCGAGCGGCTCCGGTTTCGCGCGCTCGAGCGCGGCGCTCACGTCTGCATCCCCCAGCGCACCACGGTGCGGCTCTCGATGTTGCGGAAGATGACGTTCTCCACGAGGAAGCCGATCAGGATCACCGTGAGTAGCCCGGCGAAGGCGCCGGGGATGTCCATCTCGTTGCGGCTCGCGAAGATGAACCAGCCGAGTCCCCCGCCCTCGGCTGCGGCGCCGAAGATGAGTTCGGCGGCGATGAGCGTGCGCCAGGCGAACGCCCAGCCGAGCTTGAGCCCGGCGAGGATGGACGGGAAAGCCGCGGGCACGAGGAGCTTCGCCACGTAGCGGACGTTGCGCAGACCGTAGTTGCGGCCGACCATGCGTAAGGGCTCGGGCACCGACATGAAGCCGGTGTGCGTGTTGAGCGCGACCGGCCAGACGATGGAGTGCAGCAGTACGAAGACCAGGCTCTTCTCCCCCAGGCCGAACCAGATCATGGCGAGCGGCAGGAGCGCCACGGCCGGCAGCGGGTTAAGCATCGCCGTGAGCGTTCCCAGCACGTCGCTGCCGAAGCGGCTGGAGACCGCGATGAAGCTCAGCGCGGCGCCGATGGCGAGCCCGATCGCGTAGCCGGCGAGCAGGATGCTGATCGAGGTCCAGATCTGCCCGCCGAGCCCGTACTGGGTGAAGCCCTTCCAGAGCGCGACGACCGTGTCCTGGAAAGTGGGAAAGATGAGCGGCGGCACCTCGGCGAGCCGCGTGTACAGCTCCCAGACGACGATCGCCCCCAGGAGCACCGTGAACTTGCGCACCGGGTCGATGTTGGCGAGCTGCTCGGCGAGCGAGAGCGACCGCGCCACATCGGCGGTGCTCGCCCTGCCGATATGCGCATGCACGAGCTCGGGACGCTCGAGCGGCGCGGGGCGCTCAGCCACGCGGTGCAGCTTCCTGCTCGAGCACGCGGTCGGCGAACAGCATGTCGTGGATGCGCTTCTGCAGCGCGATGAACTCGGGGCTGCCCATGTTGGCGTGCGAGTGCTGGTTGGCGTTCAGCTCGGCTTTCACCTGTCCGGGATGCGGCGAGAGCACGAGGATGCGGCTGCCGACGAGCAGCGCCTCCTCGATCGAGTGCGTGACGAAGAGCACGGTGAAGCGCGTGTCATCCCAGAGCTGCAGGAGCTCTTCCTGCATCTGCCGGCGCGTCAGCGCGTCGAGCGCGGCGAAGGGCTCGTCCATCAGCAGGATGTCGGGCTCCATCGCCATGCCGCGCGCGATCGCCACGCGCTGCTTCATGCCGCCGGAGAGCATGTGCGGGAAGGTGTTCTCGAAGCCCGTCAGCTTCACCTTGCGGATATAGGTCATGGCGATCTCGTCGGCGTCCTTCTCGCGCGCGCAGCGCCTGCCGTTGAGGAGCGCGAAGGTGATGTTCTGCCGCACCGTCTTCCAGGGCAGCAGCTGGTCGAATTCCTGGAACACCATCACCCGGTCCGGACCTGGGGCGACGACCGGCCGGCTCTTCAGCCGAATCTCGCCCTCCACCGGCCTCAGGAAGCCCGCGACGGCCTTCAGCAGCGTCGACTTGCCGCAGCCCGAGGGACCAAGGAGCACGAAGCGGTCCGCGGGGTAGACGCCGAAGCTCACCCGGTAGGTCGCGGTGATCAGGTGCTCCTTGGTCTTGTACTGCAGCGTGACGCCCTGGACGTCGAGGATGGGCGACGCCGCCTGGGCGGCGCCCCGGGGCGCCGCCGCGAGCGCGGACTGCGGCATCCTCAGCTGCCTTTCAGCCCGTGCGCGCTCTCGTGGAAGTAGTCCTTCCAGCTCGAGGGCAGGTTCTTGATGGCCCCTTCCTGGTGCATGAATTTGGCGAACGGCATCGTGTTCTTCGGCGCGGGGCCGTACTCCATCTCGGCTTTGGACGAGATCATCTTCTGCACGTCCTCGACGCTGATCTTGGACTTGGTGAAGTCCACGTAAACCTTCGCCGCGCGTGCGATGTCGGCCTCGATGAACTTGAACGCCTCGTCGTAGGCGTCCAGCACCACCTTGTAGAGCTTGGGGTTCGCCTTCACCCACTT
Organism: Burkholderiales bacterium; assembly: GCA_035649175.1. GTDB lineage: Bacteria > Pseudomonadota > Gammaproteobacteria > Burkholderiales > SG8-39 > SCGC-AG-212-J23. The sequence goes on along the minus strand of DASRKB010000241.1, from coordinate 4,673 downwards.
CGTGGTGCCATACAGCGACACGATGCTGTGCTGCCCGCCCAGAACGTCGAAGGAGTTAAGGATCAGGCGCACTTTCCCCGACTGGAGCTGCTGGTAGGAGAAGGGCAGCGTGGAGAAATGCGACTTCACCGTCTGCCCGCCGGAAAGCGTGGCCGCCACCGCGGTCGGATGATTCATGTTGACGAGCAGCGAATCGAGTTTCTTCGAGTCGCCCCAGGCCTTGGCCGAAGCCATGCGCAGCGTCACCGCCTGGATCGAGGAGATCGACGGCGTGGCGATCTTGTGATCGCTCACCTTGAGGTAGTCCTCGAACTTCTGCACCGCCGGGTCGTTGGTGACGAGTTTGAGCGGCATCTTCGAAAGGTCGATGGCCGCCTTGACGTGGTCCTCGGTGCCGTGGGTGCGGTCCCAGATGGTTAGCAGCGGACCCACGCCGCCGGAAGCGAACTCGACGTTGCCCGAGAGCAGCGCCTGGTTCACCGCCGCGCCGCCGGAGAGCTTGATCATCTGCGCCGAAACGCCCTTCAAGCCGGCCTTCGCCGCGTGCTTCTCGATCAGCTTCTCGTGGATCACCACCTGCATCGGCAGATAGAGCAGGCCGAACTGCTCGGCGAAGCGGATTTCCTGCGCGGCGACCGGAGCGGGCGCCGCGAATGCTGCGACCGCGAACGCCGCGCACGCTGCGAGCGCGCGGGTCCCCGGGGATTGCCTTTCATCCTGCTTCATAGTTCCTCCTCCTCATAGGAAAGAACAGTTGCTCCCCCGTCGCTACCTTATCACGGTGTCCGACGTCCCGTCCTAGCGGAAAGGATCGATCCCCGTGAGCTCGCGGCCCTGGATGAGAGTCAGGATGCCGGGGGTGCCATCGGGAATCGTCAGCGTGCGGATGTCGCGGGCGAGCTCCTCGAGCCCGAGCTCGCGGCTGAGTCCCATCGCGCCGTGGATGCGCATCGCGAGCGCGACCGCCCTCTCGCAGGCGTCGACCGCATAGCGCTTCGCCATCGCCGACAGCCCGTTCGCCCGCTCGCCGCGATCGAGGGCCGCGAGCGCGTGGTAGCAGAGCAGCCGGCTCGTCACGACCGCCGTCTCGATCTCCGCGAGATCGTTCTGCACGAGCTGGAAGCCGCCGATGACGCGGCCGAACTGCTTGCGCACGCCCGCGTACTCGCGCGCCGCATCGAGGGCCCTCTGTCCGATGCCGACGGCGAGCAGCCCGACCAGCGGGCGATTCGCGAGCCAGGTGAGCGTGAGCAGGCGCGCCGTGTCGCCCGTCTCCGGGCAGAGGTTGCGCTTGGGCACCCGGCAGCCGTCGAAGAGCACCTCGCCCAGCGGCGCCTGGCGCAGGCCGTGCATGAGGACTTCGCGCGCCTCGAACGGGGACTCCGAGCGCTCCACGATCACGCGCGCCAGGTTCGACGTCCCGTCGGGGTTCAGCTTGCGGCAGGTCACGTTCATCACGTCGCACACGGTGCTGTTCGAGATCCACTGCTTGCGCCCCTTGAGCGAGAGGTACTCTCCCTCGTCGGTCAGCGTGGTCTTGACACCGCGCGGGTCGGAGCCGACGTCGGGCTCGGTGCTGGCGGTGCACGCGATGCGCCGCCCGGCCATCAGGTCGTCCAGGTACCGCTCTTTCTGCTCCTCGTTGCAGCCGAAGTACACGCGGGCGGTGGTCGCCTCGTGCGGCTGCACGATCAGCACGACCGAAGGCGGCATCTGCTCGGTGATGAGGCCATAGTCGAGCATCGAGAGCCCGGCGCCGCCGCCCGATTCCGGGATGCGCGCCGAGGTCAGGCCGAGCTCCGCGGCCTTCTCCATGATCTTCAGGATCGCTGCCTTGGGCAGCGCGCGGTCGCGATCGTGAGCGTCGAGGATGGGCCTGATGTGCTTGTCGACCAGCCGGCGCGCGGCGTCGACCATCATGCGTTGCTCTTCACTGAGCGACAGATCCATGTGCGCGTTTTAACATGTAAGCTCATCCGCGATGCAAAACCAGGGACCGCTTTCAGGCTACCGGGTGCTCGAGCTCGGCTCCACCGTTGCCGGGCCGTTCTGCGCCAGGCTGCTCGCCGACTTTGGCGCGGAGGTGGTGAAGATCGAGGCCGCCGAAGGCGACCCGGTGCGCCAGTTGAGCGCCGCCGTGAACGGCAAGTCGCTCTACGCCGCGAGCATCCTGCGCAACAAGCGCATCGCCTCGCTCGACTTCCGCAAGGCCGAGGCACGCGAGCTGGTGAAGCGCGTGATCCCCAAGTTCGACGTGGTGGTCGAGAACTTCCGTCCCGGCACGCTGGAGAAGTGGGGGCTGGGCTACGAGGACCTGCGCCGACTCCATCCCGGGCTCGTCATGACGCGCGTCAGCGGCTTCGGCCAGACCGGGCCTTACCGCGACCAGCCCGGCTACGGCGTGATCGGCGAGGCGAAGAGCGGACTGCGGCACATGATCGGCGACCCCGATCGACCGCCTTCGCGCGTCGGCATCCCGCTCACCGACTACATTACCGGCGTGTACGCCGCGTTTGGCACGATGATGGCGCTGCTCGTGCGCGAGAAGACGGGTACTGGTCAGTGCGTGGACGCCTCGCTCATCGAGTCGGCCTTCAGCTACATGGAGGCGCACGTCCCTGCGTACGAGAAGACCGGCAAGATTCCCAAGCGCACCGGGGCGCGGCTTGCCGATAGCGCTCCCAACACGCTTTTTCCGACGCGCGATGGAAGCCACATCCACATCGCGGCGCTCGCCGACCCCGTCTTCCGCCGGCTGGCGGCGGCCATCGGCCGGCCCGAGCTCGCCGCCGATCCCCGGTTCGCCGAGCAAAGGGCGCGCTCGGCGAACGAGGAGTTGATCGAAGGCATCGTGGCGGAGTGGACCTCGGCGCACGATCTCGAGGAGATCGAGGCGACCCTTCGCAAGGGCGACGTGCCGGCGAGCCGCATCTACGACATTGCGGACATCTTCCGGGACCCGCACTACAAGGCCCGGGACATGCTGGTGAGCGTGCCCGACGATGAGCTCGGCAGCGTCACACTCGCCGGCGTCGTGCCGAAGCTCTCGGTCACGCCGGGCCGCCTGCGCTGGTCCGGGCGCCGCGTTGGCCAGGACACCCGCGCGTTTCTCAAGGACACCGCGGGGCTGGGCGACGCCGAGATCGATCGGCTCGCCGCCGCCGGCGTCATCTACTGCGATCCCAAGTCATGAAGACCCCGTTCAAGGCATTCCGCGTCCACACGATCGACGGCAAACCGGTGTGCCGCTTCGAGAAGCTCACGCTCGGGGACCTCGATCCCGGGCCGGTGCTGATCCGGACCGCGTATTCGGCGATTACGTACAAGGACGCCATGGCGGCGCGCGGCGTCGGCAAGAACGTGCGCACCGAACGCCCCTGCGTCACGGGCGTCGACCTCTCCGGGGAAGTCGTGTCCTCCGAGGATGCGCGCTTCAAGCCGGGCGACAAGGTGATCGTCACCAACTACAAGCTCGGAGTCGAGCAGGACGGAGGCTACGCCGACTACGCGCGCGTGCCGGGTGACTGGATCGTGCCCGTCCCGGCGGGCCTCTCGCTCTACGAGGCGATGGGCCTGGGCACCTCCGGGTTGACTGCCGCGCTCGCCGTGGACCGCCTGCAGGCGGCGGGCGTCACGCCGGAGAGCGGCGCCATCGGCATCAGCGGCGCGACCGGGGGCGTCGGCAGCCTTGCCGTCAACATGTTCGCCCAGCTGGGATACAAGGTCGTGGGGATCTCGGGAAAGAAATCCCAGCATCCCTTCTTGAGAGCGATCGGCGCCGACTCGATCCTCGACCGCGACGAGTTTCTCCAGGACAAGGCGCCGCTCGCGCCGCCGCTTTTCGCTGGCGCGCTGGACAACGTGGGCGGGGCCATCCTCGATCGCCTGGCCGCGCGGATGGAGCCCTACGGCAAGCTCGCGGTGTGCGGCATGGCGCTCGGCGCCAAATGGAGCACCACCGTGCTGCCGCTCATCCTGCGACAGATCGACATCCTGGGCATCAACGTCTCCCGCCAGCTCGCCATGAAGGAGCGCCGGCGGCTCTGGGGCCGCATGGCGGCCGAGCTCAAGCCCACGCGTCTCGCCGAGATCTCGCGCCCGATCCCCTTCGAGGACCTGGACAAGCACATGGACCGGTTCTTCGACGCGACCACGGTTGGGCGCATCGTGGTCGAGGTCGGTGATAAGGCGCCGGGCGCCTAGGTCTTGTCGCCCTGGTCTGCGGTATAACGGCGCATGCCGGCGCCGGAGACGTTGCTCCTTGCGGGCCTCATCACGACCGCGACCTACTGCGTCTTCGGCCTCACCGGCGCCGGGTCGACGGTGCTCGCGCTGCCGCTCATCGCGCACCTGCTGCCGCTGAAGTTTGCCGTCACGCTGTTACTGCTGCTCGATCTCGCGGCGTCGCTCGCGTTGAGCACGCGTGCGCGCGGGGTGGTTCGCATGGACGAGTTCGCTCGCCTCCTGCCCTTCCTGCTCGCGGGCCTGCTCCTCGGCCTGACGCTCCTCATTAACGCGCCCGAAGGGCCGCTGCTGACGACGCTCGGTGTTTTTCTGCTCGCTTACGCCGCATGGTCGTTGATGCGCAAGCCGCGCGAGGTGCACGTTTCGCGTGCGTGGGCGCCGCCGGCGGGCCTCGCCGGCGGCGCGCTCGCCGCGCTTTTCGGAACGGG
>DASRKB010000240.1:0-22603 GCA_035649175.1 Burkholderiales bacterium | reverse complement strand
CCTGACGCTCGACCCAGCGGGCGACCGAGAGACCGGTGTCGCCCAGGCCGAGCACCAGGATGCGCTTGGCGAGCAGGGGGAGGGGCTCGCGCATCATCTGAGCTTCAGCGTCGAAAGGCCGAAGAGCACGAGCATCATGGTGATGATCCAGAAGCGCACCACGACCTGGCTTTCCTTCCACCCTTCGAGCTCGTAGTGATGGTGCAGTGGCGCCATGCGGAAGATGCGCTTGCCGCCGCTCCAGCGGAAGTAGAGCACCTGAAGCATGACGGAGAGCGTCTCGGCGACGAAGACGCCGCCCATGATGAAGAGCACGATCTCCTGACGCACGATGACGGCGATCGTGCCGAGCGCAGCCCCGAGGGACAGCGCGCCCACGTCGCCCATGAAGACCTCCGCCGGGTACGCATTGAACCAGAGGAAGCCCAGGCCCGCGCCGGCGAGCGCGCCGCAGATGACCGCAAGCTCGCCCGCGCCAGCGATGTAGGGCAGGCCGAGATACTTGGAGAACACCGCGTGTCCCGCCACATAGGCAAAGATGCCGAGCGCGCCGCCAATCATCACCGTCGGCATGATGGCGAGCCCGTCCAGGCCATCGGTCAGGTTCACCGCATTCGAGGTTCCCACGATGACGAAGAACGTCAAGACGATGAAGCCGACCGTGCCGAGCGGATAGGCGATGTGCTTGAAGAACGGCACGATGAGCTCGTTCAGCGCCGGCATGCTTTGCGTGAGCCAGGCGAGGTAGGCAGCTGCCGCGAGACCGATCAGCGACTGCCAGATGAACTTGGCTTTCGCCGACAGGCCCTTCGGATCGCGGTGCACGACCTTGCGGTAATCGTCGATCCAGCCGATGCTGCCGAAGGCGAGCGTGACGAGCAGGACGACCCAGACCAAGCGGTTGGAGAGGTCCGCCCAGAGCAGCGTGGTGAGGCAGATCGAGACGAGGATCAACGCCCCGCCCATCGTCGGCGTGCCCGCCTTGGTGAGGTGCGAGCGCGGGCCGTCGTCGCGCACTGCCTGGCCGATCTTGTAGGCAGTGAGCTTGCGGATCATGGCCGGGCCTAGGATCAGGGACACGGCGAGCGCGGTAAGGCAGGCGAGAACCGCGCGCAGCGTGATGTAGTTGAACACATTGAAGACGCGCGCGTCCTTGGCCAGCCACTGCGCGAGCTCAAGCAGCATTAGTGACCTCCCACCGACGTGCAGGTCAGCGCCGCCACGACGCGCTCCATGCGCATGAAGCGGGAGCCCTTTACGAGTACCGTCTTGCCGCGGATCGCGGGCACGAGCTCCTCCACGCTGCCGAAATGGCGCCCGCCGGCACCAAAGGCCTCGACCGACTCGCGTGCCGCCTGCCCCACCGCGAGCAGGTTCGAAATGCCCTTGCCGCGCGCGTACTCGCCCACTTCGCGATGGAACTGCGGGCCTTGCTCTCCGACCTCGCCCATGTCGCCCAGAACAAGTACCGTCGGAGCCGGGCAGGCCGCCAGAACGTCGATCGCGGCGCGCACCGAATCCGGATTCGCGTTGTACGTGTCGTCGATCACCGTGGCGTCGCCCGCCTGCCTGACCTGCAGGCGGCCCACGTAGGGCCGGAACGACGCGAGCCCCGCGCCAATGCTGGCAAGCCCGATGCCGGCGGCGTGCGCGCAGGCGGCGGCGGCAAGCGCGTTGCGCACGTTGTGTAGCCCGGGGATGGCAAGTACCGCGAGCGCCTCCCCTCCGCCGATGCGCACACGGATCTCGCTCGACAGCGGGCCGAGCTTGAAGCGCCCGGATACCGCGGCCGAGGGCGCCTGCAGCCCGAAGTCGACGACCCTGCGCGCAGCCGCGGCCTCGCGGAAGAACGCGGCCTGATCGTCGTCCGCATTGACGACCGCGACGCCGTTCGCGCCCAGCGCGGCGTAGACCCTCGCGTTCTCGGCGGCCACCTCCTCGACGGAGTGCATGAACTCGAGGTGTTCGCGCTGTGCGTTGTTGACGAGCGCCACCGTGGGCCCGGCGATGCTGGCGAGCGTGGCGATCTCGCCCTTGTGATTCATGCCGAGCTCGATAGCGCACCAGCGGTGCGCCGCTCGCAGCCGGAGCAGAGTCAGGGGCACGCCGATGTCGTTGTTCAGGTTCCCCGCCGTGGCAAGCACCGCGCCTTCTCCGGCATGCGCGCGCATGATGGACGCGAGCATCTCCTTCACCGTCGTCTTGCCGTTCGAGCCGGTCACGGCCACGAGCGCGGGCGAGAAGCGCGAGCGCCAGCCACGCGCCAGCGCGCCAAGGCCGAGCTTCGTGTCCGCCACCACGACGACTGGCACTGGATACTCGCCGGCATAGGCGCGATCGACCATGGCCGCACAGGCGCCCGCCGCCTTGGCTTGCGGGAGAAACGCATGCCCGTCGAAGCGCTCGCCGCGAAGCGCGACGAAGAGCTCGCCTGGGCCCAGGGTGCGAGTGTCGCTCGACACGCCCTCGAAGACCGGGTTTCCACCGCTTGTGCGTCCCTGCGCCATGACTGCAGCTTCGGCGAGGCTCATCATCGCGCCCCTCGCCGCGCCAGGGCCGCGCGCGCCTCGGCTTCATCCGAGAACGGCTCGCGGCGCCCTTGTATTTCCTGGCTACTCTCGTGCCCCTTGCCGGCGACCAGGATCACGTCGCGCGACCCCGCGCGTGATACCGCCTGCTCGATGGCCCGGCGCCGGTCGGGCTCGACCTCGCAGGCGCCTGCGCCTCGCCGGATCGCCGCGATGATCGCGAGTGGATCCTCGCCGCGGGGGTTGTCCGAGGTCAGCACAACCCAGTCCGCGAGCCGCGACGCGGCGGCACCCATCAGCGGCCGCTTGGCGGCGTCCCGGTCGCCGCCGGCGCCGAACACCGCCACGAGCCGGCCGCCGCGCGCATCGGCGACCGGCCGAAGTGCGGCGAGCACATTCTCGAGCGCATCGGGCGTGTGCGCGTAGTCGACCACCACGAGGGGCTCGTCCCCGATGCGCTGCATCCGGCCCGGAACGTCCGGCAGCTCGGCGAGCCTGGCGACCGCTTCTGGGAAAGGCACGCCGAAGGCGAGCAGACAGCCGAGCACCCCGAGAGCGTTGGAGACATTGAAGCGGCCCAACGGCTTTACCGCGGCCTCGACCGTCCCCCAGCTTGACTCGATGCGTACGCGCTGGCCCTGGGCGGCTGCCGCGAGGAGGTATTCGGCAGTCGCGGCCTTGGAAAGACTGTACCCGATGACTCGCACGTCCCTGCCGGCAAGCCGCTGCGCCAGGCGCGCGCCGGCGGCATCGTCGACATTTAGCACTGCCGACCGTAGGCCCGGCGTGTCGAACAGCCGTCCTTTCGCGGCCTCGTAGGCTTCGAACGAGCCGTGATAGTCCAGGTGGTCGTGCGAAAGATTCGTGAAGAGCGCGCAAGCGAACCGCACAGCATTTACCCGCCCTTGCGCGAGCCCGTGCGAAGAGACCTCCATGGCGACGGCGCCCGCGCACTGCTCGAGCATGCCCTTGAGCACGGCGTGCGTCTCGAGCGCATCCGGCGTGGTGTTCACCGCGCCCGCCAGGGCACCCGGAAATCCGCTGCCGAGCGTTCCGATCACGCCGGTCCTACATCCGAGTGCGCCGAGCGCCGCGGCGATCCATTGGCTGCAGGAGGTCTTGCCGTTGGTCCCGGTCACCCCGCAAACCCACAGCGCCTCCGAAGGACGGCCATGGAACTCGTGTGCGAGCGCCCCGGCCCGCTGCCTGAGGCCGCGCACCCCGACGTTCGGCGCCTGCCACGGCGCCTGCCATCCGAAACCGGCCTCCTCCCAGAAAACCGCGGAGGCCCCGCGTGCCAGAGCGTCGGGAATATACGCGCGCCCGTCCGCCGCCTCGCCCGGGTAAGCGAAGAAAGCCGTGCCGGGCGTGCAGCGGCGGCTGTTCGAGGAGAGCCGCTCGATCATCGCCCCTTGAGCGGCGAGGCGCGCGAAGAGGTCGCGTTCGGTGAGTTCCATCTCGAATATGCGCTCACGTGCTCTCCCGAGCGTCCTGGGCGGGCTCGAGCGGCTCGAGCGGCGCGTCGTGCGGCACCCCTAGCAAACGCAGCGCCCCCTGCATGACCTGCGCGAACAGAGGCGCGGCGACGCTGCCGCCGTAGTGCTCCCCGGGCGCCGGCTCGTCGATCATGACCGCCACCACCAGCTTCGGCGCCGAGGCGGGCGCGATGCCGACGAAGGAGGAGAGATACTTGTCCTTGGCGTAGGCGCCGTTCTCCTGCTTGTGCGCCGTGCCCGTCTTGCCGGCGACACGCCATCCCATGATGCGCGCCCGAGGGCCGGTGCCGCCGGGCTGGACCGCGAGCTCCATCATGTTGCGCACGGCCTGCGCCGCCTCGGGCGAAAGCACCTTTTCGCCGCTCGCCATTGTTCCCGTCTTGACCAGCGTCAGGGGCACCAAGTCACCGTCGCGGGCGAAGATGGTGTACGCCCGCGCAAGCTGCACGAGGCTCACGGAAATGCCGTGGCCATAGGCCATGGTCGCCTGTTCGATCGGTCGCCAGCGCTTGTAGTCGCGCACCCTTCCCGCCGCGGCGCCGGGAAAGCCCACGGCCGGCGCAGCGCCGAAGCCAACGCCGCGGAACAGGTTCCACATGGCCTCGCGCGGTAGCGCGAGTGCGATTTTCGCGGCCCCTACGTTGGACGACTTCTGCAGCACCTGGGCCACCGTCATGGCAGGCGCGGGATGCAGGTCCCGGATGGTGTAGTTCCCCATCGTCAGGGTACCCGAACCGGTCGGCACCACGGTGCGCGGCGTTACCTTGCCCGTCTCGATGGCGAGGGCGATGGTGAAAGGCTTCAACGTCGAGCCCGGCTCGAAGAGGTCGGTGATGGCGCGATTACGCAGCTGAGCGCCGCTCAACCCCGCCCGGCGGTTCGGGTTGTATGACGGCACATTGGCGAGCGCGAGGATTTCCCCGGTGCGGCAGTCGAGCACGATGAGGGCACCCGCCTTCGCTCGGTGGCGCGCCACGGCCTCCTTCAGCGCGCCGAAAGCCAGGCTCTGGATCTTGGCGTCGATCGACAGCGTCAGATCGCGGCCGTCCTGAGCCGCCCGGATCGACTCGACGTCCTCCACGATCCGGCCCATGCGATCCTTGATGACGCGACGGCTTCCGGCAACGCCGCCCAACGTGTCCTGGTAGGCGAGCTCGACCCCTTCCTGCCCGCTTTCCTCCACGCCGGTGAAGCCAACTATGTGGGCGGTCACTTCGCCTGCTGGATAATACCGGCGGAACTCCCGGTGCTGGTGGATGCCCTTAAGTCCGAGCATCTCCACGGCTTCGGCGGTCTCTGGAGCCACAAGGCGCTTCAGGTACACGAAGTCGCGTGAGGCGCCCGACAGCTTGCGTTCGATCTCGTTCGCACTCGTTCCGAGGAGCCCCGAGAGCTTGCGCACGTCGCGGCGCGTCAGCTCCACGTCCGAAGGAATCGCCCAGATCGACTTGACCGGCGTGGACACCGCCAGCGCCTCGCCGTTGCGGTCCAGGATCCTTCCGCGCGTCGCCGGGATCTCCAGCACCCGTGAATAGCGCGCCTCGCCCTTCTCTTGCAGGAAGTCGGTACGCAACGTCTGCAGGTACACCGAGCGCGCGGCCAGCACGGCGAAAGCGGCCACGAGCGCCGCGAGCACCAGCCGCGCGCGCCACACCGGCAGCCTCACCAAGCCCTGGGTTGCGGCCTTCACCTGCGCTCTTGGCTCGACACCACCTGAAGGCGCCGGGGATCGGGGGCGCGCAAGCCCAGTGTGCCCGCGGCGATCTTCGCCACCCGCGGATGCAGGCCCCAAGTGCTCGCCTCGATCTGCAGCCGGCCGTAGTGCACGTCGAGCTCGCGGGCCCGGGCGTGCTCGCGCTCCAGGTCCGAGAAAAGCTTGCGCGCCTTGTGCTGCGAGGTGACGAGCCCGAGCGCGCAGGCGACGAGAACCGCGAGGAGGAGGAGGTTCAGTTTCGCCACCGCGCGCCGGGCTCGATCCGTAAGTTCGTGTAGGGCACCGCAGTGCGCTCGGCCACCCGAAGGATGGCGCTGCGCGCACGCGGATTTGTTGTTGTCTCCTGGCGGGACGGGCGCTGCGCACGCCCCACGATTCTGACGACCGGTTGTGGCATTTCACTGGCACGCAGCGGGAGATCCCGGGGGACCTCGGGCCGCGCCGCGCGCTGCAGGAAGCGCTTGACGATGCGGTCCTCCAGCGAATGGAAGCTGATCAGGGCGAGGCGCCCGCCGGGCGACAGGCAGGCGAGGGCCTGGGGAAGCATCAGCGACACCTCCTCAAGCTCCCGATTGATGTGAATCCGTAGAGCCTGAAAGGTGCGCGTCGCCGGATCCTGGCCCGGCTCGCGTGTACGGACCGCCTGAGCCACGAGATCGGCCAGTTGCCGGGTACGGACGATTGGCTCGCGGCGGCGCGCAGCAGCAATCGTCGCTGCAATCTGTTTAGCAAACCGTTCTTCCCCATAGTCGCGGATCACCTCAGCGATTTCTTGTTGTTCTGCGCGGGCGAGCCATTGCGCCGCCGATTCGCCCTGCGTGGGGTCCATGCGCATGTCGAGCGGACCGTCGGCCCGAAAGGAAAAGCCGCGTCCGGCGTCCTGTAATTGCGGCGATGACACGCCCAGGTCGAAGAGCATTCCCTGCATCTGTCGGCCCTCGAGCACCTGCGCGAGCTGCGAGAACCGCGCGCGGTAGAAGGTGAAGCGCCGATCGTCGATGCCGTGCGCGGCGCGCTCCGCCTCCGGATCCCGGTCGAGCGCAATCAGCCGACCCTCTGCCCCGAGCCTCTCGAGGATCGCCCGGCTGTGTCCGCCGCGCCCGAAGGTGCCGTCCAGGTAGCTTCCATCGGCCCGGATCGCGAGCGCCTCGATCGCCTCGCGAGCGAGTACTGGGATGTGCATGATCCGGGCTCAAAGGGAGAAGTCCTCCATCCCGGGAGGCGGCGCTACGCCGCCGGCGAGCGCTTGGCCGAGCTTCGTCGACCACAGCGCGGCATCCCAGAGTTCGAAATAGCGGCCCTGTCCGACCATCATCGCGTCGCGCTCGAGCTTCGCGTGCTGGCGCAGCGCCGGCGGCAGGAGCACGCGCCCGGAGCCGTCCGCGCCGACGTGCTCCTCGAACCCGAGCAGAAGGCGCTTCCACCAGCTCGCCTGCGGGTGAAAGCTCGGGAAGGCTTCTACGCGTGCGCGCACGGGCTCCCATTCGGCGGCGGGGTACATCAGCACGCAGCCCTCGGGATGCGCGGTAAGGACCAAGGACTTCCCCGAATCGAGAAGCGAGCCGCGATGGCGCGTAGGGATAGCGACGCGCCCTTTGGCGTCGAGCGTGACCACCGCCGCCCCGTGAAAACCTCCGCCCATTTGGCCTCTTAAGCCACTTTTTTCTACGTTTTGCCACTCTAATCGGAGACTTCTTGTGAGGTCAAGGATTTTCTGTATCCATGACAAGCACTTAGCATCACTTTTTCAGCTACAAAGTTGTAGGCTAGAAGTTATAAGAATCAGGTAGATGTGATGGTGAGCTAAAGCTGTGCGTCAACATCGCTGCGCGGAAAAGCGCAGTGACATAATTCCGCCTCGATGATCGACAAGACGATGGCCAGCCCCGAGGCCGCGCTCGCTGACGTCCCGGACGGGGCGATCATCATGATCGGCGGCTTCGGCAACGCCGGCATGCCCGCAGCGCTGATCGACGCCTTGATTGCCCAGGGAGCGCGCAACCTCACCATCGTCAACAACAACGCCGGCAACGGCGATACGGGCCTCGCGGCGCTCGTCAAGGCGAAGCGCGTGCGCCGGATCCTCTGCTCTTTTCCGCGACAGGCGGATTCGTGGCACTTCGACGCGTTGTACCGCGCGGGCAAGATCGAGCTCGAGCTCGTGCCCCAGGGGACTCTCGCCGAGCGCATCCGCGCCGCGGGCGCAGGCATCGGTGCCTTCTTTACGCCCACCGCGCATGGCACGCGGCTCGCCGAGGGAAAGGAAACGCGGCACATTGAAGGCCGTGACTACGTGCTCGAGTATCCGATCCACGCCGACTATGCCCTGATCAAGGCCGATCGCGCGGACCGCTGGGGCAACCTCACTTACCGCAAGAGCGCGCGCAATTTCGGGCCGGTGATGGCGACGGCGGCGAAGTGCACGGTGGTGCAGACGCGCGAGATCGTGGAGCTTGGCGCTCTCGACCCGGAATCGGTCGTCACCCCCGGCATCTTCGTCCGCCGCGTGGTCCGCGTGGCTTCCTCCCTCAGGAACGCTGCCTAAGGATGAAGAAGCGCGACAAGAACCAGATGGCGGCGCGCGTGGCGCGCGACATCCCTGAGGGAGCCTACGTGAACCTCGGCATCGGACTGCCGACCCTGGTAGCCGATCACTTACCCAAGGGGCGGGAGGTGATCCTTCACAGTGAGAATGGCATCCTCGGCGTGGGCCCGAAGCCCGCGCCGGGAAGCGAAGACGAGGACCTCATCAATGCCGGCAAGGATCCGGTGACGCTGCTCACGGGCGGCGCGTACTTCCACCACGCCGATTCCTTCGCCATGATCCGCGGCCGGCACCTTGACTACGCCATCCTCGGCGCGTTCCAGGTCTCGGTGGCTGGAGATATCGCGAACTGGCACACCGGCGCGTCCGACGCCATCCCGGCGGTCGGTGGCGCGATGGACCTCGCGGTCGGCGCGAGGAAGGTGCTCGTGATGATGGAGCACCTGACGAAGACGGGCGAAAGCAAGATCGTCGAGCGTTGCACCTACCCTCTCACCGGCATGCGGTGCGTCGGCCGCATCTATACGGATCTTGCCGTGATCGACGTGGAGCCCGATGGGCTCCACGTCGTCGAGACAGTCGACGGACTTTCCTTCGAGGAACTCCAGCGGCTCACCGGAGTGCCCCTGAAGAGGATGATGCTTACTGCGGCTTGATTCCCGCGGCGCGCACGATGCGCCGGTAGTCATCGATCTCGCTGCGCACGAAGCGAGCGAACTCCGCCGGAGACATGTCGAGCGCAGAGTTTCCCGTATTGGCGAGCTTCTCCCGCACCCCCGGGTCGGCGAGCGCGCGACGCACGTCGGCGTTGATCTTCGCCGTCAGCTCGGCGCTCATGCCCGCCGGCCCCCAGATGCCGAACCAGAGCCCGAAATCGGCTCCCTTCACCCCAGCCTCGCCGGTCGTCGCCAGTTCCGGAAGCAGCACGCTCCGCTTGGCGGTGCTCACGGCGAGGGCGCGCAGCTTACCCGCCTTGATGTTCGAGATGCCGGCGGAAATCGGCACCCAGTAGGAATCAACGCTGCCGTTCAGGACTGCCGCCACCACTTCGGGCGTTCCCTTGAACGGCACCTGCGTCACGTCGATGCCGGCCGCCGTGACCAGCTTTACCGTATTCAGATGGGTGCCGCTGCCCACGCCGGCATGCCCGAAATTGATCTTGCCCGGGTTGGCCTTGCTGAAGGCGACAAAGTCGGCGAGCGTCTTGAACCGCGAATCGGCGCTGACGACGAGAACATTCGGCAGCTCGGAGAGCGGCGCGATGTCGGTGAAATCCTTCGTCGTCTCATACGGCAGCTTGGCGTAGATCGCCGGATTGACCGAATGCGCGTTGGAGTTGATGAGCAGCGTGTAGCCGTCGGGGGCAGCCTTCGCCACCGCCGCGGACCCGATGGAGCCGCCGGCGCCGGCGCGGTTCTCGTTCACGACCGGCTGACCCCAGTACTCCGAGAGCTTCGCCGTGACGATGCGCCCGACGATGTCGGTGGCGCTCGCGGGGGTGAATGAGATGATCACCTGCACCGGCTTATTCGGATACCCCTGCGCTTGGGCGTGCAGGGAGACGGCGGCAAGAGCCGCCGTGAGCAATGCGACTAAGGTCTTCATGGTCCCCTCCTCTCGGCGCGCATCATAACCCGTCCGGGACGGGAACATTCTCCGGCTTCAAGGCAATGCCCGAGGCCCGGGCCTGCATGAGCAGCAAGGTGGAAAAATCCTCCTCGGTCATGCCGTTGCCGATCATCTGCTGCAGGAGATCCCGCGTGATCGAGGCAAGCGGCATGGGCACCTCGAGCTCCCGCCCGGCGTCTAGGCCGAGGTCGAGATCCTTGCGCAACAGCTTCGGCGTGAACGTCACGTGGAAGTCGAGGTTCACCAGCGCCGGGGCCTTGTAGCGGGTGAACCTGGAGCCCATCACGCTCTTGTTGAGGAAGTCGAGGAAGGCATGCCGGGGCATGCCGGCCTTCTGCGCAAGCACGGTGATCTCGCAGAGGCTCTGAATCACGACGCCCAGCATGACGTTGTGGCAGATCTTGGCGATGCGTGCGAGCTCGCCTTCCCCGACGTAGCTCGACCCCATGCCCATCATGTCGAGGTAAGGCCGCGCCTTCTCGTAGGCCGCCTTCGGGCCGGAGACGACGAAGGTCAGCTTGCCGGCCTTGATGACCCTCGCGTTTCCGCTCACGGGCGCAGCGAGATACTGGATGTTTTCCTTCTCCAGCGTCTTTCTCAGTTCCGCCGACCCTTCCAGCGAGATCGACGAGCACTCCACCAACGTCTTCGGCTTGCCGGCAGCAAGGACCTTGCCGACGACCTCCTTCACGTCCTCATAGGTGGATACCATGACGAAGAGAATATCCTTGCTCGACAGATCCTCGAGCTCATTCACCACCTTTGCGCCGTGCTTCTCGAGCGGCTGCGCCTTTTCCTTCGTCCGGTTCCACACCGCGATGTCGCAGCGAGCCTTGGCCAGGCGCTCGGCCATGGCGTAGCCCATGCGGCCTGCGCCGATCCAACCGAGCGTTTCGTCAGTACGGGTTGGCAATCGGCAGCTCCTCGGCGGGATAGAGGGAGATGATCTTCGCGCCCGCGGGTGTGAGGATGACCTCTTCCTCGATGCGCGCCGCCGAAACGCCGTCGGTCGCGGGACAATAGGTCTCCACCGCGAAGACCATGCCGGCCTTCAGCTCGATCGGCTCGCGTAGCGAGGTGAGGCGCGAGATCAGCGGGCGCTCGTGCAGGCCGAGCCCCAGGCCGTGGCAGAAATTGAGGCCGAAGGCATCCATCTCGCTCGCGAAGCCGATGTCCTCGGCCTTGGGAAGCGCAAGCGCGATCTTGTCGCTCGACATGCCGGGCTTGAGCAGCTCGATCGCCTTGTCCATCCACTCGCGCGCCTTGCGATATGCGGTGCGCTGCGCGTTGGTCGCACGCCCGACGTTGAACGTGCGGTAGTAGCAGGTGCGATAGCCCATGAAGGACTGGATGACGTCGAAGAACGCCTGGTCGCCCGGGCGGATTAGCCGGTCGGTGAAGTTATGCGGATGCGGCGAGCAGCGCTCGCCGGAGATGGAGTTGATCGCCTCGACGCAGTCCGAGCCCATCTCGTAGAGGCGCTTCGTTGCGAGCGCGACGATCTGCGACTCGCTGACTCCGGGCTTGAGCGCCTCGGCGATGTCCTGGTAGACGCCGTCCACCATCGCCGCTGCCATGTTGAGCAGCGTGAGCTCGTCGACGTTCTTCACCTCGCGTGCCTGCAGCATTACCTGCTGGCCGTCGCGCACTTCGATGCCCTGCTCCTGCAGCGCAAAGAGCATGGGCGGCTCGACCACGTCGACGCCGAGCGGCATGCGCGCGACGCCCTCCTCTTCCAGGATGGCTTTCACCTCCCTGGCCGCATTCTCGAACAAGGCGAGATCCGCGCCGACCGCGCCGCGCATGCCGAGCAGCCCGGCGCGGCAATGGTCCGCCCGCAGCCACGGCGCATAAAGCTTGTGGTGCCGCGCGGCGCTGCCGAAGTCCCAGATGTAGGGCTCGCCGTTCCCGCTGATGAGCGAATAGCGCGTCAGCTTGTCGCGCGCCCACTCGCCGATCACCGTGCTCGTCGTGTAGCGGATGTTGTGCTGGTCGAATGAGAGCAGCGCGCCGAGGCCGGATTGGGCGAGGGCAGCGCGCACGCGCGCGAGTCGGTAGTCGTGCAGCCGGCGGAAGTCGACGCGCTCCTCGAAGTCGACCTGGGTGCGGCCAGGCGCCTGAAGCGGCCGGTCCCAGCGGTGCTTCGGATCGACGTCGTCGAGACGCGGCATGCCCCGGCGATTCTAACGCTGCGCCAGCGCACGCACGCTGGCCGGGTCGAGCTTCACCTTCTCCGCCGCCGTCTCAATCTCTCGCCAGGTGGTGGGATCGACCGGGATGCCCTCGCGCTCGCGCGTCGCCCGGAATTCGCGCTCCGGCTCACCGGCGATGCGTACCTTGTCGAACCCCGGCGCCACGCGCGAGCCGCGCAGCCAGTCGACGAAAAGCCGCGTCTCCTTTTCGAACGCGCTCACCGTGCCCAAAGGCGCCGGGTCTATGAGGACCGTAAGCATGCCGTTCATCACGCGCTGCTGGCTCGACTCGGTGAAATGCCAGGTCCCGCCACCTGTCAGCGCCCCGCCCAGCAACTCGCAGGCGATCGCCATGCCCGAGCCCTTGTGCTCGCCGAAGGGCAGCATCGCCCCAAGCGGCGGCACCACCGCGTAGCGCGGGTCGTCGGTCGGCCGGCCCTGCTCGTCGATGAGCCGCCCAGGCGGCACCTTCTCCCCCTTGTTGTGCGCGACGCGCAGCTTCCCCTGCGCCACGGCGCTCGTCGCGAAGTCGAGGATGAAGGGCGGCTCGCCGGGGAGCGGCACGCCGATGCAGCAAGGATTGGTGCCGAAGCGCGCGTCGCGGCCGCCGTAGGGCGCCACGCGGGCATGCGAGATGACGTTCACGAAATGGATGGAGACCAGCCCTTCGGCGACCGCCATTTCGGCCCAGTGCCCAATGCGGCCGAGGTGGTGCGTGTTCGCGAGCGCCATGACGCAGGAGCCATGGCGCTTCGCCCGGTCGATGCCCATCTGCATGGCCTCGAGGCCGATCGTCTGCCCGTATCCCTTACAGCCGTCCAGCGCGAGGAGCGCCCCGGTGTCCAGCGTGGCCTTGGGATGCCGGTTCGCCTCGAGCCCGCCCTCGAGCAGCGCGTCGACGTAGCGCGGAATCATGCCGATACCGTGCGAGTCGTGGCCGAGGAGGTTCGCGGTGACGAGGTTCTCCGCGACGAGCCGGGCCTCGCGCGGCTCGCTCCCCCCCGCGGCGACCACCGCCTCGATCGCCCGCGTGAGCGGCGCGGCCCTGAAGGTGAAAGCATCCGCCATGAGGCTGCGGAGTGTAATTTAGAATTTCCCACGCATGTCGGCCCGCAAAAAGCCCGAGGAGCTACGTTCGCATCGCTGGTACGGGGTAAAGGACCTGCGCTCGTTCGGGCACCGCTCGCGCACGGCGCAAATGGGCTACGACCGCACGGACTACGCCGGCAAGCCCGTCATCGCGATCATCAATACCTGGTCGGAAATCAATTCCTGCCATACGCACTTCCGTCAGCGCGCCGAGGAAGTGAAGCGTGGCATCTGGCAAGCCGGCGGCTTCCCGGTGGAGATGCCGGCGATCTCACTCGCCGAGCCGATGCAGAAGCCCACTACGATGATGTACCGCAACCTCCTCGCCATGGAATGCGAGGAGCTCCTGCGCTCCTATCCCGCCGACGGCGCGGTGCTGATGGGCGGCTGCGATAAGACGACGCCTGCGCTCATCATGGGCGCGACCAGCATGAATGTACCCGCGATCTACGTGCCGGCCGGGCCGATGCTGAACGGCCGCTGGCGAGCAGACACGCTGGGCTCAGGTTCCGACAGCTGGAAATACTGGGCCGAGCTGCGCGCGGGAAACATCACCGAGCGCGACTGGCAGGAAATCGAGGACGGCATCGCCCGCTCGCCGGGCACCTGCATGACGATGGGTACTGCGGCGACCATGATGTCGATCGCCGAGAGCCTGGGCCTCAGCTTGCCGGGCGCGTCCTCCATCCCGGCGCCGGATTCCAACCACGCGAAGATGGCGACGCTCTCCGGCAAGCGCATCGTCGAGATGGTGTGGGAGGACCTCAAGCCGAGGGACCTTCTGAAGAACGAATCTTTCAACAACGCCATCGTCACCCTGATGGCGATGGGCGGCTCGACCAACGCGCTCATCCACCTCGTCGCCATGGCGGGGCGCGCCGGCCACAAGCTGCCGCTCGAGCGCTTTAACGAGTTCTCTGCGAAGACGCCGCTCCTCGCCAACGTGCGCCCGTCCGGCGATAGCTACCTCATGGAGGACTTCTACTACGCCGGCGGCCTACGCGCGCTCCTTTCCGAGCTCAAGGACCTGCTGGCGCTCGATTGTCGAACGGTCAACGGCAAGACCCTTGGCGAGAACCTGGCTGGCGCGCAGATCTACAACCCGGAGGTCATCCGCAAGCGGGACAATCCTCTGAAGCAATCCGGCGGACTTGTCGTCCTGCGCGGCAACCTCGCGCCGAGCGGCGCGGTGATCAAAGCCTCCGCCACCAACATCCACCGGCACGTGGGCAAGGCAGTAGTGTTCGACGACTACAACGACATGGCGGCGCGCATCGATCGCGACGACCTCGTGGTTGACACCGGCAGCGTGCTCGTCCTGCGCAACGCCGGACCGCTCGGCGGGCCGGGCATGCCGGAATGGGGCATGCTCCCCGTGCCGAAGAAGCTGCTGAAGCAGGGCGTGCGCGACATGGTGCGCATCTCGGATGCGCGCATGAGCGGCACCAGCTACGGGTGCTGCGTGCTGCACGTCGCCCCGGAGTCCTACGTCGGCGGGCCGCTCGCCTTGGTGCGCGACGGCGACCCGATCGAACTGGACGTAGAGAAGCGGCAATTGAATCTCCAAGTTTCCGCGGAAGAGATGCAGAGAAGAAAAGACGCCTGGAAGCAGCCGCCGCGCAAGTTCGAGCGCGGCTACGGCGCCATCTTCAGCCGCCACGTCAAGCAGGCCGACGAGGGCTGCGATTTTGATTTCCTGGAGGGCACCGCGCCCATACCCGAGCCGGAGATCCACTGATGGAGCTTCCGCAGAATCCCTTCAAGCGCGCGCTCAAGGCCGGAAAGGCGCAGATCGGCTTGTGGTCGAGCCTGTCGTCGAACTATACGGTCGAGGTGATCGCCGGCGCGGGCTTCGACTGGATCCTGCTCGACACCGAGCACTCGCCCAACGACCTTGAGAGCCTGCTGACCCAGCTGCAGGCCGCCGCGCCCTACCCCGCCCATCCGGTCGTGCGCGTGGCATGGAACGACACCGTCATCATCAAGCGCGTGCTCGACATCGGCGCGCAGACGCTCCTCGTGCCCTACGTGAGCACGGCCGAGGAGGCTAGACAGGCGGTCGCGGCGACACGTTACCCGCCGGCAGGCGTGCGCGGCGTCGCCGGCACCACGCGCGCCTCGCGCTTCGGGCGCGTCAAGGACTATGCGCGCAAGGCGCAGGACGAGCTTTGCCTCCTCGTGCAGGTCGAAACGCAGGGAGCGCTCGACGCCATCGAGGCGATCTGCGCCATCGAGGGCATCGACGGCGTGTTCATCGGCCCGGCCGACCTGCACGCCTCGCTCGGCTACGCCGGCGAGATCGCGCACCCGAAGGTGAAGCCCCTCATCGACGACGCAATCCGCCGCATTCGCAAGTGCGGCAAGGCGCCCGGAATTCTGACCCCCAGCGAGCCCGACGCGCGCCACTGGCTCGCCTGCGGCGCGCTGTTCGTCGCCGTGGGCGCGGACGTCGGCATCCTCGCGCGCGGCGCCGAAGCCCTAGCCGCAAAATACAAGCTATGAAACCCGAGATCATCCTCACCACCGCCGGCCACGCCGGCACGCAGGCCACGCTGATGGCCGAGTTCGACGCGCACAAGCTCTGGGAAGCCCCGGACCCGCAGTTCTTCATCCAGAAGCACCGGAATGCCCGGGGGCTTGCGACCTTCGGCCCGCTGAGCGTCGACGGCGAATTCATGGATCAGTTCCCGAAGCTCGAGATCATCTCCAACTTCGGCGTCGGCGTGGATGCGATCAACCTCGACGACGCGAAGAAGCGCGGGCTCATCGTCACCAACACCCCGGACGTGCTGAACGACTGCGTCGCCGACACCGCGCTCGCGCTGGTGCTCATGACGCTGCGCAAGTTCCCGCAGTCCGACGTCTACCTGCGCGCCGGCCAGTGGGCGGCGAAGGGGCCCTACCCGCTGACCACTTCCGCGGGCGGTAAGACGCTCGGTATCCTCGGCCTCGGTCGCATCGGGGAAGCGATCGCGAAGCGGGCGCTCGCCTGCGGCATGAAGATCCGGTACCACAACCGGCGCAAGAAGGACGTGCCCTACCCCTACGACCCCGATCCCGCCACGCTGGCGAAGAACTCCGACGTCCTCATGGTGGTAACGCCCGGCGGGCCGGAGACCCTTCGCATGATCAATGCGAAGGTGCTCGACGCGCTTGGCCCCCAGGGCTACCTGGTCAACATCGCGCGCGGCTCGGTGGTCGACGAGCCGGTCCTGCTTCGCTACCTGCAGGAGAAGCGCATCGCCGGGGCCGGGCTCGACGTCTTCTTCGACGAGCCGCGCGTGCCGCCGGCGTTCTTCACCCTGGACAACGCGGTGCTGCTGCCGCACGTCGGTAGCGCCACCGTCGAGACGCGCAAGGCGATGGGCGACCTGCAGATCGAGAACCTGCGACGGCATTTTTCCGGGCAGCCGGTGTTGACCCGGGTGGTGTAGGATTTCGCGTCCCAATCGAGGAGGATGATTCAATGAAACGCAAGCTTCTGGCGCTCGCCCTGGGCGCCGCTTTCGCAGCCCCTGTCGCAGCGCAGCAAGTGACCTTCATGACCGGACCGCAGGGCGGCTCCTGGATTCCCCTGGGCGGCGCGCTGAAGGGCATGTGGGAGAAGTCGGTCCCGGGCCTCAGCATCACCCAGACGCCGGGCGCCGGCATCGCCAACATCCGCGGTGTGGACGAAGGCAAGGCCCATATCGGCCTTGGCAACTCGAACAGCACGGTGCTCGGCGTGCAGGGGGAGAAGCCGTACCCCAAGAAAGTCACCAACGTATGCCAGCTCGCGAACCTGTACCCCCAATATTTCCAGGTGGTCGCGCTCAAGGACGCCAACGTCAAGTCGCTGAAGGACCTCAAGGGCAAAGCCCTGGTGACCCAGCCCAAGGGCAACACGGGCGAGCTGCTGACGGAGCAGGTGCTCAAGCTGAACGGCATGACCTACCAGTCCCTCGCGCGCGCCAACTTCCAGGCTGGCTACAACGACGCCGTGTCGATGATGAAGGACGGCCACGCGCAGGTGTTCACGCTCGGTACCACTGCCCCGGCCTCGGCAGTGATGGATCTCGCCAGCGCGCGCGACGTAGAGCTCGTGCCGGTGGACGATGCGACTTTCAACGCCATCAAGAAGGCCAATCCCGGCCACAACAAGCTCATCATCAAGGCGGGCACCTATCCCAAGCAGGACAAGGACGTCCCCGTGATCGGCTACTCCACGCACGTGGTCGTGGCCTGCGACCTGCCGGAGAACACGGTCTACCAGATGACCAAGGCGATGGCGCAGAACGTCCCGGCCATGGCGGCGGTCGTGAAGGCGATCGACGGCATCACGCCGAAGGACATGGCGCTCGACATCGGCGTGCCGTTCCATAAGGGCGCGGCCAAGTTCTACAAGGAAGCCGGCGCGATGTAATACCCTTCCCGGGGAAGGAGGAGGGGTTGCAGGAACAAGACGCGGCGACAGCGCCGCGAGCACAAATCTTCAGGGTCGCGGTGGCGCTGATCGCCATCGCGATGTCGCTTTACCACATGTACGTGGCCGCTTTCGGTCCGCCGGAGGCGCTCATCTTCCGCGGCACGCACCTGATGTTCGCGCTCACGCTCGTGTTCCTGCTCTTTCCCTCGCGCGCGGGGGGAGGCTGGGGCTGGCGCGCGCTCGACATGGTGCTGATGCTCCTGGGCTGGGGCATCGTGCTGCACATCTTCTTCAACTACGAGTACTACACCAACCGCATCATCTACATCGACGAGCTCACCGCGCAGGACACGTTCTGGGCGATTACCGCGGTGGTGGTCGTGCTCGAGGCGACGCGCCGGGTGCTGGGCTGGGCGCTGCCCCTCACGGCGATCGCCTTTCTGTCCTATGCCCTCAGCACCAAAGTGGCGCTCCCCACGCTGCTCGAGCAGCTCTACCTTTCGACCGAAGGCATCTTCGGCTCCACTCTGGGCGTCTCGGCCTCGTACGTGATGCTGTTCGTGCTGTTCGGCGCCTTCATGGAGAAAAGCGGCACGGGGCAGCTCTTCATGGATTTCTCGATGTCGATCACCGGGCGCTATGCCGGAGGACCGGGCAAGGTGGCGGTGGTGAGCTCGAGCCTTTTCGGCACCGTCTCGGGCAGCGCGGTGGCGAACGTCATGGTCGACGGCCCGATCACCATCCCGCTCATGAAGCGCACCGGCTTCCGCCCGCCCTTCGCCGCCGCCGTCGAGTCGGTCGCCTCGACCGGCGGGCAGCTCATGCCGCCGATCATGGGCGCGGCGGCCTTCGTGATGGCCGAGTTCCTGGTCGTGCCGTACGCGCAGATCACAGTATGGGCAATCGTCCCGGCGTTCCTCTATTACCTCGCGGTCTTCTCCGCGGTCCACTTCGAGGCGAAGCGCTACAAGCTCGCCGGGGTCCCCGCGGCGGAGCTGCCCCGCTTCGCCTCGGTGATGGTGGCGCGCGGGCACCTGTTCGTGCCGATCCTCATCGTGCTTATCGGCCTGATCCAGGGCTACTCCGCGCCGCTCTGCGCCCTCGCCGGGGCGCTGTCCTGTCTCCCGCTCGCGCTGCTGCGCCGGACCACGCGCGAGGGAATCAGCTGGCGGAGCGTGCTCGACGCGCTCGAAGAGGGCGCCAAGAACACCCTCGCGGTCGCGATGGCCTGCGCCGCGGCGGGCATCGTGATCGGCGCGGTGACCATCACCGGCCTCGGCATCGTCTTCACCCAGATCGTGGTGGCGCTCGCGCAGGACACGCTGATCCTCGCGCTCGTCCTCACGGCCATGGCGGGGATCATCCTCGGCATGGGCATGCCGACCACGCCGGCCTACATCATGATGGTCGCCCTGCTGATCCCGGCGCTCATCAAGCTCGGGACCGACAACTGCGCTCCGGGGCTCACGCCCGAGCAGTGCAAGGCGCTCGTGGTGCCGCCCGCGCACATGTTCGCGTTCTACTTCGCCATCCTCTCGGCGATCACGCCGCCGGTCGCGCTCGCGGTCTTCGCCGCGGCAAGCCTGGCGAAGGCCAACATGTGGCAGTCGGGCTTCGCGGCGATGCGCGCCGCCGCGCCCGCCTACATCGTGCCATTCATGTTCGTCTACGAGCCCCGGCTGCTGCTGATCGTCGATGACTGGAGCAGCGGCTGGCCCTTCGTCGTCTGGTCGGTCGCCACGGCCTCGGTTGGCGTGGTCTGCCTCGCCGGTGGCCTGTTCGGATGGCTGTTCGGCTACGCCCTGATGTGGCACCGGGTGGTGCTCGTGGCGGGCGCGCTGTGCCTGATCAAGCCCGGGGTCTACACCGATGCGGTGGGACTGGTCCTGCTGAGCGTCGTCGCCGCGGCGCAGCTCGCCGTGCGCCGCCGCGCGGCGCAGACGGCCTAGCGCTCGTCGATCCGGCGGTACTCGCCCTCGATCACGACCGCGCCTTCCTTCGGGCGCTCCGCGGCGCGGCGCCGGAGCTCGCGGCGCAGGGCCCGGGTGCGCCACCACAGCCAGCCCCCCAGGACCAGCGCGATGGCGGCCGCGAGCGCAAGCATCACCGAAGCGAATACCAGCGCCAAGATGGTGAGGACGATCCCGACCGCCAGCGCCGCGGCCCGCTGCAGGAAGTTAGCCATCCCGATTTGACCCACCGGCGACCCGGCGGTTCAGGCTTTCACCGCCAGCTGGCCCTGCCGCGTCTTGTCGAGCACCGTCATCGCGGTGGCGAGGACGCCCGCCACATCGCTCGCGCTGGTGGGGACGATGAGGGTATTGGAGCTTTTGGCCAGGTTGGCAAACGCCTCGATATATTGCTGCGCCACCTTGAGGTTCGCCGCCTCGAGTCCGCCCTTGTCGCCGATCGCCTCGCCGACCGCCCGCACGCCCGCCGCGGTCGCCTCGGCGATGACACGGATGGCGGTGGCGTCGCCCTGCGCCTTGTTGATCGCCGCCTGCTTCTCGCCCTCGGAGCGCAGCACCGCGGCCTGCTTCTCGCCGTCGGCGAGGTTGATCTCCTCCTGGCGCTGGCCCTCGGATTTGGCGATCAGCGCGCGCTTCTCGCGCTCCGCGGTAATCTGCGCCTGCATCGCGCGCAGGATCGTGTCGGGCGGCGTGAGGCTCTTGATCTCGTAGCGCAGCACCTTGATGCCCCAGTTGCGCCCGGCCTCGTCGAGCACGCTCACGATCTGCTTGTTGATCTCGTCGCGCGACTCGAAGGTCTTGTCGAGCTCCATCTTGCCGATCTCGCTCCGCAGCGTGGTCTGCGCGAGCTGGGTAATCGCCATGGTGTAGTTTGACGAGCCATACGAGGCGAGCCGCGGGTCCGTGACCTGGTAGTACAGGATGCCGTCGACGCCGAGCTGGGTGTTGTCCTTGGTGATGCACACCTGCTCGGGCACGTCGAGCGGCACCTCCTTGAGCGAATGCACGTACGCGACGCGGTCGAGGAACGGAATGATCAGGTTGAGGCCGGGCTCGAGCGTCCCGTGAAAGCGCCCGAGGCGCTCGATCACCCACGCGCTCTGCTGCGGCACGATGCGCACACCCTCGATGACGAAGGCGATCGCCACGCCGAGGAGCAGGATCCAGAACCAGTAGGGCGACAGCGCCGGGATGACCGACGCGGCGACCGCCGCCGCGATTGCGACCGCGAGCTTCCAGAACATTTCCCCTCCCCTTGACCGCCCTAAGGGCGGCTTTTCGCCACGCGCAGCGTGTTGCCGTCCGCTGCAACGACGTATACCGTTGCGCCCGGCTCGATGCCCTCCGCACCCTCTACCCGCGCATCCCAGCTCGCACCGCGATAGCGCACGCGCGCCAGGCGCGCGCCGACGTCCACCCAGCTCTCGAAGCTCGCCGGCATGCCGGAGTCTATCGGCGGCATCTGCTGCTGGCGATTCTTCTCCCGGTAGGCATGCACGCCGTAGCAGCCGAAGCCGGCGATCGCCGCGGCGACGATGGCCTGTAGCGCGAACGGCTGGCCGAAGTAGGCGGCCCCCGCCGCCCCGAACACCGACGCGCCGAACATGAGAAGGTAGAAGGTGCCGGTGAGAAGCTCGGCGATGACGAGCACCAGGCCCAGGATGGCCCAGGCGAGCGCGGGATCCATGGCCGGGTACTGTGGCATGCCGGGGGACAGCGTGCAACTCGCTAGAATCGCCCGATGCTTGCCGACGAACTGATCGAGCTCGAGCGCTCGCCGCGCGAAGTCGCGCCGTTCAGCGAGCGCTATCCCGGGCTTACGCCCGCCGGCGGTTACCGCGCCGCCATGGACCTGCATCGTCACCGGCTCGCGCAGGGCTGGATGCCGGTGGGACGCAAGATCGGCTTCACGAACCGCACGCTGTGGCCCCGCTACGGCGTGCACGAACCCATGTGGGGCACGATTTATGACCGGACACTCATCCTCGCGTCCGGCAAGCAGGCGAGCGTTTCGCTGGAGGGTCTGGTGCAGCCGCGCATCGAGCCCGAGATCTGCTTCAAGCTGCGGGCCGCGCCTCGGCCCGGCCGGCTCGCGGAGGCGATCGAGTGGATGGCGCATTCGGTCGAGATCGTGCAGTGCCGCCACCCCGGCTGGAAGGTCACCATCGCCGACTGCACCGCCGACAACGGCCTGCATGGCCGCCTCGTGGTCGGCGCGCCCTTGCCGCTTGCCGACCCAGATGCGCTCGCCCGGGTCGAGGCAAAGCTCTTCCGGGACGGGAAACTCGTCGACCAAGGCACCGGGGCCAACGTACTGGGCAGCCCGCTGCTCTCGCTCGGATACCTCGTCGAGCTTCTCGCCCGCGAGCCCGAGGCGCCGCCGCTCACCGCCGGTGAGATTGTCACCACGGGCGTGCTCACCGACGCGCATCCCGTGGCCCCGGGCGAAACGTGGCGCACCGAGCTCACCGGCCTGCAGGGATTGACGATCCGGTTCGCATGAGGCCGCTGGAGGGCATCACGGTCGTTGCGCTCGAGCAGGTCATTGCCGGACCCTTCGCCACGCGGCAGCTCGCCGAGCTCGGCGCGCGCGTCATCAAGATCGAGCGTCCCGCAGGGGGTGATCCCGCGCGCGCGTACGACCGGACGGTAAAGGGCCTCTCGTCGCACTTCGTCTGGGTAAACCGCTCCAAGGAGAGCCTCGCCCTGGACGTAAAGCACCCGGAAGCGAGGGAAATCCTCGCCAGGCTCATCGGCAGGGCCGACGTGTTCCTGCAGAACCTCGCCCCGGGCGCGGTCGAGCGCCTCGGGCTCGGCGCCGAGGCGCTGAGGAAGCGGCATCCGCGGCTCATCTGTTGCGGCATCTCGGGCTACGGTCCCGCGGGCCCGTACGCCGCCAAGAAAGCCTACGACCTCCTCGTGCAGTGCGAAGCCGGGCTGCTCTCCGTGACGGGCACGCCCGAGTCGCCGGCCAAGGCCGGCATCCCGGCCGCGGATATCGCGGCAGGCATGTACGCTTTTTCCTCGATCCTGGC
>DASRKB010000239.1:0-2127 GCA_035649175.1 Burkholderiales bacterium | reverse complement strand
CGCGCCTCCGGCACTTCGAATCTGTGCAGCAGCGCGCGCAGCACCTTGCGGTTGCTGATGCGGATGCGGAACTCGCCGATCGCCATCTCCCGGAACACGCTGTAGATGACGCTCGGGATCTCCGCCTCGGCGAGGATCGAGAGGCGCTCGCGGTTGATGATGTCGATGTCGCACTGGTAGAACTCGCGGAAGCGCCCCTTGCGAGCCTGCGGCGTCTCGCCGCGCCAGACGCGCTGGATCTGGTAGCGCCGGAAGGGGAAGGCGAGCTCGCGCTCGCGCATCGCCACATAGCGCGCGAGCGGGACGGTCAGATCGAAGCGCAGGGCGCCCTTGGTCGCCGCCTCGTCCTCGTCGTCGCCGGCGGCGAGGCGCGCCAGGGCGTAGATCTCCTTCTCGACACCGCCCTTGGAGGTGAGAATCTCCTTACGCTCCGCCGACGGCGTCTCGATCGGCAGGAAGCCGAAGCGCTCGAAGGTGGTGCGCACGAGCTCGACGAGCGCATTGAACTGCAGCTGCTCGTACGGCAGATACTCCTGGTCGAAGCCCCGCAGCAGGGCCGGCTTCACCTTGTCCACTAGCGGTACTTCTCGGCCACGTAGCGCTCGACGATCGCCCGGAACTCCTCGGCGATGCGCTCGCCCTTCAACGTCACGGTCTTCTTGCCGTCGACGTAGACCGGCGCCACCGGCACCTCGCCGGTGCCCGGCAGGCTGATGCCGACGTCGGCATGCTTGGACTCGCCCGGTCCGTTCACCACGCACCCCATCACCGCGACGCGCATGTTCTCCACGCCCGGATGGGAGTTGCGCCAATCGGGCATTTTTTCCCTCAGGAACGCCTGGATGTCCCCTGCCAGCTGCTGGAAGATCGTGCTCGTGGTGCGGCCGCAGCCCGGGCAGGCGCTGACCATGGGACTGAAGGCGCGCAAGCCCATGCTCTGCAGGAGCTCCTGCGCGACCTGCACCTCGCGCGTGCGCTCGCCGCCCGGCTCCGGCGTAAGCGAGATGCGGATGGTGTCGCCGATGCCTTCCTGCAGCAGCACCGCCATGGCGGCGCTCGAGGCGACGATACCCTTCGACCCCATGCCGGCCTCGGTGAGGCCGAGGTGCAGCGCGTAGTCGCAGCGCGCCGCGAGACTGCGGTAGACCGCGATCAGGTCCTGAACCCGGCTCATCTTGCAGGAGAGCACGATGCGCTCGGCGGGGAGCCCGAGCTCCTCGGCCTGCTGCGCGGAATCGAGGGCCGAACGAATCACCGCCTCGCGCATCACCTCGGTCGAGTCGTGAGGCGACGCATTCTTCGCGTTCTCGTCCATCAGCCGGGCGAGCAGCGCCTGGTCGAGGCTGCCCCAGTTCACGCCAATGCGCACCGGCTTGTCATGGCGCAGGGCGCACTCGATCATGGTGGCGAACTGCTCGTCGCGCTTCGCGCCCCTGCCGACGTTGCCCGGGTTGATGCGGTACTTGGCCAGCGCGGCGGCGCAGTCGGGATACTGCGTGAGCAGCTTGTGACCGTTGTAGTGGAAGTCGCCGACGAGCGGGACCCGGCAGCCGATCGCATCGAGCCGCTCGCGGATGCGCGCGACCTGCGCGGCGGCCTCAGGCGTGTTAACGGTGATGCGCACGAGCTCGGAGCCCGCGCGCGCGAGCGCCTCGACCTGGCGTGCGGTCGCCTGCACTTCCGCCGTGTCGGTGTTGGTCATCGATTGCACCACGATCGGCGCCCCGCCACCGATCGGCACGTTGCCGACCCGGACCTGCCGTGAGAAGCGTCTGTTCATTGCAACGTGAAGCGAGCGACCTCGACCCGGGTGTGGGGTTGAAGATCTATCGGGCGGTCGTCGTAGGTCACGCGCACGTGCTGCGCATTGCCGATCACGAGGCTGAAAGGCGGCCGGCCGCGCACCACGCGCTCGGTGCCGGCGGGATTGAGCGATGAGATGAGAAGCCGATCGAGCCCGTCGCGTACCTCGATCCAGGCCTCCTGCTCGCAGCGCACGACGATGCGATGCACGCCCGGGGCGAGCGGCTTCACGGGGGCGGCGGATTCCTGGGCGTGGGCTGCAGATTCCTGGGCGGGGGAGGCAGATTCCTGGTTTGCCACCTGCACCGGCGCGGGCGAATCGAG
>DASRKB010000238.1:0-31103 GCA_035649175.1 Burkholderiales bacterium | reverse complement strand
TCGTGCCGGTGACGATGACCGTGTCCACCCCCGCCTGGCGCGCGCGCGCGAGGACCTCGCCGAGGTCGTCTCGAAAGGCGGAATGCGTCAGGTTGGCGCCGATGTCGATCACAGCTTCTTGAGTCGATAGAGGAGCTCGTGCGCCTCGCGTGGCGAGAGCTCGTCGGGGTTGTACTTCGCCAGCTCCTCGCGCAACGCATCGACCGCGGGTTCCTCCTCTTCCGCCTTGCCCTTCATGAAGAGGTCGTCCTGGTTGCCGCGCGACACTGCGGCTTCTTCCAGGAGCTGGAGGTATTTCTTCGCCTGCCGGACCACAACCTTCGGCACGCCGGCGAGCGCGGCGACCTGCAGGCCGTAGCTCTGGCTCGCCGGGCCTTCCTCCACGGCGTGCAGGAAGACGATGCTGTCCTTGTGCTCGACTGCGTCCAGGTGCACGTTCGCCACGTCCTTGCGCTCGAGGGCGAGGCGTGTCATCTCGAAGTAGTGCGTTGCGAACAGGCTCAGCGACCGGTTGCTCTCGACGAGGTGCTTCGCGATCGCCCACGCGAGCGCAAGGCCGTCGAAAGTCGAGGTGCCGCGGCCGACCTCGTCCATGAGCACGAGGCTTCGCTCCGTCGCGTTGTGCAGGATCGAGGCGCTCTCGGTCATCTCCACCATGAACGTCGAGCGGCCGCCCGCCAGGTCGTCGGCCGCGCCAATGCGTGTGAAGATCTGGTCGACGGGTCCGACGCGCGCCGCCGTGGCGGGCACGAAGCTCCCGACGTGCGCCATGAGCACGATGAGCGCGACCTGGCGCATGTAGGTGGATTTGCCGCCCATGTTGGGGCCGGTGATGAGGAGAAGCCGCCTCGTCGGGGAGAGCCGGCAGTCATTGGCGATGAAGCTCTCGATCTGCGCCTCGACCACCGGATGGCGCCCGCCCTCGATCTCGATGCAGTTCTCCTCGACGAAGACCGGACGGCAGTAGTTCTTTTCCAGTGAAATCCTCGCCAAGCCGCAAAGGACGTCGACCTGCCCCAGCGCGCGCGCGATGCGCTGCAGCGCCGCCACGTGGGGCTGCAGCGCCTCCACGAGCGCGTCGTAGAGCGACTTCTCCAGCGCGAGCGCGCGGTCGCGCGCCGACAGCGCCTTGTCTTCGAAGGCTTTGAGCTCGGGCGTGATGTAGCGCTCGGCGTTCTTCAGCGTCTGCCGGCGGCGGTAATCCGCGGGAATCTTCTCCGCGTGCGCGTTCGTGACTTCGATGTAGTAGCCGTGCACCTGGTTGAACGCTACGCGCAGGTTCGGGATGCCCGTCCTTTCCCGCTCCTGCTTCTCGAGCTTGAGCAGGAACTCGCCCGCGTTCGACTGCAGGCCGCGCAGCTCGTCGAGGTCGGCGCTGTGTCCCTCGGCGATCACGCCGCCGTCGATCACGCGCGCGGCTGGCTCGGCAGCCAGGGTCGTCGTCAACAAGGAAATGCATTGCTCGGGAAGCGCAAGGTCTTCTCTCAGGGCCGCGAGCAGCGGCGTGGAGGGCGGCACGGCCAGCGACGGAAGAAGCTGGAGGCTCTCGCGCAGGCCGGCGAGCTCGCGTGGGCGCACGCTCTTCAGCGCGACGCGCGCAGCGATGCGCTCCACGTCCGAGAAGCCCCGCAGCACCTTCGATAGGGGCTGGTAGTTCTCCTGCAGCGCCTCGACCGCTTCGTGCCGCGCACCGAGCGCCTTGCGGTCCCGGAGCGGATGGTGCAGCCAGTGGCGCAGCAGCCGGCTGCCCATCCCGGTCGCGCAATGATCGAGCAGCGAGAAAAGCGTGGGCGAGCTCTCGCCGCGCAGCGTCTCGGTGAGCTCCAGGTTTCGGCGGCTGGCCGCGTCCAGGCGCAGGTACTCGCCCGCCCGCTCCGCCGTCACGGCGCTCACGTGCGCGAGCGCCTGCCCTTGCGTCTTGCCTGCGTACTCGAGAAGCGCGCCGCAGGCGCCGAAGGCCAGCGTCAGGTCCTCGCACCCGTAGCCGGCGAGCGAGGCCGCGCCGAGCTGCTTGAGCAGCTTCCTCCTTCCTCCCTCGACGTCGAACTGCCAGGCGGGCAGGCGGGTGACGAAGTAGCCGTCCAGATGGACGTCGTCCGCGACCAGCACCTCAGCGGGTGCGATGCGGGTGAGCTCGTTCGCCAGTGCCTGCGGCGCAATCTCGGCGACCCGTAGCGTGCCGCTCGTGAGCGAAAGCCACGCCAGGCCGACGGTGGACTTGCTTCGCGAAAGAGAGAGAAGGATGTTGTCCGCCTTCTCTTCGAGGAGCGCCGAGTCGGTAAGCGTCCCGGGCGTGACGATGCGCGTCACCTGTCGCTCGACCGGCCCTTTCGCGAGCGCCGGATCGCCGATCTGCTCGCAGATCGCCACCGATTCGCCGAGCTTCACCAGCTTCGCGAGGTATTGCTCCACCGAGTGGACGGGGACGCCCGCCATCTTCACCGGCGCGCCCGCCGACGCTCCGCGCTGCGTGAGCGTGATGTCGAGCAGGCGCGAGGCCTTCTCCGCGTCGTCGTAGAAGAGCTCGTAGAAGTCGCCCATCCGGTAGAAGACGAGGATGTCCGGATGCTCGCCCTTGATGCGCAGGTACTGCTGCATCATGGGCGTGTGGGCGTCGAGCGGCGCGTTCACGCCGCGATTCTAAGCTCCCGCCGGGCCGTCCTTCCGGCTACCCCCCTCGAGGCGCGGGCGATCCTCGGCGAGGTGTATGTGCGCCTTTGCGATCATGTGCGCGCTGATCGGCGCGGTGAGGAGTAGGAACAGCGCGATCAGTATCTCGTGGATCGACGGCGCGCCTTGCCCGAGCCAGAAGTAGAGCATCGAGGCGCCCAGGATGCTGCCCATGCCCAGGGTCGTGGCCTTCGTGGGGCCGTGCAGGCGCTGCAGCGTGTCCTTCAGCTTCACGAGCGCGTACGAGCCGACGAACAGGAACAGCCCGCCGATGACGAGTAGCAGGGAGACGACGGTTTCGGTCAGCGGGTGCACGGGAGTTCTACTCGATCACGTCGCCACGCAGCAGGTACTTGCACAGCGCGATGGTGGAAAGGAATGCGACCATCGCGAGGAGCACGGCCACCTCGAAGTACATGCTCGTTCCCCAGACGATGCCCGCCAGAATGACCACGGCGATGGCATTGATCACCAGGGTGTCGAGCGCCAGGATCCTGTCGGTCGCTGCCGGCCCGCGCAGCAGGCGCCAGAGGCTCAGCAGCATGGCGGCCAGCACGGCGGTGAACGCGAGCGTCGAGGCCCACTCGATCATTCAAATATTCTCCTCAGACGGTCCTCGTAGCGGCGCTTGACGTTTGCGACGATGCGCTCTCCCTCGGCGGTGCCGAGGCAGTGCACGCGCAGCGCGGTGCTGTCGGCGCTCACGTCCACGCTCAGCGTTCCCGGCGTGAGGGTGATGGTGCCGGCCAGCGCGGCGATCGCTTCGGGCGACTTCAGCTCGAGCGGCACCGTCACAAGGCAGGAGCGGATTTCGTCCGCGCGCCGGAACAGGACCAGGGCGGCGACCTGGAGGTTGGAGATCAGCACGTCGAAGACGAACAGCGCCAGGTACTCGAGCACCAGGATCGGCCGCGCGACCCGGGGACGGCCCGGCCAGTAGCGAGCCGTAAGGCGGGCTACCGCGATTCCCCACACGGCCCCGACGAGGACCGTCGCCACCGACAGCTCGTTGGAGATCAGGACCCAGACCGAAGCCACCAGGAGCGTCAGGAGCGGATGAGGCAGGAGCGAAGCGCGCATGATCACTCCGGCCCAGGCGAGCTGCCCAGCCCTACGGCGCGGATATAGCCGCCGGGCGTCAGCAGCTCGTTCACGGTGGCAGCAGATATGGTCAAGACGCTGGCGCCGGAGACGCTCAGCATGGCCGTGGCGGCGAGCAGCGTCACGACGACCGCGGTCGGCAGGGCCGGCAAGGAGCGGGCCCGCACGAGCCCGACCGGCGAGGGCGGGGGCGTCCAGAACAGCGTGCTACCGGCGCGCGCGTAGCCGACGATCAGCAGCAGGCTCGTCCCGAGAATGACTCCCCACGCGAGCGCGCCGATCGGGCCGCCCCGCACGCTCTCGAGAATGGCGACTTTGCCGATGAACCCCGAGAGCGGCGGCAGTCCAACGGCGGCCATGCCGGCAACCAGGTACAGCGCGCCGAGCACCCGCGCATGCGCCATGCGCCCGGGCACGATCCGGTCTGCGGCGCGCCCGCGGCTGGCGGCGATCATGTCCACCAGCAGGAACAGCGCCGCTCCGACCAGGGTGCTGTGCAGCAGGTAGTAGATCGCCGCGGAAAGCTGCCGCGGCTCGAGCCCGGCGGCGGCGATGAGCAGCGTCCCCATCGAGCCGATGATCGAGTAGGCGGCGAGGCCCAGGATCGAGCGGCTGGCCAGCACGCCCGCCGCGCCGACCGCGAGCGTCAGGGCGGCGACGGGAACCAGCACCGCCTGCAGCGTGGTCGACACGCCTGCGGGGTCGGCGCTGAAGACGAGGGTGTGCATGCGGATGATCGCGTAGGCGCCGACCTTCGACAGGATGGCGAACAGCGCGACCGCGGGCGCCGGCGCCGCCGAATACGCCTGCGGCAGCCACCAATGCAGGGGAACGAGTGCGCACTTGACCGCGAACACCGTGAACAGCAGCAGCGCGCCCGTGCGCAGCAGCGCGTGATCGCCCTCGGGCAGCGAGCTCACCTTGACCGCGAGGTCCGCCATGTTGAGCGTGCCGGTTACCCCGTAGATGAGGCCCACCGCGAAGAGAAAGAGCGTGGAGGCAACCAGATTGATGGCGACATACTGGAAGCCCGCCTTGAGCCGCCACGCGCCTCCGCCGTGCAGGACCAGGCCGTACGAGGCGATGAGCATGACCTCGAAGAACACGAACAGGTTGAAGATGTCGCCGGTGAGGAATGCGCCGTTCGTGCCGAGGAGCTGGAACTGGAACAGCACGTGGAAATGGCGCCCGCGCGCGTCCCAGCCGCCGCAAGCGTAGACGAGCGCCGCGAGCCCGACCGCGGCGGTGAGCAGCAGCATCAGCGCCGAGAGCCGGTCCAGCACCAGGACGATGCCGAACGGCGCCGGCCAGTCGCCGACCAGGTACGCCTGCGGCCCGCCGGCCGCGCCGGCGAACAGCCCGATCGCGATCGCGCCCAGGCCGATGACCGATGCGAGCGAGACGAGCCGCTGCCGGCGCAGGTCGTTCCCGGCCGCGAGCAGGAGCACGCAGGCGGTGAGCGCCGGGAGGACGACCGGCAGCGCGATGCTGTGGTTCATGCGTCGGTCCTCGCGGTCGAGCCGCCGAAATCGCGCACAGCATCGCCGGGGCGGACGGCCGCTTCGTCCGAGCGTGTTTCCAGGTATCCCCGGATCGCCATGACGACCATGAGCGCGGTCATGCCCAGAGAGATGACGATCGCCGTGAGCACGAGCGCCTGCGGCAGCGGGTCGGCGTAGGCGGCGCGCCCGGTGCTCACGATGGGCGGCTGATCGACCGCGAGCCGGCCCATCGAGAAGAGGAACAGGTTCACGGCGTAGGACAGGAACGTCAGTCCGATCGTCACCGGAAGGGTTCGCCGGCGCAGCGTCAGGTAGACGCCCACCGCCGTGAGCAGGCCGATCGCGCTCGCCACCAGAAGCTCCACTAGGCGCTCCCTCGACGCCGTACGCGCTGGGGCTCGGCGCGCGCCACCTTGCCGACCTGCTCCTGCGCCACCGTCTCGATGACCGGCCCTTTCACGCGCGCGAGCGTCGCGAGCGCGAGCAGCACGGTGCCGACCACCGTGGCGAACACGCCCAGGTCGAAGAGCAGGACCGACGACCATTCGACCTGCCCGAGCAAGGGCAGGCTGAAATGACCATGCGCGCTGGTAAGAAAGGCCGATCCGGCGAGCCACGAGCCCATGCCGGCGAGGCCCGCGAGCAGGATGCCGCCGCCGATCAGGGAATGCGCATCGAGCCGCGCCCGCCTCGCCGCCCAGTCGTGGCCGCTCGCGACGTATTGCATGAGGAACGCGATCGCCACGACCACGCCGGCGATGAAGCCGCCGCCCGGAAGGTTGTGTCCGCGCAGCAGCAGGTAGAGAGCCGCCGTCAGCACGAGGGGCAGCAGCAGGCGCGTGCCGACGGCGAGGAGCGGCGAGGGCGGCGCGGGGCTGTTTGCCACTTGCGCGGAGGCACCCCGCGCGGCCGCCTCCCGCAGCGCCGGATCGAGCAGCGCCACGATCGCAATGCCGGCGATGCCCAGGACGATGATCTCGCCGAAGGTGTCGAAGGCGCGGAAGTCGACCAGGATGACGTTGACCACGTTGCTGCCCGCCGCCGCCGGCTTCGCCTCCGCCAGGTGGTAGGCCGAGATCGGATCGAACCCCCGCGTGAGCACCGCCAGCGCGCCGCCCGCGGCCGCCAGCCCCGCGGCGCCGGCGACGACCCCGTCGAAGCAGCGCTTCAGCGTGCTCGTTTCGCGCGGCGTGGTCTTCGGCATGAGGTTGAGCGCCAGGAGCAGCAGGACGACGGCCACCACCTCGACCGAGATCTGCGTCAGGGCGAGATCGGGCGCGGAGAACAGCGCGAACGTCAGGGCCACGACGAGGCCCACGGCGCCGGTCAGAATGAGCAGTAGCAGCCGATCGCGGTGCCCGAGCAGCGCAGCGATGCAGGCGGCCGCGAGCACCACCCAGCCGACCAGCGCCCCGCCGCTCGCGGGGAGGGCAGGCCG
Organism: Burkholderiales bacterium; assembly: GCA_035649175.1. Classification (GTDB taxonomy): domain Bacteria; phylum Pseudomonadota; class Gammaproteobacteria; order Burkholderiales; family SG8-39; genus SCGC-AG-212-J23. Next base: position 24,392 of record DASRKB010000238.1, on the reverse strand, counting down.
CGACCCCGTCTCGTGGGTGCCGCCCAGGAAGCCGGTGGCGGCGACCGCGAGGATCGCGACCACGATGCAGGCGACGTAGCGCGCGAGCTCGCCCGAGTGCGAGCGCTCGATGCACCAGCGCGCTGCCGCGACGCCGGCGTCCACGCCGCGCTCATAGAGCAGTTTCGCGTCCGGGCGCGGCAGCCTCGCGAGCAGCCGGGAGGTACGCGACACCGAAAGCGCGAGCGCCAGCCCGCCGAGCAGCGCCGCGAGGCTCATGCCGAGCGCGGGGGTCAGCCCGTGCCAGAGCACGAGCTCGAGCGGGGCGAGGGACGCGCCGACCACGGCCGAGGCGGCCCGCTCCACAAGGGGCGCGGCCAGCGCCGGGAACACGCCGATGAGGACGATGGGCACGATCAGGACCGCCACGGGCAGCGACATCCCGGGCGGCGGGTCGTGCGGAACCTGCGCGGCGGCGTACCGCGTCTCGCCGAAGTAGACCGAGCGCAGCAAGCGCACCGAGTAGGCCGTCGAGAGCAGCGCGCCGAGCGTGGCGAGCACCGGCACGAGCCACGCCACGCCGGCGTAGACGGTGCCGCTCGCCTGCTCGAGCATCATCTCCTTGGAGAGGAACCCGTTGAGCAGCGGCACGCCCGCCATGGCGGCCGCGGCGATCGCGGCCATCGCCGCGGAAACGGGCATCACGCGCGCGAGCCCGCCGAGACGCGTCATGTCGCGCGCGCCGGCCTCGTGATCGACGATGCCGGCGTTCATGAACAGCGACGCCTTGAACAGCGCGTGGTTCAGGATGTGGAAGACGGCGGCCACGGCCGCGGCCGGCGTGCCGAAGCCGAGCAGCATCACGATCATGCCGAGGTGGCTCACGGTGGAGTACGCGAGCAGCAGCTTCAGGTCGTTCCTGAAAAGCGCGATCCATGCCGCGATCAGCATGGTGGCGAGGCCGACGCCGCCGAGCAGCACGAACCAGGGGCCCGAGCCCGCGAACACGGGCCAGAGGCGCGCGAGCAGGAAGATGCCGGCCTTGACCATGGTCGCCGAGTGCAGATAGGCCGAGACCGGCGTCGGGGCCGCCATGGCGTGCGGCAGCCAGAAATGAAACGGGAACTGCGCCGACTTGGTGAAGGCACCGAGCAGGACGAGTGCGAGCGCGACGGAAAACAGGGGCGAGGAGCGCACGGCGTCGCGCCGCTCGATGATCTCGCTCAGCTCGTAGGAGCCCGCGATGCCGCCGAGGACGAGCAGGCCGGCGAGTAGGGCGAGGCCGCCGCCGCCGGTCACGACCAGCGCCATGCGCGCGCCCTGCCTCGACCCGGGCCGCGTGTGCCAGTACCCGATCAGCAGGAACGAGCTCAGGCTCGTCAGCTCCCAGAACACGACCAGCGCGAGCACGTTGTCGCTCAGCACGATGCCGAGCATCGAGCCCTGGAACAGCAGCAGATAGCCGTAGAAGCGCCCCATGGCGTCGGCTGCGGGCATGTAGTAGCGCGCGTAGAGCGTCACCAGCAGCCCAGTGCCGAGGATCAGCAGTGCGAAGAATGCGGAAAGGCCGTCGACCACGAACGAGAGCGACAGGCCGAGCTGCGGAATCCAGGCGGCCCGAAACTCGACCGCCTGCCCCGCAAACACCGCCGGCAGGCAGACCAGCAGCGCGCACAACGCGAGCGCGGTCGGCGCCGCGGCCGCCAGCGCGCACGCGCTGCGGCCGTGCCGCTGGAGCGCGGGCGGCAGCAGCGTGCCGGCGAGCGGGGTCAGGGCGATGAGTGCGGGCAGCATGGCGCGCGTGGAGGGCTAGACGTGCGCCGCCACGATGATGGCGACGAGCAGTACGGCCATCGACAGCGGCCAGTTGCGCTCGAGCTTCGCCATCATCAGCTGCAGCGTCGCGCCGAACTTCTGCAGCGCGGAGGCGGCTGCCGCCTTGCGGGCATCCGCCTTGCGGTTCTCGAGCGGGACTCTCAATGGCGATGGCGAGCGCATGCGCGCCCCCATCATGGTCGAGAATCGGGCGCTGCCATATCCGCAAGGCACGCCGTGCGCTTGCACGGAGCCCGCGGTGCGTAGAACTACGGAGCGGTCTCCACCGGGTTCAGGGCTCGAGGCGGCCGAGCTTGATCGCCTGGCGCACCAGCACCGCCACGCTCTCGGCCTGCATCTTCTCCATGATCTGGATACGGTAGCTTTCCACCGTGCGCGCGCTGATGCCGAGCTTCATGGCGGTCGCCTGGCTGGTATGTCCCTGCACGACGAGGTCGAGCACCTGCGTCTCGCGCGCGGTCAGCCGCGCGAGGCGAGCGCGCAGCTCCTGCAGCGATTGCGTGCTCTGCAGCCGCTCGAAGGCCTCGGCGAAGGCCCGGTTGATTGCGGCGACGAGCTGCCTGTCGTCGACCGGCTTCTCGATGAACTCGAGCGCGCCTGCCTTGATCGCCGCCACGGCCATGGGCACGTCGGCGTGGCCGGAGATCAGGATGACGGGCAGCGGAACCGCCAGGCGGTTCACCTCGCGCATGAGCTCGATGCCATCCATGCCCGGCATCCTCACGTCGGCGACCAGGCAGCCGGAGCGTTCCCGGCTGCCGCGGCGCAGGAAGGCCCGCGCGGAGTCGAACGTCTCCACCTCGTAGCCGAACACGCGCAGCATCTCGCCGAGCGCGTGGCAGACCGAAGGCTGGTCGTCCACGAGGTACACGGTAGGCGTGCGCGGGGCGCGCTCAGGCACGCGGCTGGTTCTCGAGTGGAATCGTGAAGCGGAACTCGGTGCCGCCCGACGCGTCCGCTTGCAGCCAGATGCGTCCGCCGTGCGCCTCGACGATCGACTTGCAGATCGAAAGGCCGAGCCCCATGCCGTCCGGGCGAGTGGTGTACAGCGGCTCGAACAGGCGCGGCGCGCTCTCCGGCGCCACGCCGGCGCCGTTGTCCGTGACCGCGATCTCGACCTCGGCTGCGGTGCATTGCACCCGCAGGCGCACGTGCCCGCCGGGCGCACCGGATGCGCCGATCGACTCGACCGCGTTCAGGACGAGATTCATGACGACCTGCTGGACCTGGATGGGGTCCACGTGCACCGGCGGCGACGCGGACGGCATCTCGACCGCAAGCTCGACGCCGCGGCTCGCCGCGACCGGCTGCACCAGGGCGATCGAATCGGCGATCAGGCGATCGAGCCCCACCGTGCTGACGTGGGGCCTACCGCGTCGCAGGAACTCCCGCATGCGATGGATGATCGCGCCGGCGGCGTCGACCTGCGCGACCAGCTTCGCGGCGTTTGCCGCCGCCCGGGTCGTATCGACGCCGGGCTGGCGCAGCAGCTCCTCGATCGCGCGCGCGAGCGCGCGCGCGGCCGTGAACGGCTGGTTGATCTCGTGCGCGAGCGCAGCCGACATGCCGCTCATGATATTGAATCGCGAGGCGCGCGTCGCCTCGGCCTGCAGCTCGGCGATCCTGCGCACCGCGCGCCGCGCGCGCGCGTCCGCGGCCTCGCGTTCGCTGGACAGCCCCCCGACCAGCAGCCCGGTGAGCGTCAGCACGAACATCATGACCTGGTACTCCGTGAAGTCGCGCACATCGAACCCGTGGAAATGCAGGATGCCGACGAGAACGAGCTGGGCGATCGCCAGGCTCGCGCACGCTCCGTCCACGCCGAAGCGGATCGCGGCGACGCCAACCGGCAGGAACAGGAGGTAGAACATGTCGCGCGGCCAGCCTTCGGCCGGGTAGAGGGCGACGAGCACGCCGAGCGCGATGAGGACGAAATACCCGCTCGCCTCGGCGACGGCGCGTGCCGGTATCCGCTGCGGTGGCCGGAGGCGGTGGCGCACGAGGCGCAGGGCCAGGGGCGTGAAGACCGCGATGCCGATCAGGTCGCCGACGAGCAAGGGAAGCAGCGCCTCGAGGAGCCGCTCGTAGCCGCTCACCGCGTGCAGCAGCGTCGAGAGCAGCGCGGCGTCCAGCGCCGCGCCGATGGCGCCGGCGAGGACGATGACGACGAGCTCGCCCGCGCCGTCGAGCGGCGAGTCGAGCTTGAGCCAGCGCCTCGCCGCGATCGCCGCGATCGAGTAGGCCGCGGCCACGGCGGCGCTGATGCCGATCAGGACCGGCCATGGCGGAGTCCCGGAGACGACGGCCAGCTCGGCGAGGATGATGCCGGCGAACAGCAGCACGCCATACCATGGCCCGCGGTAGACGATCATCGCGAAGGCGATCCCGAGCCCCGGGTTCCAGGGCGTCACCGAATAGCCGTCCTGCTCGTGCAGGAAGCTCAGCCATTCGAGGCCCACGAACAGCGCGAGGAAGGCGAGCGCCTCGAGGAACCTGCGCATCACCGGCGCGTTCACGCCGCGATTATAGGGAGGGCCCTAGTCCTTCCACTCGCGATAGGGCCGCGTGGGCTTGGGCGGCTTGACCTTGCGCTGACGCCACGCCCACCACCAGAGGAGGACGATCGCGGCGACCATCGCCGCGCTGAGCCCGAGCCAGATCATGCGGACGCCATGATGCAAGTTTCCGGCCGTGCCGGGGTTAACATCGCTCTCTTTCGGCCAGGCGCGAGGAACCCCATGGGATACATCGACACGCAGCTCTTCATCAACGGCAAATGGCAGCCGCCCTCCGAGGGCAAGACGCTGCCGGTGTTGAACCCCGCGACCGGCAAGGAGATCGGGCGCGTAGCGCATGCGAGCCGGCTCGACCTCGACCGGGCGCTCGAGGCGGCGCAGAAGGGCTTCGAGGTGTGGCGCGACATGGTGCCCGCCGAGCGCAGCAAGATCATGCGCAAGGCCGCGGCTCTCATGCGCGAGCGCGTGGGCGAGATTGCGCCACTGCTCACCCAGGAGCAGGGCAAGCCGCTCGCCGAGGCCAAGGCGGAGACGCTGGCGGCCGGCGACATCATCGACTGGTTCGCCGAGGAGGGCTTCCGTGTCTACGGGCGCCTCGTGCCCTCCCGTATGAGCGTCACGATCCGCCAGATGGTGATCAAGGACCCCGTGGGGCCGGTCGCGGCGTTCACGCCGTGGAACTTCCCGATCAACCAGGTGGTGCGCAAGGTCGGTGCCGGGCTCGCTGCCGGCTGCTCCATGCTGGTCAAGGCGCCGGAGGAGACGCCGGCCGCGCCTGCGGCGCTCGTCAAGGCGTTCGCCGATGCGGGCATCCCGCCAGGCGTGCTGCAGCTCGTGTATGGCACGCCGGCGGAGATCTCGAGCTACCTGATCCCGCATCCCGTGATCCGCAAGGTCACGTTCACCGGCTCGATCCCGGTGGGCAAGCAGCTCGCCGCGATGGCGGGCCAGCACATGAAGCGCGTCACCATGGAGCTCGGCGGCCATGCCCCGGTGATCGTGTGCGAGGACGCCGATATCGCGCTCGCCGTCAAGGCGGCCGGCGCGGCGAAGTTCCGCAATGCCGGCCAGGTCTGCATCTCGCCGACGCGCTTCCTCGTGCACAAGTCGATCGCGAGCGATTTCGGGCAGGCGCTCGCCGAGCATGCCAAGGCGCTCAAGGTCGGCGACGGCCTCGCCGAGGGAACGCAAATGGGCCCGCTCGCCAACCCGCGCCGCGTGGAGGCGATGAGCGCATTCACCGAGGACGCGATTAAGAAGGGCGCGAAGCTCCTGACCGGCGGCCAGCGCATCGGCAACGCCGGCAACTTCTGGCAGCCCACGATCCTCGCCGACGTGCCGAAGGAGGCGAAGGTCTTCAACGACGAGCCTTTCGGCCCGATGGCCGCGATCCGGCCCTTCGAGACGCTGGAGGAGGCGATCGCCGAATCCAATCGGCTGCCTTACGGGCTCGCCGGCTATGCGTTCACGCGGTCGCTCAAGAACTCCGACTTGCTCGCTCGCCGGCTCGAGGTGGGCATGCTATGGATCAACATGCCCGCGATGCCTTCGGCGGAGATGCCCTTCGGCGGCGTGAAGGATTCGGGTTACGGCTCTGAGGGCGGCCCCGAGGCGCTCGAGGCGTACCTCAACTCGCGCGCGGTGGCGATCCAGAACGCGTGAGGAAGACTTATGTCCCTTGCGCGGATCCTTTCAACGTCGCTCTGAGCGTCAGCAACGAGGCGGCAATGTTGTCGGTTGCCGGTGGCTGGTCGTCGAAAACCAGTGCGATAAGGCGCGGGCTGGCGCCGTCGCCCAGGAATCTGTGCCAGCCCTGTGCAAGGCGCAATGCCAGTATCGAATCGGTGCTGAAGGTCCCAATGCTGAAACTGTAGAACGCGTGCCGCTGGCCCGGGTGCTTGGGCCGTTTCAAGGTGGAGTGCAAAAGCGGCACGCACCCGGACTCGGTACACGCCAGTTGCCTCTTGGTGTCCACGCTGCGCCAGGTCCTACCGCTGTCCGGCACCAGCCAGGAGTCCGATAACTTTACATCCGTAACCAGCATCTCGACGATGCGCACCTGCATGCTCTTGCCGTCGTGCCGGTATGCCAAGTCTATCGATCGGCTGCGCTGCGCCGCGTCGACTACCCAAGTTGCCGAAGGTGTTGTCAGGCTCCAGCCGAGAAGCTGCGGAGGCGAGACGACCTGCGCGGTATCGCCCCGCTGAACCTTGCTGGCTGGTGTCACGGCAAAAGCGCCGACGATGAGCAGCACGACAAGTCCAGCGCCTGCTGGCGCGAGCCCGTTCAGACCAATAGGGGCGTGCATCGACGACGCCGCGAGTGGGGCCGCGTCGGATGCATCGGCTTTCGCACGGCTCGCGATGAAGAACAGCGCACCGAGGGTGACTAAGAGCCCGAGCCATTGAAAGCCGGCATGGGCGCTCAGCTCCATCTGCGATCCCCTGAGCCAATCGACCATGATGATGAAATTGACTCGCACAGCGTTGGAGAAGACACCCAAAAACGCACCGAACACGGTCAGCGCCGCAATCTTGAAGAACGAGCGGTAGATCAACAAGCCGAAGCTGTAGCTCAAGAACATCGCCAAAGTGACGTAGGAAAGCCCGGAGCATTCGTCGATGACCATGTACCGGTTGCCGTCGACGTGGACGACGAAGCCCTCGGCTGTGTACGGCAACTGCGCCGCCAAGGCGCCGAGCTCGATGGACTTGAGCGTCAGCCACCGCAGGACCGGTTGCAGCAGATCCCCGGACGGTATTGCGAAGAAGAGCAGCGCAAGAATCGGAAACAGCCGCCAGTAGGCACTCCAGCCCAGCATGGCCATGGCCACGCCCTGCAGGACCAGAGCGACGGCGATATGCCGTCCAAGATCGATGTTTGCCAGCGCGGCTACGGCCCAGAGAGCAGCCGCGATGGTGGCCACGAGGACGCCTGCCAGGCCCGGCTGGGGACTGACGGCCAGCGTGTCGCTGCGCCGCTCCCATACGAGCAGATACACGATCATCGGGACGACGAGCCATGCGTACTGATAGGACTCGCTGTTGGTCCATATCGACGCGAGATGGGACATCGTTTCCCAAAGCACGATGGCGGCCAACGCGCACCCCAACAGCGCGCTTGACAGGACGGTTCTCCAACGCGGGCTCAGGCTGAGCTGCCACGCCGGCGCAACCTCGTCTTTGCCGCTCCGATCGGGATACGGCATTCCCGGCCGGTACAAGAACGGCTGCTGCAAGACACGCCCGAGGGTGGTGTCTCGCGGCTGGTGGAAATACTCGAGGCCGAAGTGCGGGATGCGTGCCCTGACAGGATCGACGTAGCTCCCGAAGAGGCGATCCCAGGCGGTCAGCACGGTTCCATAGTTGCTGTCGGTCTCCGCTGCAACGCTGGAGTGATGAACGGCATGGACGCGCGGCGTGACGAACACCCAGCGCAGCAGGCGATCGACGCGCTCAGGAGAACGCAAGTTCGCATGCGACCATAGAGCCACCACGGTGGCGACGACGATGTAGAGACCGACGCCGGCGGCCGGCAAGCCGCAGTAGAGGATGAGCGCCATCATCGTAGCGGTGCTCAGGACGGATTCAAGCGGATGATGGCGCTCGGTGGTCGTTACATCGACCTGCGTATCGCTGTGATGAACCAGATGGACCCGCCAGAGAAACGGCACACGGTGCAGGAACCGATGCTCCCAGTAGCGCCACAGATCGATGAACAAGAACGTGAGGACTATCTCGATCGCCATCGGCATGCCGGCTCGAGCAACGGGCCCGAGCGCAGCGGCTTGCGCATAGGCATGGAGTCCGTCCGGCATCGCGAAGGAGGTGATGGCGCTCACGATGAGCAACAAGCCGATGTTCGTCGCCCAGCGCCTGGCGAACGTCACGGAGCGCCGCTGAAATGGCCGCACCCCTTCGAGGAGCAGCACCAGAGCTGCCGTCGAGAAAAATGCGATCAGATGAAGGCTGCTGAAGTCTTCAGCCATCGGACCGTGCAGACGCGTGCTTCAGGGCAAGGCGCGCCCCTGCCGCGCGCTCGGATCACGAGCGGCGGGCAGGAGCCGTTTCTGGATGCTGACTGCTGATTGCTACTAACTACTTGGACCGCTTCTTTCGCGCGATCCGGACTGCAACCACAAGACCCACCGCGGCTACCGTCAGTAAGCCAACGCTTCCGGTCGGTAAGGCAGAACCAAGCTGCAGGCCAAGCGGCGCGCCAAGCGGCGCGGCCGTACCGGCGAACGCGGCTTCAGCCACGACGAGGAGGCCAGCCAAGCCGGCTGAAAATTGCGTCGTCTTCATGAGTGTTCTCCCTGATGTCACTGCCGGGCTCGTGGACGCAAGTTGCATACCATCTCAGGAATGCTCTTTCTCACCATAGCCTTACCAAGCCCCACGGCGATGGCGGCAGGGTAACTGTAAAGAACACTGACACTTGGGAGCGTGCGACAGTCTTGGACGGGCGGCTTCCCTCGCGACTCCGTGAGTTGGGGGCGCGGACGCGAAGCCCCGGCCAGATGCGCGGCTACTTTGGTGGAAAACTTGCGAGCATTGCCTCGACCGCCTTCTTCAGCTCCCCTGAGGACGCGTCCGTCCTGATGCTGCCACGCGCCCGGCCCTGCCACACCAGCTCCTTGTGGTCTGCGCGCGCGACGTTTAGCGTCAGCACGCGCAAATCGGAACTACTGCCGTAATAGTAGGATTCGGGTTCATAGCCTACCCATGCGAGCAGAGCAGGCTGGTCTGGCGCAAGACTTAGACCTTTTGCTTGGAACTCACGATCGGCAACGAAACGCACGTTCGCTTCCACAAGCGGGTTGTGTCCGTAGGACGATGCTTTGACCCATGCGTAGGTTTTCGAACCCGAGAAGGAAAAGTGCGGGTCGTATAAATGCGTGACGCTCGTCTTGGTGGGTATCGTGTCGCAGCCGGCAGCGGCTGCACTGAGCAGCAGAATCGCCGTAACCGCACGGTAACTAAGGCTGGATTTCATGAATGCCCCCCGTTTGTTCGGATTCTACCTCCGAATAGCGGTGCAATTACCTGCAGTCGATGAAGCCGCGGTCCATGATATGGAGTAGGCGCCGGGTTCGGGAATCAACGGATCGAGAATGGCGAGGTCGCTGATCTTGCGGTCGCTCACATAGAGGAAATTCGGGATGCCGCCGCGTAGATCCAGTAGCGTGTGCAGCTTCACGGCGCTGTCGGTCGGTTGCAAATGCCATTGCATAAGAACTGGCTGGCCATCGCGCGGTTCAAGTCGTGGACATCACCAAACCGCCACTTCCCCTCAACGGGTCAACGACTTACGCTTCCTTGAGGCAACTTTGACCGGACACGACTGGGCCGACGCCGGTTGAACTGGAGCTGCAGCGGGATTGCGCTCGTGGGATGGCTGGTGGATGAAGTCGAGTCGCAAGCGTTACCGCGTATCCAAGCGACTGTAAATCTGGTCAAATCGAAGGTTGGCGTCATCTCTTTTAGGGCTGGCGTCGTTTCTTTCGAGGGGGCATCGACGTGAAGTTCTCTGGCCACCGAGTCACCGCCTTGCTGGTGACGCTGACTGTGCTCGCCTGCCCGCTGCCGCTTTACTCGCAAACCGCGAAGCCCGCGACGCCGGACGCTTACATGCAGCTCGGCGCGCAGTCCTTCCGCAGCGGCGACTTCACCAAGGCACTCAGTGACTGGACTGCGGCGGCGGCGGCACACGAAGCCGCGGGCAACGTCGAGGGACAGGCGCGCGCGCTGGTGCGCGTCGCCGAGGCGCAGATGAACCTCGGTCGAACGCCGGACGCGATCGCCACGCTGCAGAGGGCGCAAGTGCTTGCCGAGCGCGTCGCCAAGGCGCCGCTCACGCTGGCGGTGGAGAGCACGCTTGGCAACGCTTATGTTTTGGGCGGGCGCGACGCGGACGCCGAGCGCGTATTGCGCGCGAGCGTCGATCGCGCGCAGAAAGCGCAGGACGTCGACACCGCGGCGCAGGCGCTGAACAATCTCGGCAATCTGTATGCGATGCAGGGCCGGTTCGCCGACGCGGGCCGCGTGTACAAGGACGCCATCGATGCCGCCGGCCGCGCGCGCAACAAGAGCATCGGGATACGCGCTTCGGCAAACCTCGCGCGCGCGCTGTTCGACGAGGGGCGCTACCGCGAGGTGTTCCCGATCCTCGCGGTTCTTGGCGAGGAGCTTCGCGCGCAGCCGGCCTCGCATGAGAAGGCATATGGCCTCATCGGGCTCGGCCGGCTGAATGCCAGGCTGATGCCCGCGGGCATCGAGCCTGCGAACGCGCTCGCGCTGCGCGCCCACGGCGCGCTGAACGATGCGCTCGCGGTCGCGGAGAGCATCCAGGACCCGCGCGCACGCTCGTACGCGCTCGGCTATCTCGGCGAGCTCTACGAGCAGGGCGCGCGCTACGAGCCCGCGCTGCAGTACACGCAGCAGGCGCTCTTCGCCGCGCAGCAGGCGGACGCGCCGGAGATTCTCTATCGCTGGCAATGGCAGGCCGGACGGATACTGAAGGCGCAGGGCGACAGCGCGCGCGCGATCCTCTCCTATCAGCACGCGGTCACCACGCTCAACAACGTGCGCCGGGACCTTATTGCGAGCGGCGCGCGGACGTCGTTCCGCGAATCGGTGGGACCCGTCTATTTCCAGCTCGCCGACTTGCTGCTCGAGCGTTCGGGAACGCTTAGCGATGCGAAGCAGGTGACGCAGCACCTGGTCGACGCGCGCAGCGCCGTCGAGGTCCTGAAGGGAGCAGAGCTGCAGGACTACTTCCAGGACGATTGCGTGACCGCGCTGCGTGCGCGGACAGCCGGAATCGATCGCCTCGCTTCGAACACCGCCGCGCTCTATCCGATCATCCTGGAGAACCGCCTGGAGCTCCTGCTCAGCATGCCCGATGGCATGCGCCGCTTTACCAGCCCGGTCAGCGCCGCCATCCTCACGCAGGAAGTCCGCTCGTTCCGGCTGCGCCTGGAGAAGAGGACGACACACCAGTATCTGCCGCACGCGCGCAAGATCTACGACTGGCTCATCGGCCCGGTCGCCGCCGAGCTCGAGAAAGCCGGCATCGACACGCTGGTCATCGTGCCCGATGGGGCGCTGCGCACGATCCCCCTCGGCGCGTTGCACGACGGCAAGCAGTTCCTCATCGAGCGCTACGCCCTCGCGACGACACCGGGCCTCACGCTGACCGATCCTCAGCCGATCAAGCGCGAGCGCGCCAACCTGCTGCTCCAAGGCCTCACCGAGTCGGTGCAGGGATTTGCGCCGCTGCCGTTCGTGGCCGACGAGCTGCAGAACGTGCATAAGCTCTACGGCGGCACGGTGCGCCAGGATCAGCAGTTCACGGTTCCCCGGATGGAAAAGGATCTCGGCGATACGCCCTACCAGATCGTGCACATCGCCTCGCACGCCCAGTTCGACAGCGACGTCAACAAGACCTTCCTGCTTACCTACGACGGCAGGATCGGAATGAACAAGCTCGAGCAGATCCTCGGGCTGTCGAAGTTCCGGACCGAAGCGGTCGAGCTTCTCACGCTGAGCGCGTGCGAGACGGCCGCGGGCGACGACCGGGCGGCGCTGGGACTGGCCGGGGTCGCCATCAAGGCGGGCGCGCGCAGCGCCCTCGCGACGCTCTGGACGGTCAACGACCCGGCCTCGGCGGAGCTCGTTTCGTCCTTCTACCGGGAGCTGCAGGAGCCCTCCATCTCGAAGGCCAAGGCGCTCCAGCAGGCCCAGCTCGGGCTGCTGAAGGACGCCCGCTATCGTCATCCCAGCTACTGGAGCGCGTTCCTGCTCATCGGAAACTGGCTATAGGCACCGAGGTGAATACGTCACTGGACGCAGGGATACGACACGAGCGTATACTTCGCCTCGCCGTGTCGAACATCGAGGTCACCATGAAAATATCCGTTGCAACGATCCTGCTGGGCACAGCCGCCGCCGTGGCGCTCTCTTCCCCGGCGGTTCATGCGCAAAGCCCCGCTTCCGGACAGTCTGATTCAGCGGTGAGCTACAAGCCGCCCCTGCGCGGAGCCCCGCTGACGCGCGTGGGTGGAGGCACGCGCGGCATGGGCAATACGCTGGCAGTGAACGTCCTCGCTCCGGGCGAGACCGGCCTGACGATTCAGGAAAAACCGACGATCTACTGGTTCGCGTCACAACCGATCGACAAACCGGTCGAGATCACGATCACCAGCACCGAGAGCCTGCAGGCCGCCGCCACGCCCGTTCTCGAGGTCACGCTGCAGCCGCCGCTCGCCAAGGGCATCCACGCCTTCCGGCTCGCCGACCACAACATCACCCTCAAGCCCGGCGTGGAGTACCAGTGGTTCGTCGCAGTAGTGCGCAACCCCGCACAGCGCTCGAGCGACGTGCTCGCCGGCGGCACCATCAAGCACGTCCCGGACAGCCCGGTGCAGGCGCAGGTCAAGCAGGCGCCGCAAGCGCAGTTACCCGCGCTCTATGCCGAGGCGGGCATCTGGTACGACGCGATCGACCAGCTCTCGCTGCAGATCAGCGCCAACCAGTCGGACCGCCAGCTGCGCGAGCGGCGCGCGGTGCTGCTGGAGCAGGTGGGCCTGAAGGACGCAGCCGCGTTCGACCGCAGCGCGGGCCGCTAGAAAAGCTCCGACCCGTCGCCCCCGCGACGAAGGCGGGGGCCCAGCTTGCGATTCGTCACCCCCGCGAAGGCGGGGGTCCATTTTCCTAGACTTCTAGAACCAAGACGGCCGGTACGCCAGCCGGAAGTAGACGCTTTCGTCCTGGAGGTGGCTGCTGGGCGGCTCGGGCACGTCGTCCAGCCCGTTGGCGAAGTAGAGCTCGGCGAAGAACTCCCGCGCCGGGCTCCAGATGAAGCCGATCCCGACGCCGGTCAGGCTGGTGGGATCGGGGTTATCCCTCTCCTTGAACTTGGCGCCGCCGGTGTCGACGTACGCGGCGAACTGCAGGTTGCGCCATCCGGTCGCGTCCCGGAATACCGGTATCCGGTACTCGATCGAAGCGGTGTAGCCGTAGTCGCGCAGGAGCTGGAAGCTGCGATAGCCGCGCACGCTGTCCAGTCCCCCGACCGCGTACTGCTCGACCGGCAGCAGCGCGTCATCGGTGAGCTGGAGATCGCCGCGCAGGCGGATCTGGTCGCCGCGACTCTCGCTCAAGCGCCGCACGTACTGCAACTGGCCGAGCCAGGAGAAGAAGCGGCTGTCGGGCGAGCCGTCGGTGTGGATGGTCGAGTCCCACGCATCGAGCCCGATGTTGAAGGTGGAGCGCGCTGCGATGACCTGCGTGCGTCCACGATCGAGGTAATCGGCTGCCAGGCGCAGCACCGACACGGTCGCCTTGCCATCCACCACGCCCGGCGAGAACGAGAACGGCACGTCGAGGAGCGTTGTCTCCGTCTCGCGCCGCTCGAGCACGCCGGCGAGGGAGAGCTGCGTGTTCTGGGTCCGGTACACGGGGTGGCTCACCTCGAGCCCGAACGTCTCGAGTTTGCTCTTGATGTCGAGCACATCGAAGGGCTCCTCCTTCACCACCGCTTCGGTGTTCTCGTAATGCACGCCGATCGCCGTATCCCGCGCGGTGATGGGCGTGCGGTAGCGCAGCCGGACATCATGCGGGATGCCCTCCGCCCAGCCGAATTCCGCGCCGAGCTGGTCGCCCCGCCCGATGAGGTTATTCATCGCGCCCAGCAGGGTGAGCTTCACTTCGCCCAGGCTTGGCGCGAGCTTGTTGTCGGCGATCGCGCTCAGCTCATAGCGCGGCGCCTCCTGCACCTGCGCCCGTAGCACCGCCTCCCCCGGACGCTCGCCCGGCACGACCTGCGCGTTCATGCTCGCCACCATGGGATGGCCGAGCAGCACCTGAAGCCGCTGCTCGAGATCGCGCAGGTTGAGCGGCGGGCCGGAGGAGAGCGCGATGCGGTCGCTGAAATAGTCCTTGTCGAAGTGGACCGTGCCCTCGATGTCGGTGCGCGCGAGCCGGCCCTCGATGATGCGGATCTCTATCACCCCATCGACGACCTTCTGATCCGGGATCACCGCACCCGAGTTGATGTAGCCCTGCTCGATGTAGTAGCGCGTAAGACGCTGGCGCAGCTCCTCGAGATCGGTGCTCATGAGCTCGCGGTTCTCGAACGGCGCCGCGATCTTCTCCAGCTCGCCCGCCTTGAACACCGTGCTCCCCGTGATGTTGATCTTCTTCACCATCACGCGCAGCGCGGTGGGCGCGCGCTCCTCCGGCGGCTTGACCGGCGGAAGCTGGAGCAATTCGGGCGGGGGCCTACGGAACTCCGGCGAGGGCAGAGGCTCCTGCGAGGGCAGCACCCCGGGCGGCACGGTGGGCGCCTGGGCGAAAGCGAAATTCGCCGCGCCCTGCGCGAGCAACCAGCACAGGACCGTCGGGCGCGCTAGCGAGCGCAATCCGGAGTGTTCGCCAGCAGCGCGAATATGAACGGCTGCTCGCCCGTCCGGCCGGCGGTTGCCGCCGTCAGATCGGTACTAAAAGCCGGCAAATAGCCGTCCGCATCCACGGGCACTCCACCGCGGCCGGCGACCACGAACGAGCTCGGCGCCCCCGTGCGCCGCGCGGTGCACAGCCCGCGCAGCAACGCGCTCGCATCGACAAACGCCGCCGGTAGCTGCGCAATATTGTTCTCGACATTGTTCTCCGGCGAGCGAACTTCGATCACCCCGGGTGTGCTGAGCGCCGACGACGCCGTGATCAGGCTCGTCGCACTCGAGAGGAAATTGTCGGCAATGATCGTGATATTGCCGCCCGGCCCGCCGAAGGCGTTGGCGATGATCGAGCTGTTGTTCACGATCACGAACTGCGGGTCGATGTTGATATTGCCGCCGCCGCCAACACCGCTCTCGACCGACGTCGTGATCTGCGATCCCTCAAGCTGCACGATGTTCGGCGCGGTGAGCTTGATGTTCCCTCCGTCCGAGGTTACCGCTCGTGTCGAGATCGTGCCGTTGTTCATAAAGATCGAGTTTCCGGCCGTGACATCGATCGTCCCGGTGAAGCCAGCGCCTCCTAGGCTGTCTGCGTTGACGCTGCCACCGTCCAGGATCTTGACATCGCCTGCTGAGATCAGAACAACGTCCCCGCCGTCCCCTGCGCCGAGCGTGCTCGTGGAAACCGTGCTGCCCGGACCGGAGATGGTGAGCGTATTCGTCCCCGTGGCTTTAATCGTCACGGTCCCGGCGTCGCCTGCTCCCACGACTAGGGCGCCGCCGAGCGTACCCCCGCTCTGCGATTCGACTTGCCCGCCGTTCTGGATGCTCACCTGTGCGGCGGTCAATGTGACGCTACCGCCATCACCGTCGCCGAAGGTGGTGGTCGACACCGCGCTGCCTGCCCCAGACACCGTGATCGCATTCGTGGCAGTAATCGACACGCTGCCGCTCGCACCACCGCCGACGGTGGGTATACCGTCAATCAATCCGCCGCTCTCGGAGATGACCCGGCCGCCGCTAAGGATGTCAGCCTGCGTGCCCACCACAGCAATGCTCCCGGCGTCGCCACTGCTCGTGGTACTGCTCACTACCTGGGCTCCGCCCGCGACGCTTAGGGTACTTGCATCTAGAGTGATGTCGCCGGCCGGTCCGGCGCCTGGCGTGAACGCCGATATCTTTGCTCCATCACTGATCGTCAACAGAGACGTCGTCACGTTGATCTGGCCGCCGCCCTTCGCAAGTGGGTCGAGGCTCCCAGACGCAGTGCTGAACAATCCGCTGCTAGGGTCATTACCGCTCAAAACACTCACTGGTTCGCCGGGGGAGCTCCCCGAAATGGAAACCGAGTTCGCGGTGATTGTCAGATCTCCCCCGAGACCAGTGGCCGCCTCTGCGCTGCTCGTTACGATCTGAGCACCGTTCATCAGGCTGAGCGTGGCAACGTTCACGTTGATGTCGCCGGCGTCGCCTTGCTGAATCGTGCTCGTCTGGATCAGGCCGGTGTCCATCACCAAACTGGCCGTCGGCGCAGAGATAGTAACGTCACCCACGTCGTTCACGAATGCCTGGCTCAGGATCTTCCCGCGATCCGAGATGACGATCGAGTCTGTTACCGCAATCGATATGCTGCCCGCGCGATCCAGGATCGTTCCATTCTGGATCGCTCCGCCGCTTGTCAGGGTTAACTGCTGGGCCTCGAGCGAGATGTTTCCCGCTGGCGCACCTTCGATACCTGAACCGCCACTGAAGATCCCGCTGCCTTCGCCGGAGATCATGGCTGCGCCATTGGCAGTTGCGAAGATATTCCCACCGGGTGCGCCGCCGGTCTCGCTCCTGAGATTAGCTCCTCCCGTGAGGGTCAGATCTCCCGCCTCGACAACCAAGTCCCCACCCGCTGCCGTGCCGAAACTCTGTGATAGGACGAATGAAAGCCCGTCAAGCGTGATCAACGGCGACGTGAGGACAATCGATCCCCCTGCGCCCTCTGATGAACTCACGCTGCTGATACCACTGCCGTTTGACATGAGCAACGAACCACCATCGGTCGCGTTTACGGTGATTTGCCCCCCCGACCCGATGCCGAAAGTCTCAGACGTGATGCTCGCGGTATCGAGCGTGACGCTCGCGGCGTTGATGCCGATGTCACCTGCTTGGCCTGCACCGGCGGTAACCGTGCTTATGCCGTTGAACTCCTGAAGCCGAACGCTTTCTGCGCTAATTCTTACGCCACCTCCATTTCCGGCTCCTTCTGTGAACGCGAACAAGAGGCTGCCACTGAGAGTAACGTCATTGGTGATCTCGACATCGATCCCGAGGGTGGCGCCGTTCGAAATGCCAGAGGTCCCGGCGAACATCACCGAGCCATTGGCAGTCAGACTTGCGCCGCGGAGAACCACCGCACCGCCTGCACCGCCGACGAGATTGCCGTCAATGTCAAAGACCTGCTTCCCGCTGACGTCGAGGGAGCTGTTGCTAAGTAGGATGTCATCAGTGACGGCCACGTCAATTTTCGGGATAGTGCCATTGAGAGCCCCATACCCGCCGGTCTGGACAATCGAATCGCTTACGACCAGACGTCCGCCTCGAATGAGTATCTCTCCGCCCGGTCCGCCCCCAATCACGGTGTCGAACTCATCGACGATTGGCATTCCGCTGGTGTCAAGGACGCTGGCTGAGATTGTGATCTGGTCCAAACTTGAGAACGAACTAACACCAAAATTCGGTATCGCGACGGTCACGTCGCCGTCCGGATTCGGAGCGACGCCCGCTATCTGAATGCGCCCGCTTGGGGCGGAAAGTATCGACTCGGTGACCGAGACATTTCCGCCCACGAGCGACAGCGTCATGCCTTCGGCTACGGCCAGCACACTTCCTTCGACGGAGATCGGTGCTACCGCGGGACCTGAGAAGCCAAACGCCGCCGGCGGCGCGGTTGTCAACAGCGCGTCTCCGGGGCCGGGAACGGCGCTAAATTGAGCGCCGTCGCTCAGGCTGATGTAGTTGGCGGTGCTTACGTGAAATCCCCCCCCGACATTGAGCGACGCGCCGGGACCGAATATCCAACCGGCCGGGTTGATCAGGAACAGATTTGCCGTGCCGAAACCTGTGGTCTGGATCGTGCCGTAGATGTTCGAGGTCCCGTCTGTCACGCGACCCAGAATGTTGCTGATAGGCAGAGCATTGAGATTGTTGAAATTGGCAATGTCGCCCGGACCGACGCTGAACTCGCCAAAGCTATGAAACAGGTTGGAGCCTATCGGCGTCCCGCCAGTAATGTCGTGCGTCCCGCCATTCTGGGTCACGGTCGTATTGAGACCGTTGGACGTGATCGACGTGACCTGGGCCCGGGAGATGGACGAGCACAACATCTGCCCAAGCAATAGGCAGCTGACGGCGAAGATACTCAGCCGCCCCGCGCGGGTGCGGCCGAAACTGGCGCCGAGCACCTCCACGCGGGATTTTCTAGGCATGAACATCCGGCTCCTGTCGGTACGAGAAACCGCGCCAGCGGCCGTTAGCCCGGCGGCAACAATGTCCAACCACCTGCTACTTAAGGGTTGTTACAGGGGCCGACGGTAACCGGAACCTCACAGGACGTCAGAAGCGTCACGGGTTCGTTCTCAAAAGTCGCAACGGTTCTCGGTTTCGGTCTGTGATCCTGCACTAGGACCGTGCCGGATACCGTCACGTCAGCCACTTGCTGCTGTACGAGCGTAATTTCCTGCCCGGAAAAGTCTGCGCAGCTGATCCCACCCCCATCGGGCGCGGGCGGCGCTAGATTGGAGGAGTCATAAACTACCGTTGCATCAAAAAATTCATCTGCGACACCAGTCTCAGGATCGGTGAAAGTCTCGTTGTAGCGAATGCTGCGGGCTGGAATCAAATTCCCGCCCGGAAGACTTAGCGCGGTTGTTGTGAAATCCATTGTGTTGGTATCGAAGTTAGCGGACCCAAGAACCCGTATCTGGAACTGGCCCTGAGAGTTCGGATTGATGGTGGTCCCCCCGGTTGAATTGTGGAGGTAACACCTCACGCCCTCAGCCTCCGACAAAGCGAGCACATTTTGGAAGGGACCGCTGTGGCCTGCACCCGATGCCGTGATGTTGACCTTATCGTTCAAATTCTTAAGGCCATAAGTTAGCGTCGCCTCGCCACGCTCGATTGCGCGGCAAGTCTTGCCGCCACCGAACAAGGCCCCGCACGTCTTCTGGATGCTGTCAACGAGCTTTATGTTGCCAGCGGAAGTGATGGACTTGGAGGTGAGGCTCTTCACCTGATACGTCCCGCCGGTGGATGTGCACGTCACACCCGTGGTTGTGCTTGTCAGCGGCGACGAACATGGAATTGTCGCGCGCGCCGTGCAGCCTGCAATGCTGAATGGTTCCGGAGTGGGCGCGTCAGTCGTACCGCAGGTGGCACTCGACTGAACATAGATGAACGAAGCGACAGCGTTATGCGTGTTGCCGACCACGCTCGTGGTCAACGTGGGAGGAACGTACTGTCCTCTGGACTCAAAACCGTGAGCACGTCCAAGGTCTGACACGCTCGCGGTGGGCAGAACCCCCATCGTAAAGCCCATTTCGAGCTTAACGTCCTGCTTTACGCCGTTGGTGCCGCCGACTTTCTTGATCGTACTGTTCTGAAATTTGTACTGAATCGTGTTATCGCAAGGGCCATTCAAAACGGCAGCATTACAGATTGCCACGAACTCCGCCCCTAATGCAGTTCCTGAAACGGTAGCCGCTACGGTTCTTGTGATTTCGAATTGCAGCGTTCCAGCCGGCTGTACCCCGGCCGGGACTCGGAACGGAATCCCGCCCGAGGTTGTTGCGGGCAGGTTGCAAACATAGTTTCTCTTGACGCTGTCGACCTCCCTGCAATTCAACATCCCGTATGTCGCGTTTGCCGTGTGTGTGTCGAGAGTCACAGTCGTTGTGCCGACAGTGATCTTCACGACTGCAGAACCTGGCCCGGCAATGTGGTGCGCGTATATCGGCGAGTAGAAGAAGCTGAGCGCCGCGACGCCAATAAGCTGAGTGAGCGATTGACCCAAGAACTTGCTTTGCGACATATACCCCCCCCCCGGGATGGCACAACGAGAATGTGGATAAGTTCACACACGTATATTCCTAAAGTCCAATTTGGTCAATGTGTGTAAGGCCAGATTGGTTATGGCGTGGCTATGCGCTGCGCGACGGGGCACGTCTTTCTCTGCCCCAACTAGGGGGCGACGGATTCTAACTTCTTTAAATGTACATAGAATCATAGAGTTGCACGTTCCGAGGATGGCTCGAGATGTCAGCGATGGTCGCCACGGAAGGCTTTCAGTGCCCACCTCGAGCCGCGTCCGCTTTTGGCACTACGGCACGCTTCGGCACGCGCGTGCAGAATCCGGCGCATGTCGGAGCTCTTGAGCCGGGCAACTGCAAAGGCACTTGAGTGGCTGCGCAAGCCAACGGCGGTAAGCCTCGTGCTGGGGTTCGGCGCGAGCCTCCTGGTCATCGCGCTGCGCAGTGTGGGTGCTCTTCAGTTCGTCGAGTTGGCCAGTTACGACGCGTATCTCCGCGTGAAGGAGAACGAGAGCGTACGTGAGCCGCGCGTGGTGCTGGTGCAGACGGTCGAGACGGACATTCAGAAGCTGAAGGAGTGGCCGCTTTCGGATCGGCGCATGACGGAAGCGCTGCGGAAGATTCTCGAGGGCAACCCGCGGGCGGTCGGGGTGGATCTCTATCGGGATATTCCGGTGCCGCCGGGCACGGATGAGTTCAACGGTCTATTGCAGCGTGAGAAGCGCGTCGTTGTCATCGAGAAGTTCGGCAAGGACGCGAGCAAGAAGGTCTCCGGACCGCCCGCGCTGGAAGGAACGGAGCAGATTGGATTTTCCGATGTCACGCCCGACGATGATGGCGTGGTGCGGCGGGGGCTGCTCTTTCTCGATGACGGCAAGACGTCGCATGTGGCGCTCGCGTTGCGTCTTGCGCTCCTCTATCTCGCGCCCGAAGGGATTACGCCGCAGCCGGACGCGGTCGATCAGAGCCACATTCGCCTCGGCAAGGTGACGTTGCGGCCGTTCGAGGCGAACGACGGCTCCTATGTAAGAGCGGATGCCGATGGATATCAATATGTTCTGGACTATCGGGGAGGAGCGGACCGCTTTCGGACTTACTCGCTGAGCGATGTGCTGGAAGGACGCGTCGAGCCGGGCGCGATGCAAGGCCGCGTGGTGATCTTCGGCGTGAATGCCGAGAGCGTAAAGGATGAATTCCTGACGCCGTTCGATCGCTTCACGCGCCGAGGTCACGCAACCGCCGGGATCGCGGTGCATGGCTACGAGGTGAGCCAGCTCATTCGCGCGGCGCTGGAGGGCGACCGGCCCATACGCTTCTTGAGCGATCTGTGGGAGAACGCGTGGATCTTGCTGTGGGGCCTGACCGCGGCGCTCGTGGGAAGGATCGTGCGCACGACCACGCCTTTCACGCTCTCCATAGCGGCCGGGCTGCTCGTCCTCGTCGGCATCACCTTGTACGCCTTCGTGCAGCACTGGTGGCTGCCGGTCGCTCCTGTTGCAATCGCGTGGGTGGGATCCGCCGGGCTGGTGACCGCGTTCCTTTCGGGCCACGAGCGGCAGGAGAAGCGCTTCCTGATGGATATCTTTGCCAGGAGCGTGTCGCCGGCGATCGCCGACGAGATGTGGAAGCAGCGCGCGAGCTTCCTCAAGGGCGGGCGGCTCGCGCCGCAGACGATGACGGTGACGGTGCTCTTCTCCGACCTCATGAATTTCACGCCGGTGGCGGAGCGCCTCACGCCCGACCAGCTCATGGATTGGCTCAACAACTATATGGAGACCATGGCCGGGATCGTGATCGCGCATGGCGGAGTAGTGGACGACTATTACGGCGACGCCATCAAGTCCAACTTCGGCGTGCCCTTGCCTCGCAAGAGCGCCAGAGAGATCCGCCAGGACGCCGCGAATGCGCTTCGTTGCGCGCTCGCGATGCGGCGCAAGATGGAAGAGCTCGTCGCCTCCTGGCACCTCGAGGGCGGACCGCAAGTCAAGGTGCGCGTCGGCATCGCAACCGGACAGGTCGTCGCGGGCTGTCTCGGCAGCGCGCAGCGCATGAAGTACACGACCATCGGCGACGTGGTGAATACCGCGGCGCGGCTCGAGACGTACGGCAAGGAGATCCCCGATCGCCTCCTCGATCCTTACTGCCAGATCATGGTGGCGGCCTCGACCGCCGCGCAGCTCGGCGAGGAGTTCTGGCTCGAGCCGGTCGGAACGCTGCAGCTCAAAGGCAAGTCGCAGGGGGTGGAGGTCTTTGCGCTGATGGGCACCAGCGAAGCGCGCGGGCAGAGCGAGCCCGCGGCCTCGATCGGCGCGCGAAGCGCCGCCGGCTAGCGATTCCAGGCGCTGCTAGAAGCTGGTCCTCGTCTTGACCTGCAACTGGACGGCGTCGATGTTCGGGCCAGTCACGGCGGGGAACGCCACGTCGATGTGAATGATGTTGCCGGAGGCGGAACGGGCGTTCATGATGCGCAGCCCGAAGCCGAAGTCGGCCAGCCAGCCCGTCTCGGCGTCGCCCGGGTCGAAGTCTCCGCCCCAAGCGCGGCCCACGTCGAAGAACACCGCGCCACCGAGGCGGAACAGCCGGAACGGGAAGTAATCCGTGTACGTGCGCTGCTCCAGCGTCACCAGGAAGCGCCGGTCGCCGGTCTGGTAGCGCAGGGGGTAACCCCGCAGGCCGCTGTCGCCGCCGATTTGCAGCACGTCGTAGATGTCGGGGCTCTCCGAGATGGCG
This sequence comes from Burkholderiales bacterium, assembly GCA_035649175.1. GTDB lineage: Bacteria > Pseudomonadota > Gammaproteobacteria > Burkholderiales > SG8-39 > SCGC-AG-212-J23. The sequence goes on along the minus strand of DASRKB010000238.1, from coordinate 1,800 downwards.
CCAGACGCCGACGCGTAAAAGAGGGAGCTCGAGCTGCGCGGCAGGTAGTACTGCACGCTGCCGCTCAGCCGGCGGCGGCTGTCGAGCGCATCGTAGCGCCCGCTGATGCCGGCCGCGGCGATCAGCATCTGGTTGTTGGCGAACGTGGTGCCGTCGGACAGCTGGAGGTTGTAGACCCAGCTGTCGCGCGTCGAGCCCAGGTCCGCGAGCGCACGGCCGATCTGCAGCGTCGTGCGAAAGCCCAGGTCGAAGAACTCCGGGCGCTCGATTTGATTGAAGTTCCTCAGCCGGCGCACGTCGTCCTGGATGAGCTCGTAGCGGAAATACGGACCGGAGAGGTCGTAGTCCTGCGGCAGGCGTTCCGGCGGATCCTCGCCGGGCTCGAGCGCGAACTGGTTCGAGTCGTATTCGTAGCCCACCGAGAAGCGCTGCACCCAGGAGTTCTTCAGGCCGGCCGAGCGGCCGGCGAAGAAATCGAGCCTCTGCTGGGCGTGGCGGTACTGGCTGACGACCTCGCCCGCGCGGTAGTCCGAGGCGAGGCCGTCGCTATCGAAGAGCGATGCCCCCGCGGCCTTGCGCGTATCGAGCGCGTAGAACGGCTGTGCGAGCGAGAGCGCATTGCGGTTGCTGGTGCCCAGGTCGGAGTAGACGTAGCTCACCTCCGTCCATCCGCCGAACGCGTGGCGGTCGGAAATCGCGAACTCGACGCCGCTTTCTTCGACCTCCTGGACGCGCGCGAGGCTCAGCGAGATGCCGGTGCCGAACAGGTTGCGCTCCTCGATGCCGATCCTGCCGGTGTCGGCTCCGCCCTCGCGCCCGTAGCTGACAGAGGGCCTGAGCGACCAGGTGTCCCGGGTCACGACCTCGATATCCACTACGCCGTCCTCGTGGACCTTCTTCGGCCGGATCGTCACGTCGTAGAGATAGCGATTGTCGCGCAGCAGGCGCTCGGTCTCCTCCATGACGCGCGCGGAGATCAGGTCCCCCGGCTTGAAGAGCAGCGCGCGGCGCACGACGCTGGGCCGGGTGCGGGCGTGCAGGATGTTGGCGGCGCGGTACAGCGCGCTGTTCTCGCGCGGATCGTCGAGGTCGAAGACATCCTGCGCGTCGATATCGATCTCGCCGATGCGCGCGCCGCGCGCCTCGAGCTCGGCGAAGCTCGGTGTGGCTTCCGGTTGCGCGAGCGTGGCTTCCGTCTGCGCGAGCGCCGCTCCCGCGAGCGCCAGGGCGAGGAGCGCGGCGAGCGGCTTGCCGGGTGGCGACAAGCTAGCCGCGAAGCGCTTCGAGGAGTGCCGGCAGCACCTTCGGCGTCGCGGCGCAGATGTCGCCCGATTCCAGGTACGCCTGCTCGCCCCGCAGATCGGTCACCAGCCCTCCCGCTTCGAGCACGAGCAGCGACCCGGCCGCCATGTCCCAGGGCGAGAGGCCCATCTCCCAGAAGGCGTCGAGCCTGCCGCATGCGACGTAGGCGAGGTCGAGCGCGGCCGCGCCGGCACGGCGCACGCCCGAGCTCGACTGCATCAGCGTCTTGAGCTGCGCGGTGTACAGCTCGAGCCGCGAGAGCTCCTTGAACGGAAAGCCGGTCCCGACCAGCGCCTCGTCGAGCCGCGCGCACTTCGAGACCCGCACGCGGCGGTCGTTCAGGAACGCGCCGCGGCCCTTCGACGCGGTGAAAAGCTCGTTGCGCCCCGGGTCGTACACCACGGCGTGGGCGAGCGCGCCCCGGTGGCGCACGCCGATGGACACGCAGTATTGCGGAAACCCGTGGATGAAGTTGGTCGTGCCGTCGAGCGGGTCGAT
>DASRKB010000237.1:0-65018 GCA_035649175.1 Burkholderiales bacterium | reverse complement strand
CGCTATCGCTTGGCGCAGGGCGGCCTGCTTGAGGCGCGAGAGGGCACGCCGGGCGGGGACCTGAGGCGTGCTGCCGAGCCGGAGTCGCTGCGCGGGCCGTTCCGCATGCTGGGCCGGTACGACGGCGAGGTCTTCCAGGAATGCCGCACCGGCCTGTCCTGGGCGCTCGAGCAGACGCGCGCCGCCCAGGCGCTTAGAAAGGAGCTTGCCGTGCGCCAGGTCGACGCGGCGCTCGTCGCCGTCGACGCGAGCTTTGTCGCGCAGCAGGGGCGCGAGGTCCTGCGCGTGTTTCGCACTGCGTCCGTGCTCAACCAGCGCGGCTGTCCCGGTTAAACTTCTCGCCCCATGGGAAACGACAACAAGCGCGTCGTCCTCGCCAGCCGTCCCTCTGGCTGGGTCACCGAAGAAAACTTCCGGCTCGAGATGGGGCCGATCCCCAAGCCCGCCGAAGGCGAGGTGCTGGTAAGAAATCTCTGGCTCTCGCTCGATCCCTACATGCGCGGGCGCATGGACGACGCCAAGAGCTATGCGAAAAGCGTCGGCATCGGCGAGGTCATGGAAGGCGAGACGGTGGGCGAGGTCCTGGAGTCCAGGAATGACAAGCTCAAAGAGGGCGACAAGGTGCTCGCGCGCCTGGGCTGGCAGATGTACGGCACCACGCGGGAGGCTTTCCGGGTGGATGAGACCAAGGCTCCCCTGAGCTATTACCTGGGATGCCTCGGCATGCCCGGGAGGACGGCGTACTTCGGCCTGAAGGAGATCGGCCAACCCAAGCCTGGCGAGACCGTCGTGGTGTCCGCGGCCTCCGGGGCGGTGGGCAGCGTGGTTGGGCAGCTTGCCAAGAGCTGGGGCGCGCGCGTCGTGGGCATCGCCGGCGGCGCGCAGAAGTGCGCCTATGTGAAGGACGAGCTCGGCTTCGACGCGGCAATTGACTACAAGGCCGGCAACCTCTACCGCGACCTGAAGGAGGCTTGCCCGAAGGGCATCGACGTCCTGTTCGAGAACGTCGGCGGCGAGAGCCTCGACACCTGCCTGCGCCGCATGAACGTCTTCTCGCGCATCGTCATCTGCGGCCTGATCTCCGAATACAACCTCGCCGAGCCCTACGGGTACCGCAATATGCGCTCGGTGCTCGTGAACCGCATCCGCATGCAGGGCATGATCGTGTTCGACTGGCGCGAGCGCTACGGCGAGGCACTGAGGGCACTCTTGAAGATGTATCAGGAAGGAAGCCTGAAGACCCGCGAATCGGTCGTGGAGGGCCTGGAGAACGCGCCGCGCGGCCTGATCTCCCTCCTCAAGGGCGGAAACTTTGGCAAGCAGCTGGTCAAGCTCGCCTGAGACGGTCCCGGCGCTTCGCGCCGTGGCCTACGTCGGGCTGGGAAGCCGCTTCGTGGCGTTCATCATCGACGCGCTGCTCGCGTTCGTGGTGATCGGTCCGCTCGCGCTCTTCGGGCTGCGCGGGTTCCTCTTCGAGGCCTTGCTGCCTGCGCTCGCCGTGCTCGCCTTCTGGCGCCGCTACGGGGCCACGCCCGGCAAGATGGCGGTCGGCGCGCGCATCGTGGATGCAAAGACCGGCGGCGCGCCCTCCACCGGGCGGCTCATAGCGCGCTATGCCGCCTACCTGGTTTCGATGCTGCCCCTGTTCCTCGGCTTCGCCTGGATCGCGATCGACCGGCGCAAGCAGGGGTGGCACGACAAGATCGCGGGAACCGTGGTGATCGACGACGATGATTGAGCTCTATACCTGGCCCACCCCGAACGGGCACAAGATCCACATCATGCTGGAGGAGACCGGCCTGCCGTATAACGTTCACGCGGTGGATATCGGCAAGGGCGAGCAGTTCGAGGCGGAGTTCCTCGAAATTTCGCCAAACAACAAGATCCCCGCGATGATCGATACCGAGGGTCCGGGCGGCAAGCCGATTGCGCTCGCCGAGTCCGGCGCCATGCTCTTCTACCTCGCCTCCAAGACCGGCAAGTTCCTGCCGAAGGACCTTGCCGACCGCTGGCGCGTCATGCAGTGGGTGATGACGCAGATGGGGCACGTCGGCCCGATGCTCGGGCAGGCGCACCACTTCCTGCAGTACGCGCCGGAAAAGATCGAGTACGCCATGAACCGCTACCGCAACGAGGCCAGGCGGCTCTACGGGGTTCTCGACAAGCAGCTCCAGAAGTCGAAGTGGCTGGCATGCGGCGAGTACACGATCGCCGACATGGCCACCATGCCCTGGTTACGCTTCCCCGAGCGCCAGGGCGTCGACATCGAGGAATTTCCGAACGTGAAGCGCTGGCGCGACCGCATCGCCGAGCGCCCGGCGGTGAAGCGCGCGGTCGAGGTGCTCGCCGACCGGCGCCGTCCCACCCCGAGCTTCACCAAGGAGCAAGCCGAGATCCTCTTCGGTGCCACCCAGTACGCAAAAAGATAGGAAAGTCGAAGTGAACGGCACGGCGTATGCGTGGCCGCGCCGTCCGTTGGCTGTCGTCTGCATCGACGGCGGCGACCCGGCGTACCTGCAGCGCTACCTCGCGGAGGACGCGCTGCCCAACATCGCGCGCTTCATGCGCGAGGGCTTCGCGACCGTGGCGTACGGCACGGTGCCGAGCTTCACCTGCCCGAACAACATGTCGATCATCACCGGTACGCCGGCTTCGCGCCACGGCATCTCCGGAAACTTCTATCTGGACGTGAAGAGCGGAAAAGCCGTGGTGATGACCGGGCCGGAGCTCCTGCGCGGCGACACCATCCTCTCGCGCTTCGCCGCGGCCGGAGCGCGCGTCGCCTCGATCACCGCCAAGGACAAGCTGAGGAAGCAGCTCGCGAAAGGGCTCGACGTGTCGCACGGCAACGTCAGCTTCTCTTCGGAATTTGCCAATAAGGCGACCGTAGAGGAGAACGGGATAGAAAACGTCCTCGGCTTCGTCGGCATGCCGCAGCCGGGAATGTACTCGATGGAGCTTTCGCTGTTCGTGCTCGAGGCGGGCATCCGTCTGCTCGAGCGGAAGGACCGGCCGGATCTCCTCTATCTGTCGCTCACCGACTGGGTGCAGCACAAGTACGCGCCGCAAGAGCCCGAGGCGAAGCGCTTCTATCAGTCGCTCGACCGCTGCTTTGGCCGCCTCGCCGAGCTCGGCGTCGACGTCGCGCTCACCGCCGACCACGGCATGAACGACAAGTCCGATGCTGAGGGACGCCCGAACGTCATCTGGCTGCAGGATATCCTCGACGAGACGCTCGGCAAGGGCTCAACGCGCGTCATCTGCCCCATTACCGACGCCTTCGTCGCGCACCACGGCGCGCTCGGCGGGTTCGTGAGGGTGTGGTGCCAGGGCGAGACCAAGAGCAGGGACGTGATGAGCGCCATCTATGGGGTTGCGGGCATCGAAAGCGTCTTGGACAAGAGAACCGCGTGCCGCGTGCACGACCTGCCCGAGGACCGCGAGGCGGACGTGGTGGTGATCTCGAGCGCCGACACCTGCATCGGCGCCGCCGAGGCCGAGCACGATCTCTCCGGACTTGCGGGACACCGGCTGCGCACGCACGGCGGCGTATCGGAGGCGAAGGTGCCGTTCATCCTAAGTGCGCCGCTCAATGATGCCTACCGGGTGAAGGCAGGGGCGGCGACGCCCAGGAGCTTCGAGATCTTCGATTACGCCCTGAACGGGCTGAGGGGGCGCGTGTGACGCTGCAGGGGAAGGTGGCGTGGATCACGGGCGGCGGCTCGGGCATCGGGCTCGCCGGCGCGATCGAGCTCGCTGCGGCCGGCGCGAAGGTGGTGATCTCGGGACGCAGCGCCGCCACGCTGCGCGAGGCGGCGAAGAAGGTCGACGCCGAGACGATCGCTCTCGATGTCGCCGAGAGAGAGGAAGTGCAGAGGGCGGCGCGCGAGATCCTCAAGCGCCACGGCCGCGTCGACATCCTGGTCAACAGCGCGGGCATCAACCTGCCGCAGCGCAACTTCCGCAATGTCTCGGTCGACGGTTGGGACCAGGTCGTCGCGGTCAACCTCTCGGGCCTCTTCTATTGCGTGCACGCGGTGCTGCCCTCTATGCGCGAGAAGAAGGACGGGCTCATCATCAACGTTTCGTCCTGGGCGGGCCGTCACCCGAGCGTGCTCACCGGGCCGGGCTACAACGCCACCAAGCACGCGGTGATCGCGCTCACCGAGTCGATCAACATGGAGGAGTGCGCCAACGGCATCCGCGCCACCGCGCTCCTTCCGGGAGAGGCGGCGACGCCGATCCTCGAGAAGCGCCCGGTGCCGCCCGCGCCGGAGGTGCGCGCGAGGATGCTGCAGCCCGAGGATCTCGGGCGCGCCATCGCGTTCATCGCCTCGCTTCCGCCCCGCGCCTGCGTCAACGAGCTGACCCTGACCCCGACCTGGAACCGCTTCTACCTGGGCGGGTTCGAAACGCCAAAATCTTGATCTTCTGGCGCGTAGCGGTCCCGTTCATCGCGGGCTATTACGTGTCGTACGTGTACCGCATGGTGAACGCGGTGCTCGCGCCGACGCTCGCGCGCGAGTTCGACCTCTCGGCCGGCGGCCTGGGCCTGCTCTCCAGCGTGTACTTTCTCGGGTTCGCCCTCGTACAACTGCCCCTGGGGCTCGCGTTCGACCGCTTCGGCCCGCGCCGCGTGAACGCGCTCCTGATGCTCGTCGCTGTGGCGGGCGGCGCCTGGTTCGCGCACGCGGAGTCGGCTGGCGCGGCCATCGCCGCGCGCGCGCTGATCGGCATCGGGGTGTCCGGCTGCCTCATGGCGTCTTTCACCGCGTTCGTGCTGTGGTACCCGCCCGAGCGCATCGCGACCATGAACGCCATCGCGTTCTCGGCCGGCGCCGTGGGCGCGATGACTGCGACCGTGCCCCTCGAGATGCTGCTGCGCGTATGGCCCTGGCGCGATGCGTTCATGCTAATCGTCGCCGCGACCCTGGTGGTGAGTCTGGTGCTCTGGTTCTGGGTTCCGGAGAAGAGCATCGCACGGCGCGGCGATTGGGCGAGCCAGTGGCGAGGACTCGTCTCGCTCCTCGCCGATCCCGCTTTCAGGCGCGTGGCCGTGTGCCTGGGCGCGAGCCAGTTCGCCGCGGTGGCGCTGCAGACGCTGTGGATCGCTCCCTGGCTGCGCGACGTGGCCGGCTGGTCCCAGGCCGAGGTGGCGCGCGGGCTGCTGGCGGTGAATGTGGCGATGATCGTCGGCTACATGGCGTTCGGCCGCGCGGCCGATATCGCGCAGCGCGAGGGGCGCAGCGCGCTACCGTTGCTGCTCTCTGGCGTCGGCGTGTCCTCCTGCAGCCTTCTGCTGATTATCGCGGGGATGAAGAGCCTGCTTTTATGGTGCATCTTCGTCGCCGCGGGCACGGCGGTCGTGCTCGGCTACGCGATCCTCTCGCGGCGCTATCCGAGGGAGATTTCCGGGCGGGTCAACACCGCGATCAACCTGTTCGGCTTCATCGGCATGTTCTCGGGCCAGTGGAGCATCGGCCTGGTGCTCGACCTGTGGCCCGCGGTCGAAGGCCGTTATGCGGCCGAGGGCTACACGTGGGCCCTCGGCATGGTGTGGGTGGTGCAGCTCGCGGGCCTCGCCTGGATGTGGCGCGGCCGCCGGCTGATTACCGATTGAGATAGATGTCGGTGTAGGCGGTGTAGACGCTCGCGGCAAGCACCGGCCCGAGCACGAGCCACCCGAGCATGATCGGCACGGTGGCGACTAGCGCGAGCACCAGCATGACGATGCCGTAGACGGAGAACGGCAGGACGTTCCTCAGGCAGCCGGTGAAGCTACCCTTCATCGCGTCGAAGGCACTGTGCTGGTGGAACACCACGAGCGGCGCGGCGAACCACACCGCCATCGCGAGCGGAAGGCTGAGCGCGAGGATGAGAAGGAAGGCCATACCCATGGTGGCGACGTCCTCCGGCTGCGTCTCGGCCCCGCCGAAAAGGGCGAACATGCCCGGGCCGGCGAGGAGCGCCACGAGCAGCGTCACGATGATCGACCCCCCGAGGTAGAGCGCGCCTACCTTGGCGAGCGTGCCGAAGTGCTGGCGAAACCCGGCGAAAAGGTGGCTGAACTCGAGCAGACGATCCTCCTCCACCTCGCGGCAGCCGATCATGAGTCCCCCCGCGAAGACGGGAAAGAAGATCATGGTGGCGAGCATGCCGATCAACGGGATGAAGGCCGCGACGAGGAAGATGACCGTCAGCACGATGATGATGGCGATCCACACGCCTGCGGCGCGGCGGAAGAGGCCCCAGGCGTCGCCGATCCAGCTGCCGCCCCGCTTGGCGGCGACCGAGCGGCCGCCCGGAATGAAGCCACCCCGCGTGATCGTGTCGGCGGCGATCGTGGCCTTAGGCGCCGCATACGGGTTCGTGGTCATCGCTCTCCCTTCAGCCTGTTGGTTTCTCCCTGGTTCGCACCCGAACGGTGGCGATCGCCTTGGCCACCAGCGTGCCGTCCGGGTTCCTCGCTTCCCCTTCCACGAAGCTCATCGTGCGCGCATCGCGAAGCACCCGCGCCTCGGCGATGAGCCGCGCGCCGTTGCCCCCGCCGATGAACGAGGCGGAAAGGTCGATGGTGATGACGCCGGTCGACTCCGGGTGCAGCGTGCGCGCCGCCGTGCAGAGCGCCACGTCGAGCAGCGACATGATCACGCCGCCGTGCACCGTGCCGAGGCTGTTCGTGAACCCGGGCTCCACCGGAAGCGAGAGCCTCGCCGTTCCCTCGCCCAGCTCCTCCGTGACAATCTTCAGGTGCTGAACGAACGGGATTTTCTTCTGGTACTCGCGCGTGAATGCCAGGCGGTCGTTCATCGGCTTGCATTCGGGGTCAGACCCCGAACTGTCTTCATACGATCACCGCACCGCCGTCCACCGCGATTGCCTGCCCGGTGATGTGCCGCGACGCCTCGGAGGCGAGCAGTACGACGAGGCCCTTGAGATCCTCCTCGTTGCCCAGGCGCCGCGTCGGCGTGAGCTCGCGGATCTTCTCGCCGGCCGCGGCGAGCACGGCTTTGGTCATCTTGGAGGGAAAGAAGCCCGGACAGATCGCGTTCACGGTGATGCCGTGCACGCCCCATTCGGCGGCGAGCTGGCGCGTGAGTCCGACCACGCCGTGCTTGGTCGCGGTATAGGCCGCGGTCGGGGCGAAGCGCGGATCCTGCCCCATCAGGCCGGCGACCGAGGCGACGTTGATGATGCGTCCCCACCGCGCCGGAATCATGCATCGCTTGGCGAGCGCCTGCGAAAGCAGGAACGCGCCCGTCATGTTCACGCTCACCAGCTTGTCCCATGCCTCGAGCGGATGGTCCTCGGCCGGCGCGCCCCAGGTCGCGCCGGCGTTGTTGACGAGGATATCGACGCTTCCGAGCTTGCCGATCACCGCGTCGACGAGCGCCGGGATGGCTTGCCGATTGCCGACGTCACAGACGAACGGATGGGCCTCTATCCCGCTCTTTCTCAGGTGGGAGCTGGCCTCGTCGAGCTCATCCTTCTTGCGTGCGGTGATGGCGATCCGCGCGCCCATCTCGCCCAGCGCCTCGGCGAGCTGCAGGCCAAGACCCCTCGATCCCCCGGTCACCAGGGCGGCGCGGCCGCCCAGCTCCAGCAATTTTCGGACGTTCACGGCGCTATCGTACCCCCGGCTTGCGCAATCCCGCCGGCCCGGCTCACAATCGGGCCCCACAAGGGGGACCCATGAGGTCGGCTCGCGGCGACGGCCGCGTTCTCATCTACAGCCACGACACCTTCGGACTCGGCCACCTGCGACGCTGCCGGGCGATCGCGCATTCGCTGGTCGAGAACTTCAAGCAGCTCTCGGTGCTCATCCTGTCGGGCTCGCCGATCATCGGCAGCTTCGACTTCCGTGCCCGTGTCGACTTCGTGCGCGTTCCGGGGGTGATCAAGCTGCGCAACGGCGAGTACACGCCGCTCAACCTGCACCTCGACATCGAGAAGACGCTCTCCATGCGCGCCTCGATCATCCAGCACACCGCGGAGCTGTTCGACCCGGATCTCTTCATTGTCGACAAGGAGCCGGTCGGCCTGCGTGGCGAGGTGCTCCAAACGCTGAAGTCGCTCAAGCGCCGTGGCACGCGCCTGGTGCTCGGCCTGCGCGACGTGATGGACGAGCCCCGGCTCCTCGTGCCGGAGTGGCAGCGCAAGAAGGTGCTGCCCGCGCTGCGCGAGCTCTACGACGAGATCTGGGTGTACGGGCTGCCGCAGATCTGCGACCCGCTGGAGGGCATCGCGCTGCCGCAGCGCGTGCGCCAGAAGATGGTCTACACCGGCTACCTGCACCGCGAGGTCCCCTCGCACGGCGCGCCGCCGCGCCTGCCCGAGATCGCCAAGCGCCCGTTCCTGCTGGTCACCACCGGCGGCGGGGGCGACGGCGACAGCCTCGTCGACTGGGTGCTGCGCGCCTACGAGCACGATCCGCTGCTGCCGTATCCGGCGCTGCTCGTGCTCGGGCCGTTCATGCAGCCCGAGCGCCAGGCGGAGTTCATGGATCGCGCCGCGAAGATCAAGCGCGTCGACGCTATCACCTTTCACGGCCAGCTCGAGACGCTCGTGTCGCGCGCCGCCGGCGTGGTGGCGATGGGCGGCTACAACACCTTCTGCGAGGTGATTTCGCTGGACAAGCGCGCGCTCATCGTGCCGCGCACCGCGCCGCGCCTGGAGCAGCACATCCGAGCCTCGCGCGCGGCGAAGCTCGGGCTGGTCAGCATGCTCTCGGACGACGGCACACACGACCCCGCGGTGATGGCCGCGGCGCTGCGCGCGCTGCCACGCCAGAGCCGCCCCTCCGATGTGGTGGTGCCCGGACTGCTCGAGGGGCTGAAGAACGTCTCGCGGCTCGTCGCGCCCTGGATCGCTTCCGGCAACGAGGAGGGGCGTGTGCAGGCGAGCGTTTCGCGTCTCCGGTAATTGCGGGTCGCTTTTGTCCTGAAGGGATATCCCCGGCTCTCCGAGGCGTTCATCGCCCAGGAGATCGCCGCGCTTGAGCGCCGCAGCCTGGATATCCTGATCGTCTCGCTGCGCAAGCCGACCGAGGGCCGCGTGCACGCCGTGCACCGTGCGATCCGCGCGCAGGTCCTGTATCTCCCCGAGTATCTCCTTCTCGAGCCTTTCCGGGTTCTCAAGGGATGGTGGAGAACGAGGAAGACGGCCGGATACACGAATGCAAGATCCCTTTGGCTGAAGGATCTGCAGCGTGACCCGACGGCGAACCGCGTGCGCCGCTTCGGGCAGGCGCTGGTGCTCGCCGCCGAGCTCCCCGGGGACGTGCGCAGCCTGCACGCCCATTTCCTGCACACGCCGGCATCGGTCACGCGCTACGGCGCCGCGCTGCTCGGCATGCCGTGGACCGGCTCCGCGCACGCCAAAGACATCTGGACCACGCCGGAATGGGAGAAGCGCGAGAAGCTCGCCTCTTGCGAGTGGCTGGTGACGTGCACTGCCGCGAACCGCGAGCACCTCGCCGCGCTTGCGCCGCCGGGGCGAGTTGAGCTCGTCTACCACGGCATCGATCTTTCCCGCTTTCCGCCGCGGGGCGCGCAGCGGCCCGCGCTCGACGGTGCCGGCGAGCCGGTCACGATCCTCTCGGTGTGCCGGCTGGTCGAGAAAAAGGGCATGGAGGTGCTGCTCGAGGCGCTCGGCCTTCTTCCTCCGGCGCTTCGGTGGAAGCTGGTGCACGCCGGAGGCGGCCCGCTCAAGGAGAAGATGATCCTCAAGGCAAACTCCTTGGGAATCGAGAAAAGCATCGAGTGGCGCGGCCCGCTCACCCAGGACGAGCTCCTCGAGGAATACCGCAAGGCGGACCTCTTCGCCCTCGCGAGCCGCATCGCGGGAGACGGCGACCGCGATGGACTGCCCAACGTGCTCGCCGAGGCGCAGAGCCAGGCGCTCGCCTGCGTCGCCACGCGCGTGTCCGCGATCCCGGAGCTCGTGCGCGACGGGCAAAGCGGCGTGCTCGTCCCGGAGAACGATTCCGCGGCGCTCGCGCGCGCCCTGGAAGCGCTGATCCGCGACCCGGCGCGCCGGCGAGCGCTGGGCGAGGCGGGCCTCGCGCGCGTGCGCGCCGAGTTCATGCTGGAAGCGAACCTCGAGCGCCTCGCGCGCAAGTTCGGGCTATCGCGCGATGCGGATCGCGTTCTACGCACCGCTTAAGGCGCCGACGCACGCTATTCCCTCGGGCGACCGGCGCGTGGCGCGTCTGCTCATGCAGGCGCTTTCGCTCGCCGGCCACGAGGTCGAGCTCGCCTCGGAATTCCGCAGCTACGAGGGCCGCGGCGACCCCGCGCGCCAGGCCGCGATCCGCGAGGAAGCCGGCGGTATTGCCGATTCGCTCCTGAGGAAGTGGCGCGAAAACACGCCGCAGCTCTGGTTCACCTATCACGTGTACTACAAGGCTCCAGACTGGCTCGGGCCTCGCATCGCAAAAGCGCTCGGCATTCCATACGTGCTCGCCGAGGCCACGCATGCGCCCAAGCGGGCCGGCGGGCCCTGGGCGATCGGGCACGAGGCGACCGCGGCGGCGCTCGGCATGACCGCGCGCGTGTTCTGCCTCTCGCGCGACGACGAGGCGTGCCTCGTGCCGCTCGTGGGCCGCGGTCGCATCACCTTCCTTCCGCCCTTCCTTGATCCCGCGCCTTATCGAGCGAACGGGAAAGAAACCCGGGATGCATTCGCGCGGCAGCTCCACCTTCCGGAAAGCGAGCCATGGATCGTGGTGGCGGCGATGATGCGCGAAGGCGACAAGCTCGAGTCCTATCGCCTGCTCGCAAAGGTGCTTTCCCGGGTGGTGGACCTGCCCTGGCGCCTGCTCGTCGCGGGCGACGGGGCGGCGCGCGGACGGGTGGAAGCGGCGTTCGATGAATTGAAGGATAGGGTGAAATTCCTGGGCGCCCTGGAGGAAGAAGCACTTGTCCGCCTCTACGGCGCCGGCGACCTCATGGTCTGGCCCGGCGTCAACGAGGCGTTCGGCATGGCGCTGCTCGAGGCGCAGGCCGCCGGCCTTCCCGTGGTCTCGTGCGCCTTGCGCGGCATCCCCGACGTGGTGGCGGACGGCCGGACCGGCCTGCTCGCAGCCTCGCTCGACGAGGCCGCGCTCGCCGCTCGCGTGCGCGAGCTGCTGATGGACGAGGGCAAGCGCTCGGCCATGGGGGCGGAGGCGGCAAGGCGGGTAGCCGCGGAACGCAGCGTGGCGCACGCCGCAGAACGCTTGCGGTTGCTCCCGTGACGGTCGTCGCTCTCCTGCGGCACGCCGAGACGGCGTGGAACGCCGAAGGGCGCATCCAGGGGCAAACCGACGTTCCGCTTTCGGACGCGGGCCGCGCCGCGGCGCGCGCGACGAAGCTCCCGGCGGCGTGCCGCGGCATGCGCGTCGTGACGAGCCCGCTCCTGCGCTGCGTGGAGACCGCGGCACTGCTCGGCTTTCCCAACGCGCCGCGCGAGCCGCGGCTCATGGAGATGGATTGGGGCGCCTGGCAGGGCGGCCTCCTGAAGGATCTCCGCGAGTCCCTGGGGCAATCGTTCCGCGAGAACGAAGACCGCGGCCTCGACTTCCGCCCGCCCGGCGGCGAGAGTCCGAGGGACGTGATGCGGCGGGCGAGCGCGTGGCTGAAGGAGCAGCGCGAGCCTACGCTCGCGATCACCCACCGCGGCGTGATCCGCGTGGTGCTCGCCGCTGCGACCGGCTGGGACATGCTCGGCAGGCCCCCCGCGAAGCTCGACCGCGCGGCGGTGCAGCTCTTCGAGGTCGACGGGCGGGCCAATATTCGGGTCAAGCAACTCAATGTGAGCGGTTCGGTGTCTGACCCCGAACTCCGGGAATGAAGCGGGTTTTCTTCCACGTGCAGCACCTCCTGGGCATCGGCCACCTGAAGCGCGCGGTGGTTTTGTGCCGCGCGCTCGCCGCGGCGGGGTTCGACGTGACGCTCGCGAGCGGCGGCGCGCCGGTCCCGGCGCTGTCGTTTCCCGGAAAGCGGGTGCAGCTTCCCCCCATGGCGGCGGCCGACGCGGCGTTCAAGACCTTCGTGGACGAAGCCGGGCGGCCGATCGGCGAGGCCTGGAAGGAGAGAAGAAAGGAAATGCTGCTCGAGGCATGGCGCGCCGCCGGGGCCGATGTCCTGATTGTCGAGCTCTTTCCCTTCGGCCGGCGCCAGCTTCGGTTCGAGCTCCTGCCGCTCCTCGAGGCGGCGCGCGGCGCGCTGGTCATCTGCTCGGTGCGGGATATCCTGCAGAAGCGTCCCGAGCGGGAGGCGGCGGCCGTTGGGCTCATCGAGGCGCATTTCCACAAGGTCCTCGTCCACGGCGACCCCGACATCGCGCCGTTCGAGATGAGCTTTTCCGCGGCGGCCCAACTAGCGGACCGGCTCTTTTATACTGGCTATGTCGTCGAGGAGGCGCCCGTCGCCGGTGACGCAGGGCGGGGCGAGGTGCTCGTGTCGGCAGGCGGCGGAGCCGTGGGGCGGCGCCTACTGGAGACGGCGCTCGTCGCCCGGCCGCTTACGCGGCTCCGCGACCGGACCTGGCGGCTGCTGGGCGGTATCAATGCAAGCCTGGAGGGGGTAGAGCCGCGGAGCGGCGTGATCATCGAGCGCGCCCGGATCGATTTCGCGACGCTGCTCCGGAATTGCGAGCTATCGGTGAGCCAGGCGGGTTACAACACGCTCTTGGAGACGCTGCAGGCCCGGACCCGGGCCGTGGTGGTGCCTTTCTCGCAGGGGAGCGAGACGGAGCAGGGAATGCGGGCCCGGCTTTTCGCAGACAGGGGACTTGTGGCCGTCCTGGAAGAAAGAGATCTTTCTCCGGCGGCTCTGGCAGCCGCCGTGGACGAGGCGATGGCTCGTCCGCGTCCGCAGGCGAGCGACATCGACCTCGACGGCGCCAGCCGTAGCGCCGAGCTCGTGGCGCGCTGGGTCGCATGAGCTGGGCGCGCCTCGAGGAAGCGATCCGGATCCGCGGTGGCGTGTCGTTCTGGTGGCGCGACGACGACGCCGCGCTGCCCACGCCCGCCCTCGAGCGCCTGATGCGCTTTCAGGTGCCGCTTGCACTCGCGGTCGTGCCGCAGCTCGCGGTCCCGGAGCTCTTCCATCTCCTGCGGGACAGCGTGAGCGTTCTTCAGCACGGTGCCGACCACCGCAACCGCGCCGGTCCGGCTGAGAAGAAGACCGAATTCCCGGCCTCGGAGCCCGACGCGCGCGCTCTCGAGCGGCTGTCCGCTGCGGCGCAGCGGCTGAAGAAGCTCGCGGGCGAGCGGGCGCTGCCGGTGCTCGTGCCGCCGTGGAATCGCATCCGCGAGAGCCTCGCCGAGTCGCTCCCACAGGCCGGCTTCACCGGATTGAGCCGGGATGGCGCGGCGAAGCCGGTTCGGGGCCTGCGGCAGGTCAACACGCACATCGACATCGTGGCCTGGCGCGAGGGCAGGCGCTTCATCGGCGAGGAGCAGGCGCTCGCCACCGCGACCGAGCTTATGGGCCTGACCAACCCGGTCGGCTGGCTCACGCATCATGCGGTGCACGACGAGGCCGCGTGGTGTTTCCTCGAGCGGCTTTCGCGCGTAGAGGGCGTGCGCTGGGCCAGCGCGCCGGAGCTCTTCTCGTATACTGCCGCGGGCCATGGCTGACCTGCTTGCCGTACGGGACCTGAAGGTGCACATCGCCGTCGATGCCGGCACCGTGAAGGCCGTCGACGGCGTATCCTTTCGCGTTCCCGAGGGCGGCACGGTCGCGCTCGTCGGCGAATCGGGGTCCGGCAAGTCGGTCGTCGCGCAATCGATCATGGGCATCCTGCCCCGCATCGCGCGCATCACGGACGGCGAAATCCTGTTCCGCGATCCCAAAGCCAAGGGCGCCGAGGTCGACATCGCGAGAATCCCGCCCGCGAGCCGCGCCATGCAGCACATTCGCGGCGGGCGCATCTCGATCATCTTCCAGGAGCCGATGACGGCGCTTTCCCCGCTGCATACCATCGGCAACCAGGTTGGCGAGGCGCTCGGCCTGCACCGCGAGGACCTCGGGCGCCGCGAGCGCATGGCCGCGACGATCGAGATGCTGCGCCTGGTGGGGTTCCCCGACCCGGTCAAGGCCGAGCACACGTACCCCTTCGAGCTTTCCGGCGGCCTGCGCCAGCGCGCCATGATCGCGATGGCACTCGTCTGCCGGCCGGCGCTGCTCATTGCCGACGAGCCCACCACCGCGCTCGACGTCACCATCCAGGCGCAGATCCTCCAGCTCATCAAGCAGCTCCAGGCCGAGCTCGGCATGACGGTCATGCTGATCACCCATGACCTCGGCGTGGTGGCGAACATGGCCGACGAGGTGGTGGTCATGTACCGCGGGCGCGTCATGGAGTCGGGAGCGATTGCCGACATCTTCCGCGACCCGCGCCATCCGTATCTCCGGGCGCTGATGCGCGCCGTGCCGCGCTTCGGCATGGCCGCGGACGAGCGCCTTACGCCGATCCGCGAGGTACAGATCGAGGGCTCGCACATCATGAAGGGGAAGAAGCTGTTCGAGGAGCCGCGCGGCAAGCTCCTCGAGGTGCGCAACCTCACCAAGCGCTACGCGATCCGCAAGCGGGGAATGTTCGGCGGCCCCGCGGCCGAGCTCCTCGCGGTCGACGACGTCTCCTTCGACGTGCGCGCCGGCGAGTGCCTGGGCATCGTGGGGGAGTCGGGCTGCGGCAAGACCACGACCGCGCGCATGATCCTGCGCTCCGTGGCGCCGGATGCCGGGGAGATTCTTTTCAAGAACAGAAAGATCCTGGAGATGAAGGGCGAGGAGCTTTTTGCCTACCGCCGCCAGGTTCAGTTCGTGTTCCAGGACCCCTTCAGCTCGCTCAACCCGCGCATGACGGCCTACGACATCGTGAGCGAGCCGCTGGTGATCCACAAGGTCGGGGACCCCGAGGAGCGCTTCGAGCGCGTGAAGGAGATGATGGCGCTCGTCGGCCTGGACGTGCGCCATTTGCGCCGCTATCCGCACAGCTTCTCCGGCGGGCAGCGTCAGAGGATCGGCATCGCGCGTGCGCTCGCGCTCGGGCCGGAGCTGCTGCTGCTCGACGAGCCGGTCTCGGCGCTCGACGTCTCGGTGCAGGCGCAGGTGCTCAACCTGCTCGCCGACCTGCGCGCCGCGCTCGGCCTCACCTACATCTTCATCTCGCACAACCTCGCGGTGGTGAACTACCTCGCCGACCGCATCGCGGTCATGTGCGCCGGACGCCTGGTCGAGATCGCGCCCGCCGCGACGCTGTTCCGCAACCCGCGCCACCCCTACACGCAGGCGCTGCTCGCCGCGGTTCCCGAGCCCAGCGTCGAGAAGAAGCTCGATTTCAACGCCCTGATGGAGGGCAAGGCCTCCGACCCGGCCGCCTGGCCGGGCGAGTTCCGCATCGATACCAACCGGCGACCCGCGCTCCAGCACGTGGGCAACGGACACTACGTGAGGGCGGCATGAGACGGCTTTTCCTTTCGGTCTTCTTTCTATCCCCGGTGTTTTGCCTGGCGCAGACCTACGTGGAACCCCCGTCGCTCGCCGCCGAGGTCAAGGCGGGCAAGCTGCCGCCGGTCGACAGGCGCCTGCCGCGCGAGCCGCTGGTCGTGCCCCTCGGCGAGGACGGCACCTCCTTGGGACGCCACGGCGGGACGCTCAACTCGCTCGCCGGCCGCACGCGCGACACGCGCCTGTTCACCATCTACGGCTACGCGCGGCTCGTGGGCTACGATCGCAAGTTCAACCTGGTGCCCGACATCCTGCAGTCGTACGACGTGAAGGACGGGCGCGTGTTCACGCTCAGGCTGCGCGCCGGGCACCGCTGGTCCGACGGCCATCCGTTCACCACCGAGGACTTCCGCTACTACTGGGAGGACGTCGCGCACAACAAGGAGCTCTCCCCGGCCGGGCCGCCGCGCGAGCTCATGGTGGGCGAGGAGCTGCCGAAGTTCGAGGTGCTGTCCCCGACCGAGGTGCGCTACACCTGGCCCAAGCCCAACCCGGAGTTCCTGCCGCGCCTTGCGGGCGCCTCGCCGCTCTACATCTTCCGCCCGGCGCACTACATGAAGGCCTTCCACAAGAAGTACTCGGAGAAGGTCAGGAAGGCCGATGAGGACGGCAGCGCGCAGCGCAAGTGGTCGGCGACGCACAACCGGATGGACAACCTGTACGACTCGGACAACCCGGACCTGCCGACGCTCAACCCGTGGATGAACACCACCCGGCCGCCGGCCGACCGCTTCGTCGCGGTGCGCAACCCCTACTTCCACCGCGTGGACGCCAAGGGCAACCAGCTCCCCTACATCGACCGCTTCGTGCTGGCGATCGCCGACTCGAAGCTCATCCCTGCCAAGACCGGCGCGGGCGAGGCCGATCTGCAGGCGCGCGACCTCAACTTCAGCAACGTCACCTTCCTCAAGGAGAACGAGAAGACCAACAACTACCGCACGCTGCTGTGGCGGCCGGGCAAGGGCGCGCACTTCGCGCTCTTCCCCAACCTCAACGCCAACGACCCGGTCTGGCGCGCGGTGCTGCGCGACGTGCGCTTCCGGCGCGCGCTCTCGCTTGCCATCGACCGCTCGCTCATCAACCAGTCGCTCTACTTCGGCCTCGCGCTCGAGTCGGGCAACACGGTGCTCGAGGCGAGCCCGCTCTACAAGCGCGAGTACCGCGAGGCGTGGTCGCGCTACGACAAGAAGGCGGCGGCGAAGCTGCTCGACGACATGGGTCTCAAGCGTGGCCCCGACGGCATCCGCCGGCTGCCCGACGGCCGGCCGCTCGAGATCATCGTCGAGACCGCCGGCGAGTCGACCGAGCAGACCGACGTGCTCGAGCTCATCCGGGAGACCTGGCGCGAGGCCGGCATCAAGCTCTTCAGCAAGCCCTCGCAACGCGAGGCGTTCCGCATGCGCGTCTTCTCCGGGGACACGCTGATGTCGGCCTGGAGCGGGCTGGACAACGGCCTGCCGACCTCCGAGACGAGCCCGGAGGAGCTCGCGCCGACCAACCAGGTGCAGCTCCAGTGGCCCAAGTTCGGCCAGTACTGGGAGACGAGCGGCAAGGCCGGCGTCGCGCCGGACGTCCCCGAAGTCAAGGCGCTCGCCGACCTGTACCGCGACTGGCGCGCCGCGGCGACGAGCGAGGAGCGCACGCGCGTCTGGCACCGCATGCTCGAGATCCATGCCCAGCAGCAGTTCACCATCGGCGTCATCACCGGCGTGCCGCAGCCCGTGGTCGCCCGCGAGACGCTCATGAATGTGCCCAAGACCGGCTTCTACAACTGGGACCCGGGCGCGTTCTTCGGCGTGTACCACCCCGACACCTTCTGGTACCGCAAGTAATGCTGCGCTACACCCTCCGGCGGGTGCTGATCATGATCCCGACGCTGCTGGTGATCAGCTTCGTCACCTTTGTGATCATCCAGCTGCCCCCGGGGGACTTCCTCTCCAACCAGATCGCCGAGCTGCAGAGCCAGGGCGACCGGGCGGCGGCGGAGAGGGCCGAGTTCCTGAGGAAGCAGTACGGGCTGGACAAGCCCTTCCTCGAGCAGTACGGCGTCTGGATCGGGCTGTGGCCGGGGGAACGCGGTTTCGCGGGCCTCCTGCAGGGCGACCTCGGCTGGTCCTTCGAGCACGACCTGCCGGTGAAGGAGGTCGTCGGCGACAGGCTGTTCCTGTCCTTCATCCTCAATTTTTCGGTGATCCTGTTCACCTGGGCGGTCGCCTTCCCGATCGGCGTGTACGCCGCGACGCACCAGTACAGCTGGGGCGACCACGGCCTGACCTTTATCGGCTACATCGGCCTCGCCACGCCGAACTTCCTGCTCGCGCTGGTGCTGATGTACTTCGCCAACGTGCAGTTCGGCCTGTCGATCGGCGGCATCATGGACCCGGAGTACCTGGGCGAGCCCTGGAGCTGGGGCAAGGCGCGCTCGGTGCTCGAGCACCTGTGGATCCCGGTGATCGTGATCGGCACCTCGGGCACCGCCGGCATGATCCGGCGCCTGCGCGCGAACCTGCTCGACGAGCTCCAAAAGCAGTACGTGGTCACCGCGCGCTCCAAGGGCATGCCGCCCTTCCGCCTGCTCGTGAAGTATCCGCTGCGCATGTCGCTCAACCCCTTCATCTCCGACATCGGCAACCTGCTGCCCTCGGTGATCTCGGGCTCGGCGATCGTCGCGGTGGTGCTCTCGCTGCAGACCTCCGGGCCGATGCTGCTGGAGGCGCTGCGCGCCCAGGACCAGTACCTCGCCGGGTCGTTCCTCATGTTCCTGTCGCTGCTCACGGTGATCGGCATGTTCATCTCCGATCTGCTGCTCGCCGCGCTCGACCCGAGGATCCGCCTGACCGGCGGGGTGGCGAAGTGACGGCGAAGGCCGAGCACTTCGTCTCGCAGGAGCCCTTCGACCCGCACGCCGCCGAGGAGTTGACGCCGGAGCAGGAGCGCTTCTATCGCGCCTCGCAGTGGCAGATCATGTGGTGGAAGCTGCGCCGGCACCGCATCGCGGTGATCTCGGGCGTGATCCTCGCGCTCTTCTACGCCTCGACCCTCGTCTCGGAGTTCATCGCGCCCTACCACCTGCACACGCGCGACACGGGCCACATCTACGCGCCGCCGCAGGAGCTGCGCTTCTTCCACGAGGGGCGCTTCGTCGGCCCCTTCGTCTACGGCTACCGCATGGAGCTCGACATGGTGCGCATGAAGCGCGCCTACGCGGCCGACACGAGCGCGGTGCAGAAGCTGCGCTTCTTCTGCCTGGGCGACGAGTACCGCTTCTGGGGTCTCGTCCCCGGCCGCTTCCACTTCGTGTGCCCGGCCGAGGACGGGACGCTCTACCTCATGGGCACCGACCGGCTCGGGCGCGACCTCTTCTCGCGCATCGTCTACGGCACGCGCATCTCGCTCACCGTGGGGCTGCTCGGCATCGCGGTGAGCTTCCTCATCGGCATCGTGCTCGGCGGCATCTCGGGCTACTACGGCGGCTGGATCGACAACGCGATCCAGCGCTTCATCGAGATGGTGCGCTCCTTCCCGGAGCTGCCGCTGTGGATGGCGCTCTCGGCCGCGCTGCCGGTGACCTGGAGCCCGATCCTCGTCTACTTCGGCATCACCATCATCCTGGGCCTGCTCGACTGGCCGGGCCTCGCGCGCGCGGTCCGCTCGAAGCTCCTGGCACTGAGGGAGGAAGACTTCGCCACCGCCGCCGTGCTGATGGGCGCGAGCCCGGCGCGCGTCATCCGCCGGCACCTCCTGCCGTCCTTCGCGAGCCACCTCATCGCCTCGGCGACGCTCTCCGTGCCGGCCATGATCCTGGGCGAGACGGCCCTGTCGTTCCTCGGCTTGGGGCTGAGACCCCCCGTCACGAGCTGGGGCGTGCTGCTCAACGAGGCGCAGAACATCAACGTCGTCGCGCTCTACCCCTGGCTCATGCTCTCCGTGGTGCCGGTCTTCATCGTGGTGCTCGCCTTCAACTTCTTCGGCGACGGCCTGCGCGACGCGGCCGATCCCTACAGCGCTACGACTCGGTAGACGGGGCGTGGTTTGAACCCCATTTGCTGCATTTACTGGCGCACGCTCGGCGGGATGCCGGTGGACGGCGGCCCGATGGGAATCTTCACCGTGCCGGGGTCGATCGGTGCGCTGTGGCTCGCAGGGTTTCCGGTGCCGCTGCCGGCATAGAGGCAGTAGGCGTTCTTGCCGGCCTTCTTGGCGGTGTACATCGCCTTGTCGGCGTGGTCCACGAGGGTGGTGGCGTCGATGGCGTCGCCCGGATAGAGGCTGACGCCCATGCTCGCCGACACGCGCAGGCGCACGCCGCTCGAGACCTCAAAGGGCTGCAGCAGCTCCTTCACCAGCTTGCCGACGACGCGCTCCACGGTCGCGGTGTCGCGCACGTCCTCGAGCAGCACGAAGAACTCGTCGCCGCCCAGGCGCGCGATCAGGTCGCTCGCGCGCAGCGAGCGGCGCAGGCGCCTGCCGACCTCCACGAGGAATGCATCACCCGCGGCGTGGCCGTGCTGGTCGTTCACGGCCTTGAAACCGTCCAGGTCAACGAACACCCCGGCAAGCCTGCCATTGCGCCGGCGCGCGCGCTCGATCGCCTGCTCTAGCGCGGGCCCGAGGCTGATGCGGTTGGCGAGCCCGGTCAGCGCGTCGCTGTAGGCGAGCAAGGCGATGCGCTCGCGCGCCTGCGCGATCTCCGTGACGTCGCGCCCCACGCCGCGGTAGCCGGTGAACCTTCCCTGGCCGTCGAAGCGCGGCTCGCCGCTCAGGGCGAAGTGCCGCGTGCCGCCGTCGGGCATCATCCGTGAGAACTCGAAGTCCCGGAACGAAAGGTGGCTCGCGAGCACGCCGCGGTGTGCCGCCCAGCCTGCGGCGTCGGGGCTTAGCGAGGCCACGGCCCAGGGGGCCTGCCCGATCATGTCGCGGCCGAGCTGGGCGGCGGCGTAGTTGGGGCCGTGCACGATGCTCGTGAAGCGGTGCTCGGCGTCGCTTTCCCAGAAGAAGTCGGACGACATATGGGTGAGGCCGCGGAAGCGCGCCTCGCTCTGGCGCAGCGACTCCTCGGCCTCCATGCGCGAGAGAAACTGGCCGAACAGTCCGCCGATCGCCGGGGTCGCCTCGAGCAGGCTGCGGTCGGGCTCGGGCGCGCCGTGGCCCGAGAAGACGAGCATCGCGATGGTCTTGCCCTGGGAGACCGCGGGGAAGGCGAAGGTGGCGAAGTTGCCGCCGCCGACGACAGGAGCGCTCGACCACACGGGCTTGCCTTCCTGCCACAGGATCCGCGAGCCATGGAGCAACTGGTCGACCGACGGCTCGCGGGCGAACCAGCCCTCCTCGAGCCTCGCGAGCGTCCCGTTTTCCGCGCGCACGCAGCGCCCGTACTCCCAGCCTTCGGCGTCGCAGATCGCCCGCAGCCCGGCGCGCAGGCCCTCGGAGAGGGTCGCAGCCTGGCCGAGCACCCGGGCCACCGCGTGCTCGAGGCGCAGCAATTCCTCCAGGCGCTTCTGCGCAGTGATGTCCCGGCCGGCGCCGCGGTAGCCCTTGAAGCGGCCTTCGGGGTCGAACACCGGCTCACCGCTCACCGAGATCCACACTGCCCGCCCGCTCGGAAACACCCGCTTGAGCTCCAGGTCGCGGAAGGGCTCGCGGCGCTCGAGCTGGGCGCGGTGGCGCGCCCAGTCGGCGTCGGTCATGTTGGCGGCGGGGTATTCCCAGCGGGCCTGCCCGAGGAATGCAGCCGGGTCGAGACCGGTCTTGCCGGCGAGTCCCTCTGAAATGAAGGTGAGGCGGGATTGCTCGTCCTGCTCCCAGTACCAGTCCGATAGAAGCGCGGTGAGGGCGGGAGCACGCGCCTCGGTCTCGTGGGGCGCGCTATTCGCCGCGAACGGACTACGACTGGCCACGGATGGCCAATTTACACTGAAATGCGAAATAAGTCCGTAAATACCGCGATCAGGAGCCCCGCCAAGCCGCCCACCAGAGTGCCGTTGATCCGGATGTACTGCAGGTCGGGGCCGAGCTCGCGTTCGAGCTCCTGCACCAAGCGGCTCTCTTGCCAGCCGTTGATCTGGTCTTCGACGAACCGCCCGATCTTGGCGCGGTGCTCGCGCACGAGCGGGGGCAGGGCGGCGAGGATCTGCTCTTCGAGCCAGCGCTGTACGTCTGTATCCCGCTCCAGCCTCTGCGCGAAAGTCGACACGACTTGGGCAATTCGCTCGCGTACCGCGGAATTCTCCTGCCCGAGGTCTTCCGCGAGCCAGGCGCGGAAATCACCCCACAGGCCCTCCACATAGCGGCCGAGCGCCGGGTTGGCGAGGACCTCGTCGCGCAGGGCGTGCACGCGCGCGCGCGTCGCCTCGTCGCTCTTCAGGCGGCGCACGAAGCCGGCGACCGCTTGGTCGAAGCGTGCGCGCAGCTCGTGCCCACGGTCGGCGCGGACCTCGGCAATCTTAGCGGCCGCGATGTCGAGGAGCTTGAGCGCCGCGCGCTCGTCGAGCTCCAGGCGCAGAGCGTCACTTACCGCCCGGAGAAGGCCCGGAAGGTTCTTCGCCACCTCCGTCGCCACCATGCGCCGCGTCTCTTCGCGCGCGAGCAGCTCGTCTAGGCTCGCGAGTGCTGCGTCGAGCAGCTCGTGGTGGCGCCCGTTCTGGGTGAGCACGTCCAGGATCTCCGCTGCGGCAGATGCTACGTCGAAGTCCTTCGCCTTTTGGGAAAGAAGATCGGTCAAGAACCGCCTGATACGCGCATCGTCGAGCACCGTAAGGCCGTAGGCGAGCAGGCGCCCGGCATACCCGGCGAGCGTGCGGACGTTCTCAGGCTTAAGGAGCCACCCGCATAGAGTGCGCGCTGGCTGTGCCTGCGCGATGCGCGCCACGATCGCCTCCGGCGACAGGAAATTGTTCTGGATGAAGTCGGCCACGCCCCCGGCGATGCGGCCCTTGTTGCGCGGCACGACCGCGGTGTGCGGAATGAAGCGCAGCCCGAGCGGGTGGTGAAACAGCGCCACCACCGCGAACCAGTCGGCGATCGCGCCGACCATGGCGGCCTCGGTGAAGGACACGGCGTAATGCAGGGCCGGATGGTCCGGCTCGAGCGCGGTGAAAAGCACATAGAGGCTGAACATCAGCAGGAGAAGGGCACCGGCCCAGCGCTTCATGCGCCGGAGCTGCAGATCCTTTGCTTCGGCTCGGGGCAACATGGATTTGCGGAGAATGGGTAACGGGGTCAGGCCCCATTTTCGCTGCTTTGCGCAGCGCGCAGAACATGGGGTCTGACCCCATGTGCCGCATCTACCTACGGCTCGAGAACCAGGCCTTCCTTGGCCACGAGCGACCCCGGAAGCGCCCTGTCCACTTCTCGCGCGACGCCGTCGAGCATGTCGTCGTCGTGGTCTGGCTCGTGGTGAAAGACCACGAGGCGCTTCGCGCCGGCCTCGCGGCACAAACGCACCCCTTCCTGCCAGGTGGAGTGGCCCCAGGTGGCGAAGCGCGGGTACTCCTCGTCGGTGTACATGCAGTCGTAGACCACGAGGTCCGCGCCGGCGATGAGGCCGAGAACGTTGCGGTCGGGATTGCCAGGCACGTGCTCGGTGTCGGTGACGTAGCAGAGCGACTTCCCCCCGTACTCGACCCGGTATCCGGTGGCTCCGTCGGGGTGGTTGAGCGGCGCGGTTCTCACGACGAAGCCATCGGCGGGGTGGAGCGTGTCCCCGCTCTTGAAGTCGCGGTACTCCATCCGCGCGTGGAAGATCTCCGGCGGCACCGGAAACAGTGGCGACATCATGAACTCGGCCAGCACGCGCTTCAGCGTGACCTGCCGGCCGTCGAGGTGCCCGGCCCAGAGCCGGAAACGGTTGCCCGACTCGAAGAACGGCCGGAAGAAAGGCAGGCCGCAGATATGGTCGAAGTGCGTGTGGGTGAAGAAGAGATCGGCGTCGAGCCTCTTTCCCTCGAGGGTCTTGCCCAGGTAGCGGATGCCGGTGCCGGCGTCGAAGAGGAGCAGCCGCTCGCCGCAGCGCACCTCGAGCGACGAGGTGTTGCCGCCGTAGCGGGCGGTGCGCGGGCCGGAGCAAGCGATCGAGCCTCGCACGCCCCAGAAGCGCACGCTGAAAGCGGGGTCCATGCGTCCAACTATAGCGGCAAATCCCGTCAGGGACTGTAAGATGTGCGTTCCCCGGGGATCCAAGGTGGATCGAAGCCTTTTCGGTTTCATCCTGCGT
Source organism: Burkholderiales bacterium (assembly GCA_035649175.1). Lineage (GTDB taxonomy): Bacteria > Pseudomonadota > Gammaproteobacteria > Burkholderiales > SG8-39 > SCGC-AG-212-J23. The sequence continues at coordinate 41,306 of DASRKB010000237.1, read as the reverse complement.
TACAGCAAGCGCGACCAGCTGCTCATCGTGCCGCTGGTGCTCGCGACCATGGTCGTCTATTACCTTTCCCTCGACCTACCCAAGACCATCATCAACCAGGCGATCCAGGGCGACGCGTTCCCGAGCCCCGACGCCAAGGTCCCTTTCCTGGGGCTGGCGCTCGAGCGGATTCCCTATCTCTTCGCGCTGAGCGCGGTGTTCCTCGGCCTGATCGTGCTGAACGGTTGGCTCAAGTTCCAGATCAACACCATGAAGGGCTGGATGGGCGAGCGCATGCTGCGGCGGCTGCGCTATGCGCTGTTCGACTACATCCTGCGCTTCCCGCTGCAGCGCTTCCGGCGCGTGAAGGCCGCCGAAATGGCCACCATGATCAAGGACGAGGTCGAGCCGCTCGGCGGGTTCGTCGGGGAGGCGCTCATCACGCCGCTCTTCCTCGGCGGGCAGGCGCTCACCGCGATGGTCTTCATCCTGTACCAGCACGTCGCGCTCGGCCTGACCGCCTTGGGGGTGGTGGGCGTGCAGGCGTACCTGATCCCGCGGCTGCGCCGGCGCCTGCTCGTGCTCGGCCGCGAGCGCCAGCTCACCGCGCGGGCGCTCGCCGGGCGCATCGCCGAGTCGGTCGACGGCATCGCCGAGATCCACGCCAACGACACCTCCAACTACGAGCGCGCCGAGATCTCCGCGCGGCTGGGGCACATCTTCCGCATCCGCTTCGAGTTCTACCAGCGCAAATTCCTCATCAAGTTCCTCAACAACTTCCTATCGCAGGTCACGCCCTTCCTGTTCTATGCGCTGGGCGGCTACCTGGTGATCGTCGGCCGGCTCGACATCGGCGCGCTCGTGGCGGTGATCGCCGCCTACAAGGACCTGCCCACGCCGGTGAAGGAGCTGATCGACTGGGACCAGCAGCGCCTCGACGTGCAGATCAAGTACGGCCAGGTGGTGGAGCAGTTCACCGCGGAGGACGTCGCCCCGGCGGAGCTGCAGGCGCCCGCCGAGGATCCGCCGCTACCCCGGGCCGGGCGGATGCGGGCCACGGGCCTCACCTTCGTCGACGAGGCGGGCAGCCGGGTGGTGGACAACGTCTCCTTCGAGGCGGATCTTGGCTCGCACGTCGCCATCGTTTCGCGGCAGAGTGGCGCGGGCGCCACCGAGCTCGCGCAGCTCGTGGCGCGACTCTACCCGCCGACGAGCGGCGCCATCGAGATGGGCGGCATCGACATCACCCGCGCCCCCGAGGCGGTGACCGGACGCGCCATCGGCTACGTCGGCACGCCCGCATACCTCTTTCCCGCCGACGTGCGCTCGAACATCCTTTACGGCCTGAAGCACCGGCCGATCCGCGAGCCCGAGCACGACGCCGCGAGGCGCAGGGCGCGCGAGGCAGAGGCGCGCGAGGCGCTGCGCACCGGCAACTCGCCGCTCGACATCAACGCCGAGTGGATCGACTACGCCGCGGCCGGGGTGGGCAGCACGGATGAGATGGAGGCGCGTATCGTCGAGCTGCTGCGCGTGGTGGAGCTCGAGGAGACTGTGTTCGAGCTCGGCTTGCGCAGCACCGCAGACTCCGACCAATTCTCCGGGAAGGTGCTTTCCGCGCGGCAGAAGATGCGCGAGCGCCTTGCTTCCCAGAGCATCGAGGACTGGGTCGAGCGCTTCGACCCGGCGCACTACAACCGCAACGCGACGCTCGCCGAGAACCTGCTGTTCGGCACCCCGGTCGGACGCACCTTCGACATCGAGAACCTCGCCGGCAACGCCTACGTGCGCCAGGTGCTGCACGACACGGGGTTGCACGACCTCGTGCTGCGCACCGGGCACAAGGTGGCCGAGACCATGGTCGAGCTCTTCAGCGGCCTGCCACCCGGCCACGAGTTCTTCGCGCAGTACAGCTTCATCCGGCAAGAGGACCTGCCGCAGTTCGAGGCTATCCTGAAGCGCGTCACCGAGGCCGGCCTGCGTGGCATCGAGGAGGCCGAACGGCGCCTGCTGCTCGCGCTGCCCTTCCGCCTCATCGCCGCGCGCCACCGCCTCGGGCTCATCGACGAGAGCTTCGAGGCTCGCGTGGTCGAGGCCCGCCACCACTTCGCGCGTCACCTGCCTGCCGGGATGCGCGACGCGGTGGAGTTTTTCGACCCGACGCGCTACAACAGGGCCGCGACCCTGCAGGACAACATCCTGTTCGGCAAGATCGTGACCGGCCAGGCGGGCGCCGTGCAGCGGATCACGACGCTGATGCGGGAGCTGCTGGACGAGCTTGGCCTGCGGCCGCTGGTGGTGAGGAACGGACTGGGCTATCACGTAGGCGTCGGCGGGGCGCGGCTGGCGCCGTCCGACCGGCAGAAGGTCGCGCTGGTGCGCGCATTGCTCAAGCGCCCGGTGCTCCTCGTCCTGGACCACGCGGGCGCGCTGCTCGACCCGGCCTCGCAGGGCCGCGTGGTCGACAACGTGCTCGCCGAGCGCAGGGGCGCCGGGGTGGTATGGGCGCTCTCGCGCGAGGAGTACGCCGAGCGCTTCGACATGGTGCTGGTGATGGAACGTGGGCGCCTCGCGGAGCAGGGCAAGTTCACGGAGCTGAAGAGGAGGACTGCCGCATGAGCCTGGAGCAGGAAGTCGAGCTGATCCGCCAGTTCCCGATCTTCAGCAAGATCCAGCCGGCGATGCAGAAGCTGCTGGTGTTCTCCGCCGAGCGGCTCTCCTACGCCCCCGGGCAGGTGATGTTCAACGCCGGGGACATGGGCGATGCCGCTTACATCGTGATCGACGGCGAAGTGGAGATCAGCGTGCCCACCCCCGGCGGCCCACTGGTGGTCAACAAGCTCGGCCGCAACGACATCATCGGCGAGATCGCCATCTTCGGCGAGGTGCCGCGCACCGCCACCGCCAAGGCGCTCACCGCGCTCGAGACCCTGAGAATCTCCAAGGATCTTTTCTCCCAGGTGATTCGCGAGAACCCCGACGCCGCGCTCGAGCTGATCCGCGTGCTCGCCGCTCGCCTCGCCAATACGACCAACCAGCTCTCGCGCACCCTGTCGGGAAAGTAGGAGATCGGGGTCAGACCCCGATTTGCCGGACCGACGTGAGCATGCGCGGATCCTGGACGGCGTACACGCTGAGCCGCTCGTTCCTGCCGCGCACGCGCACGCGGTGCAAAGTCGCGCCGCGCGGTTCCACCCCCGCCTCCGTCAGCGTGTCCTCGGAAATTACCAGCACGCAGCCGTACGCCTTCGTCATGCCTTCCAGGCGCGCCGCGATGTTGATGTTGTCGCCGATCGCGGAGTGGATCGGCGCGTCCGGCGGGCCCATCGTGCCGACGATGGCGAGGCCGACGTGGACGCCGATGCCGATGCGCAGGGGGCGCGCGAGGTCGGCGGCGAGGCTCGCGTTGAGCGCCTCGAGCCGTCGCTGCATCTCGGCCGCGCCGGCGATGGCGTCCCGGCAGGCCTGCGCGGGCTCGGCTCCGAGGCCATAGAGCGCGAGCAGGCCGTCGCCGCGGAACTGCGCGTAGTAGCCATTGGTCGCCCGCAGCGCCTGGTACATCTCGGCGAAGAACTGGTTCATGAGGAAGACCACGTCGTAGGGCAGGCGTCCCTCGGCGAGCTCGGTCGACTCGCGCAGGTCGACGAACATGGCGACGATGCGCCGCTCCTGCCCCCGCGGGCTGCGGGGGTTGCGCGCGAGCGCCGCGTCCGCGCCGGCGGGCAGAAGGGGGGTGACGGCGACGTGGGTGCGCGGCCGGCACTGGCAGGCGAGGCGCACGTTCGGCGGCGCCTCGATGCGCCCGAGTGCGCGCGCCTCCGCCGGCCGCGGCGGCGGCAGCGCGGCGAGCCCTTCGCCGACGCGCACGCGGCAGGTGGTGCAGCGCGCGCGGCCGCCGCAGACCGAGGCGTGGGGGATGCCGGCGTCGCGGATCGCCTCGAGGATGGTGCGGCCGACGGGCGCGGTAATGACGCGGCCGGAGGCGTGGCGCACCTGGTAGGTCCCGCCGATGCGCTGGCGCAGCCAGCGCGCGAGCAGCGTCGCCCCGAGGAGCAGCCAGAAGCCCCACGTCATCCCCTCGCGCCAGTGAACGAGGCGCGCGCGCTGCGCGTCGGTCATCCCGGCGAGGTCGAGGTTGTACTTCTGCATGCCGCCCACCGCCTCGATGCCGGGCCACAGGCTCGCACCTGCCGCGGCGAAGCCGGCGAGCGCGATGGCGGGGATGAGAAGCGCCGCGGCGAAGAGCACCGGCTGCACCGTGGGGTACCAGGCCTTTACCCGCAGCCAGTAGTGCACGCCGAACGAAAGATGCATCCACACGACCAGGAGGAGCGCCGATTGCCGCGCCGCAGCGGTCGAGTCCGACCAGAGCAGCCCCACGATGCGCTCGTAGTCGATGTGGTGGCCGTAGAGCGTCCAGCTGAGCCGCGTACCGACGACGTGGCCGATGAGCATCGGCGGGATCGCGAGCCCGAGCAGCAGCTGCCCGGCCTCCCAGGCCGGCATGCGCAGCGTGCTGCGCCGGTAGAGCGATACGAGCGCGAGCGCGAAATGCGTGGCGAGCGAGCCGTACAGCAGGATCGTGCCCGGCAGGCTGCGCCACCCCGCGGCCAGGGCGGAGCGCATGCCGTTCATTGCCTCGATCGAGACCACGCCGAGCGCGTGGTTGAGGAAGTGCCCGACGACGAACGCCGCGACCACCAGTCCGGTGGCGAGGCGCAGCAATCTCACTTTAGTTGCAGGGCTTTATATTCCAGGAATTCTTCGAGCCCGTACACGCCGGCCTCGCGGCCGTGGCCGGATTGCTTGAAGCCGCCGAAGGGGGCGTTCATGTTGAACGCGCCGCCGTTCACGTCGACTTGCCCCGCGCGCATGCGGCGCGCCACGCGCTGCGCGCGCGCGTCGTCCTTGGACCACACTGCGCCGGCAAGCCCGTACACCGTGTCGTTCGCGATGCGCACCGCATCTTCCTCGTCCTTGTAGGGGATGATGGAGAGCACCGGCCCGAAAATCTCCTCCTGCGCGATGGTCATGCTGTTCTTCACCTTGCCGAACACCGTCGGGCGCACGTAGTAGCCGCCGGCAGGCACGCCTTCGGGCGGCTCGGCGCCGCCCGCGACGAGCTCGGCGCCCTCGGCGATTCCCTTCTTGATGTATCCGCGTACGCGCTCGAGCTGCGCCTGGGAGCTGAGCGGGCCCAGCCTGGAGTTCTCATTCAATGGATCACCCACGGCAAAACTCTTCGCAGCCTCGCCCGCGAGCCTTGCCGCCTCCGGATAGAGGCTCTCGGGCACCAGCATCCTGGTGAGCGCGGTGCACGTCTGGCCGGAGTTCAGGTAGCAACCATTCACCGTGCCCTTCACCGCCTGCGCGAGGTCCGCGTCGTCCAGGATCAACGAGGCGCTCTTGCCACCCAGCTCGAGCGCTACCCGCTTGACGCCCTGCGCGGCGAGCTCGGAGATCCGCTTGCCCGCGCGCGTCGAGCCGGTGAAGGAGATCATGTCGACGTCGGGATGCTTTACTAGCGCCTCGCCCACGGCGGGACCGGTGCCCGTGACGAGGTTGAAGACGCCCCTGGGCAGCCCGGCCGCCTCGATCACCTCGGCGAGGATGAAGGCGTTGAACGGCGCGACCTCCGAGGGCTTGAGCACCACGCTGCAGCCGGCCGCGAGCGCCGGCGCCACCTTCAGGGCGATCTGGTGCAGGGGGTAGTTCCAGGGCGTGATGGCGAGCACCACGCCCACCGGCTCGCGCACTACGAGGGAATTTCCAACCTTCTCCTCGAACTTGAACTCCTTCACGAGCTTCGCGTAGTTCGCGAAGTTCGCAATCGGAAGCCCGGCCTGGATGCGCGAGGCCATCTTGAGCGGCATGCCGACTTCCCGCGCGATGGTGCGCGCGATCTCGTCGGCGCGCGCCTTCAGGCCGGAGGAGATCTTGTCGAGGTATTCGGCCCGCTTTTCGACGGGAATGTCCTTCCATGTCTCGAGCGCCGACCGGGCGGCCCGGACCGCAGCCTCGGCGTCCTTCTCGGCGCCGGCGGGGATGCGTCCCATGACCTTGCCGTTGCCGGCGTCGTGCACATCGATCGTTTCGCTGCTTGAAGGGCCGACCCATTGGCCGTCGATGAAGAGCTTGTCTCGGATCAGCATGGTTCCTGGATGCTACCAAAGGGCTAGTGCCGGATATACTGATAAAAATGTCCCGCAAAGCCCGAGCGGTCCTCTGCCGCGAGCTGAACAAGTTCGCCGTCGAAACCGTCGTCGTCGACCCGCCGAAGCGAGGCGAGGTGACGGTCAAGATCGGCGCCTGCGGCGTGTGTCACTCCGACCTGTCCGCCGCGAACGGCACCATCGCGCTGCCGCTGCCGCTGGTGCTCGGCCACGAGGCCGCAGGGGTGGTGGAGGAGGTCGGCGAGGCCGTGGCGGGGCTCGCCAAGGGCGACCACGTCGTCTTCTCCTTCATCTACATGTGTGGTAAATGCCGCTTCTGCGTGGCGGGCCGCCCGGTGCTGTGCCTCGAGCAGGGGAAGGCCCTCACGACGCCGCTGGAAGGCACGCCGCGCGTGCATGACGCCGCTGGCAAGCCCCTCGGCATCTTCTCCGGCTGCGGGGCGATGGCCGAGTACGCGACGGTGTCGGCCGAGAATCTCATCAAGATCGATCCCAAGATCCCCATGGAGTGCGGCGCGCTCGTCGGCTGCGCGGTCACGACCGGGGTCGGGGCGGTGTTCAACACCGCGAGGATCGAGCCGGGCTCGAGCGTCGCTGTGCTTGGCTGCGGGGGCGTGGGTCTCTCGGTGATCCAGGGCGCGCGCATCGCAGGCGCGAGGCAGATCATCGCGATCGACACGCTCGAGGCGAAGCTCCAGATGGCCATGAGCTTCGGGGCGACGGATGTCCTCATCGTCAAGCAGGGTGAAGACATCGTCAAACCCCTGAAGAAGCTCACTGGGGGCGGACCCGACTACGCTTTCGAGTGCGTGGGCTCGGGCGAGCTCGCCGGTGCGGCCTACCGGGCGATCCGCCGCGGCGGTGCCGCGGTGGTGGTGGGCGTGGCGAAGCCCACCGAGAGCACCGCCGTGCGCAGCATGACGCTGGTCTTCGAGGAGAAGACGCTCACCGGGAGCTACTTCGGCTCCTGCGTGCCCAGCGTCGACTTCCCGCGGATGCTCTCGCTCTACCAGGCGGGAAGCCTCAAGCTCGAGGAGCTCATCACGCGGCGCTACTCGATCGAGGATGCGCCGCAGGCGTTCGCCGACATGCAATCGGGGAAGAATGCTCGCGGGGTGATCGTTTTCCCGTGACTGCCCGCATCTTGGTCGTCGACGACCAGCGCGCCAGCGTGGAGATGATGGCCGGCGTGCTGAAGGCACGCGGGTACGACGTGCTCACCGCGCAGGATGGCGCGCACGCGCTCGAGCGCGTGAGCGTCGCGCGGCCGGACCTGGTGGTCTCCGACATCTTGATGCCGGGCATCGACGGCTACGAGTTGTGCCGGCGGCTGCGCGCGGACGCCGCGACGGCGCTTCTTCCGGTGGTGCTGGTGACCTCGCTCGAAGCCCAAGCGGAGCGCATCAAGGGGCTGGAAGTGGGCGCGGACGACTTCATCTCCAAGCCGGTCAACTGGGAGGAGCTCTTCGCTCGCGTGAAGGCGCTCCTGCGCGTGAAGTCGCTTCAGGACGAGCTCAAGGTGCTGAACGCGAGGCTCGAGGAGCGCGTGGCCGAGCAGGTGGCGCAGCTCGAGCGCCTGGGGCGGCTCAAGCGCTTCTTCTCCCGCCCGGTGGCCGAGGCGATCGTCGCGGGCGGTGAGGGGATGCTCGAGCCCCACCGGCGCGAGATCACGGCGGTATTCCTCGACCTGCGCGGATTCACCGCTTTCACCGACCGCGCCGACCCGGACGAGGTGATGGATCTCTTGCGCTCCTACCACGCCACGCTCGGGCGAACGGTCGACGAGTTCGGCGGCACGCTCGAGCACTTCGCCGGGGACGGCGTCATGATCTTCTTCAATGACCCGTTGCCGGTCGAGAAGCCGGCCGCGCGCGCGGTGCGCATGGCGCTCGCCCTGCAGAAGGCCTTCACGCCGATCTCCGCGGCCTGGGAAAGGCTCGGGCACGAGGTCGGCCTGGGGATCGGTATCGCGCAAGGCGAGGCAACCCTCGGGATCATCGGCTTCGAGCAACGCTGGGAATATGCCGCGATCGGCAACGTGCCCAACCTCGCGGCGCGCCTGTGTGGCGCGGCGAACGCAGGCGAGATTCTCCTGGACGCGCAAACCGAGCACGACGTCGCGCACATGACGGTGACCGAGCTGGTGGGCCCGCTCGAGCTGCGCGGCTTCAAGCATCCCGTGCCGGCCTTCCGCCTCAAGTCCATTACGAAATGAAGCTTCGCCTGACCCCAGGGACGGTGCTCGTCTTCGGGAGCCTCGTGCTGTTCTTCGCTCTGGGCATCCGTCACGGCTTCGGGCTTTTCCTGCAGCCGATGTCCGTGGACCGCGGGTGGGGCCGCGAGGTGTTTTCGTTGGCGATTGCGGCCCAGAACCTGATCTGGGGGTTCGCGCAGCCCTTCTCCGGGATGATCGCCGACCGCTTCGGCGCCGGGCGCGTCGTGCTCGGAGGTGCGCTCCTCTATGGTGCGGGCCTCTGGCTCATGTCCACGGCGGGCACGCCGGGCGAGCTCTACTTCTCCGCGGGCCTGCTCGTGGGTCTCGGGCTCTCCGGCACGACGTTCAGCATCGTCTACGGCGTCATCGGGCGGCACACGCCTCCGGAGAAGCGCACCATGGCGCTCGGCGTCGCCGGCGCAGTCGCCTCCTTCGGCCAGTTCGCGCTCCTTCCCGGCGCGCAGACCCTGATCTCGGCGAGCGGTTGGGCCTTCGCGCTGGTGGTGCTGGCCGGCGCGGCCTTCGTCATGGCGCCGCTTTCCGCGGCGCTCATGGAGAGTCCCCACGCCGCTCCGCAGGCGCACAAGCAGACGGTCGGCGAGGCGATCGCCGAGGCGCGCGCACAGCGCAGCTTCTGGCTCCTTGTCGCGGGCTACTTCGTGTGCGGCTTCCAGGTCGTCTTCATTGGCTCGCACCTGCCCTCGTACTTCATGGACCGCGGCCTCACCGCGCGCGACGGCATGATGGCGCTCGCGCTCATCGGCCTGTTCAACGTCTTCGGCAGCTTCGCCGCCGGATGGCTCGGCAGCCGCTACCTGAAGAAGAACCTGCTGTCGCTCCTTTACTTCTCGCGTGCGGTGGTGATCGTGATGCTGATGGCCCTGCCGCTCAGTACGGTCAGCGCGATGGCATTCGGCGTTCTGATGGGGTTCCTGTGGCTCGGCACGGTGCCGCTCACCAACGCGGTGGTGGCGCAGATCTTCGGCGTGCGCCACCTCGCCATGCTCTCGGGCTTCGTGTTCTTCAGCCACCAGTTCGGCAGCTTCCTCGGCGCCTGGGCGGGCGGCTGGCTCTTCGACCGCACCGGGTCCTACGACCTCGCGTGGATGGTCGCCGCCGCGCTCGGGGTCATCGCCGCGCTGATTCACCTCCCGATCGACGAACGTCCGCTCCTTCGAGATCAGGCCCCGATCGCCCAGCCTTCACGTTAGATCTTCTCTCTGCTACCAGCGGGGCGGCGGCTTGCGGACGATCACCAGGTGGCCCGCCTCCTTTCGCACGTAGCCGCCGTCGGTGAGGTCGGAAAAGATCCGGCTGATCATCTCCCGCGAGCAGCCCACCCGGGCGGCGATGTCCCGGTGCGTGAGCGACTCCTGCACCACCATCATCCCGTCCTGCTCCTCCGCGAGCTCGAGCAGCAGCCGCGCGACGCGCCCGTAGACGTCCATCAGCGCCAGGCTGCGCACGCTTTCGGTGAGCTCGCGCACCCGGTGCGCGAGCTTGCGCACGAGGTGCTGCGCGAACTCCGGATGGCGCTCGAGGAACGCGGTCAGCTCCCCGTGCTTCACCACCGCACAGCGGCACTCCTCGAGCGCCATGATGGAAGCCGAGCGCGGCCCACCGTCGAGCGTGACCTCGCCGAAGTACTCGCCCGGCCCGATCTGGTTGAGCTGGACCTCGCGACCGTTCTCGTCGGAGACGAACACCTTCGCCCGCCCGGAAAGGAGCAGGTAGAGCGAGTCGGTCTCGTCGCCCTCGGAGACGATGATCGCGTTCTTGGCGTACACGCGCGTGGTGGCGACCGCGCCAATCTTCTCGATCAGCGCCGGCGGGAGAACCTCTGTCGTGCGAGGCTTCATCGTGTGCGGTGCAGCATCCCGTTCCGGTGTGAATCGGCTACTGGGCCGCGACGGCATCGATCGCCGAATCGCCGCCGCGAGGCGCCTATTGTGAACCCCATGTCGCGATCGCAGGCAAACATGAGCGTACTCGAGCACCTTCAGTTTGTCGCTCTGATGGTTCCCACGGCGGTTATGGTCGTTCTGGCCCTCGTGTCCCTCGACTGGGGATGTCGGTTGGACCCGCGCTCCTGCAAACCGCATACTTCTGCCTTGGGGGAAGGTGATGCGGGGGGGCAGGCGGCGGATTCTGAGGATTCTCGGCGGGCTCGCGCTCGCTCCCGTAGCGGTACGGGCGCAGGTGCGCCGGCCGCGGGTCGGTGTGCTTGTCCCTGCCGAGGTACAGTGGGACGAAGCCGCCTTCCGTGACGAGCTGAGCCGCCTCGTCCAAGCCGAGCTGGAAGTCCGGTCAGCCGCCGGAAAGCTCTCGGCCCTGCCGGGGCTCGCCAAGGGTCTGGTGGACTCCGGCGTAGACGTTCTCGTCGCAGCGAACACGCCGGGTGGACGCGCCGCCGCCGCGGCCACCAAGGTGGTCCCCATCGTCGTCGGCGTCGTCTCCGAGCCAGGCCTGGTCGGCGTGCGAAACATCTCCCGCCCGGAAGGCAACATCACCGGCGTCACCAATATGGCGGGCGAGATCGTCGCCAAGCGCCTGGAGGTACTGAAGCAGGCGCTACCTGTAGCTCGGCGTGTCGCGGGCCTGATTCACCCCGACGAGCCGATCGTCAAGCCGCAGATACGCGACCTGGAGCAGGCGGGGGCCGTCCTCCAAGTGGAGATGCGCTACTTTCCGGCGCGCACCGAGCAGGACATCCAAGATGCCTTTGCGGAGGCGGCCGCCTGGCGCGCCGATGCGGTACTGCGGCTTGCCGGGCAGGCATTAACGTTGTCCGACGTCACAGTGCGCCTTTCGATCGAGCGGCGCATCCCGGCGATGATGCTCACGAGCGCCGAGGTCCGTGCCGGCGCGCTGCTCTCCTACTTCGCCGACCATGCCGCGATCTGGCGACGTGTCGCGCAGTACGTGGACCGCCTCCTGAAGGGCGCCAAGGTCTCGGAGCTGCCCTTCGAGCGTCCGACCAAGTTCGAGCTTGCCATCAACCTGCGCACTGCACGCGCCCTCGGCATCGCGATTCCGCCGGCGCTGATCCTGCGCGCCGACCGCGTCATCGAATGAAGCGGCGGGCCTTCGTCGCCCTGCTGGCGCTGGTCGCCGCGCCCATGCCGCCGGTCGCGCGTGCCCAGCAAGCGCGCGGACCCTACCGCGTCGGATTCGTCCACGTGACTGATGACCGCTTCGGGCGCGAGTTCGTCGAGGGCTTGCTCGAGCTCGGCTACGAGGAAGGCCGCCATTACACGCTCGTCGCCCGCTACTACGAGCGCAATCGGGCCCGCATCCCTTTCATCGCCGACGAGCTGATCGCGCTGGGCTGCGCCGTCATCGTCGCGGACACCGCGGACACGGCCGGGTTCGTGAGGGCGAGGACCGACACGATTCCGATCGTCATCGTGTCCGGCATCGATCCGGTGGGCGACGGCCTTGCGCGGACCCTCGCACGGCCGGGCGGCAATGTCACCGGCATGGCAAGCCTGGGCGAGGGTCAGCACGCCCGGGTCATCGAGGTTTTGCACGTGCTCATGCCCAAGGCGCGGCGCATCGCGTTCGCCGTCAACCCGGACCGGACCGCCGCGGCGTCCTACCAAGCGGCCGCCACGCGCGCCGCGCGCTCGATGGGGCTGGAGCTCGTGCCCGTGGTGCTGCGGGCCCGCTGGGACGTCGACGCGCTGCCGGAGAGGCTCGCATCGCTGCAGGCCGACGCGCTGGTCGTATCGGCCGACGCGATGCTCTTCGGGCTGCGCGAGGAGCTCGTGCAGGCGGCCTTCTCCGCCGGCGTCCCGACGCTCTCGCCGCTCGGGGAGTTCGCACCGCCCGGCGCGCTCGCGACCTATGGGCCGGACCTGGCGGCGAGCTTCCGCGGCGCCGCCCGCTATGTCGACCGCATCCTGGCGGGCGCCTCGCCGGCGGAACTGCCCATCACCTCGCCCCAGCAGCTCGAGCTCGTGATCAACATGCGCACCGCGAAGGCGCTGCGCATCTCCATTCCGCAGGCCGTGCTGCTGCGCGCCGACCGGGTGGTAGAGTAGCCGCGAGGAGATGCGCCTGAAGCCGACGGATCTCGCGATTGGGGAGCACGCCGCGGCGCGGCGACTGCACCGCGGGCGGTTGTTCCGCAAGTACCTCCTCCTCATCCTCGCGCTGGTCTGCGGTACGCTCGTGATCTCGGGCGGCATCGGCCTGTACTTTTCCTACGAGGAAAATAAAGCCGCGCTCGCCAGCCTGCAGCGCGAGAAAGCCGGCGCGGCGGCCGCGCGCATCGAGCAGTTCGTGCGCCAGATCGACCGGCAGCTCGAGTTCGCGGCGCTTCACCAGCTCGCGGCCGAGGGCGCGGCGCAGCGCAAGACCGAGTTCGAGAAGCTCCTGCGTATCGCCGAGGCCGTCACGGACATCTACTACATCGACCGCGCGGGGCGCGAGCAGCTGTTCGTGTCGCGGCTCTCGATGAACGTCGTGGACAGCGGCCGCGATCGCTCGCAGGAGCCGGCTTTCCGGGACGCGAAACCCGGGCAGACGTGGTTCGGGGAGGTCTATTTCCGCAAGGACACCGAGCCCTACATCGTCATGGCCACCCGCTCCACCCCAGGCGGCCCGGTCGCCGTGGGCGAGATCAACCTCAAGTTCATCTGGGACGTCCTGACCCGCATTCGCATCGGCGAGAAGGGCAAGGCCTACGTGGTTGACTCGACCGGCCACCTCGTGGCCGATCCCGACATCGGGCTCGTGCTGCGCAAGACCGACCTCTCGAGCCTCGAGCACGTGAAGCGCTCGCTCGCCCCCGATCCCGGCGGCTCGCCCGCCATGCTTTCCCAGGACCTCGGCGGGGGCCGGGTCCTGACGGCCTATGCGCCGATCGACCCGCTGGGGTGGAGAGTCTTCGCCGAGCAGCCGGTCTCCGAAGTCTTCGCGTCCCTCGACGCCGCGATCCTGCGCACGATCCTCCTCCTCTTCGCCGGCCTTCTCCTCTCGGCTTTCGCGGCCATGTGGCTCGCGCGCAGCATGGCGCGCCCGATCAGCACCCTGCGCGACGGCGCCGCGCGCATCGGGGCGGGCGAGCTCGAGCAGAAAATCGAGGTGAAGACCGGCGACGAGCTCGAGGCGCTTGCCGACGAGTTCAACCAGATGAGCGCCCGGCTGCGGGAGTCCTACGCCGGCCTGGAGAGGAAGGTCGAGGCGCGCACCGCGGAGCTGCAGGAGGCGCTCGAGCAGCAGACGGCGACGGCGGAGATCCTCAAGGTCATCAGCAGCTCGACCACCGACACGCAGCCGGTGTTCGAGGCCATCGTGCAGAGCGGGCTGAAGCTTTTCCCAGAGGCGACCGTGATGGTCGCTCTCCCCGAGGGCGCGCACGTGCGCGCCGCCGCGGTCGCCGCCCGCGAGCCCGCGGAAGCCGAGGCGATACGCTCGCGCTTTCCCGTCCCGCTGACCCGCGAGTACATGCACTCGACTGCCATCCTCGACCACCGCGTGATCGACGTGCATGACGCGCTGCTCCATGACGAGCCCTCGATCGCGCCGGGGCTTCGGAACTTCATCGATAGCGGCTCGCGCGCCATGACCATCATACCCATGCTGCGCGGCGGGACGGCCATCGGCGCCATCAGCGTGAGCCGTGTGCTGCCCGGGCCGCTGAGCGACAAGCAGATGGCCCTGCTGCGCACCTTCGCCGACCAGGCGGTGATCGCCATCGAGAACGTGCGGCTCTTCAACGAGACCAAGGAGTCGCTCGAGCAGCAGACCGCGACCTCCGAGATCCTGAAAGTGATCAGCCGCACGACGTTCGACCTGCAGCCCGTACTCGAGATCGTGCTCGCCAAGGCGCGCAAGCTCTGCGAGGCCGATCGCGGCTTCCTCTTCCGGCCCAACGAGCGGGCCGAGTACGTGCCGATGGCCTTCGCCGTGGCCGACGAAGCGCAGCAGCCGGGCGACGCGACGCGTGGGGTGTTCGACCGCGCGCCGATCAGGCTCGACCGTGCCTCTGCCACCGGGCGCGCCGTGCTCGACGGAGTGACGGTGCACATTCCCGACGTCGCCGCCGACCCGCAATACGGGCGCCACGATATCATGCAGGCCGGCAACTACCGCAGCATTCTCGCTGTGCCGATGCTGCGCGACGGCGAGCCGATCGGCGTGCTCACGCTCTCCCGCAGCGGTGAGGCCCGGCCCTTCACAGCGAAGCAGATCGAGCTTGTGCGCGTTTTCGCCGATCAGGCGGTGATTGCCATCGAGAACGTGCGCCTGTTCCGCGAGATCCAGGAGAAGAGCGCGCAGCTCGAGGTGGCGAACAAGCACAAGTCGGACTTCCTCGCCAACATGTCGCACGAGCTGAGGACGCCGCTCAACGCCATCATCGGCTTCTCGGAGGTGCTGATCGAGCGGATGTTCGGCGAGGTGAACGAGAAGCAGCTCGACTATCTCAAGGACATCCACGAGTCGGGCAAGCACCTGCTCTCGCTCATCAACGACATCCTCGACCTCTCGAAGATCGAGGCGGGGCGCATGGACCTCGAGCTTTCTAACTTCGACCTGCCCTCAGCCCTCTCCAACGCCATGACGCTCGTGCGCGAGCGTGCGCAGCGCCACGGCATCGCGCTCGGGCTCGAGGTCGACCCGCGCCTGGGCGAACTGCGCGCCGACGAGCGCAAGTTCAAGCAAATCCTGCTCAACCTGCTCTCCAACGCCGTGAAGTTCACGCCCGATGGCGGAAGGGTGGACGTGGCCGCGAGGCTCGACACCGACAAGGTGGAGATCGCGGTGAAGGATACGGGCATCGGCATTGCCTCCGAGGACCAGGCGTCGGTGTTCGAGGAGTTCAAGCAGGTCGGGCGCGACTCCAAGCGCAAGGCCGAAGGCACGGGGCTTGGACTCGCGTTGACGAAGCGCTTCGTCGAGCTGCACGGCGGCGCCATCCGGCTCGACAGCTCGCCCGGCAAAGGCTCCACTTTCACGGTGGTCTTTCCGACGGGGAGGTCATGAGCGATCTCAGCCAGCTGCGCGAGTCGGAAGAGCGCTATGCGCTCGCCATGCGAGCGATCAACGAGGCAATCTACGACTACGACGTGGCAGAGGACCACATCTACTACTCCGAGCGCGTCTACGACGTCCTGGATGTGGACCGGGCGTTCATGCAGACGGCAAAGGACTGGCGCAGTCTCATTCATGCCGAGGATGTCGCTCACTACATGGACGTGTTCCGCGCGCATGTCGAGGCGCGAACGCCGCGCATCGAATGCGATTATCGCTATCGAGCGCGCAGCGGAGAATGGCGCTGGTGCCGGCAGCACGGCATCGCCTTGCGCGACGCACGCGGCCGTGCAGCGCGCGTGGTCGGATCGATCGGCGACATCACGGAGTTCAAGAAGACCGAGGAGGCGCTGCGGCGCAGCGAGGAGCGTTACGACCTCGCCCTGCAGGCCGTGCGCGAGGGCATCTACGACTGGGATATTGCCAACAACAGCATCTACTACTCCGAGCGCGTAATCCATATGCTCGGCCTGTCCCCCGAGCATATGCGCACGGCGGCCGACTGGCACCAACGCATACATGACGAGGACAGGACGCGCTATGACGCCGCACTGATCGCTCATTTCAAAGGCGGGACCGAGCGCTTCGAGTGCGAGTTCCGTTACCGCGCCGAGGACGGGAGCTGGCGCTGGGCACGCCAGCACGGAATCGCGCAGCGCGACGCCGCCGGGCGCGCGGTGCGCATGATCGGCTCCACGGGCGACATCAGCCGGCTCAAGCGGACCGAGGAAGCGCTGCGGCAGAGCGAGGAGCGCTATTCGACCGCGACGAGCGTAGCCACGGAAGGCATCTACGAATGGGACATCGCAACCGATGAGCTTCTCATCACCGAGAATGCCAGGGAGTTCTTCCGGCCTGCCGGGAAGCAGACCGCCAGGGTCTGGACCGAGTTGGTGCATCCGGACGACCTCGACGGCTACCGCCGCGCGATTGGCGCGCACTTCAAGCGGTTGACTCCGAGGCTCGAGCACGAGTACCGCATCGCCGCCACGGACGGTGGATACCGGTGGATCGTCGACCGCGCCATCGCCTTGAGAGATCCGCATGGGCGTGCGATCAAGATGATCGGAGCCATCACCGATGTCACGCGTCGCAAGCTCGCCGAGCTCGATCTGCAGCGCGCGCGGGAGCAGGCTGAGGCGGCAAGCCGAGAGAAGAGCCAGTTCCTCGCCAATATGTCGCACGAGCTGAGAACGCCGCTCAACGCCATCATCGGGTTCTCGGAGGTCCTTAAGGAGGGTATGTTCGGCGAGCTCAATGCCAAGCAGGCCGAGTACGTGACGGATATTCTCGAGTCCGGACAGCATCTGCTTTCCCTGATCAACGACGTCCTCGACCTGTCCAAGATCGAGGCCGGGCGAATGGAACTCGATCTCTCGGAGTTCGCCCTTGCCACGGCGATCGAGCGGGCCGCCTCGCTTGTCAAGGAGCGGGCGCAGCGGCATGGCGTGCGACTGCAGATCGACATCCCGCCGGGCATCGGAAGCGTCATCGGCGACGAGCGCAAGGTCAAGCAGATCATGCTGAACCTGCTCTCCAACGCGGTGAAGTTCACCCCCGAAGGCGGCACGGTCATCGTATCGGCGCGGCTGCGGGACGAGGCGGCCGAGATCACGGTGCGCGATACCGGTGCCGGCATGACGCCCGAGGATCAGGCCGCGCTGTTTCAGGAGTTCCGGCAGGTGGGGCGCGACAGCACTCGCAAGGCGGAAGGCACCGGCCTTGGCCTCGTGCTCACCAAGCGCTTCGTCGAGCTGCACGGCGGCACGATCCGCGTCGAGAGCGCGCCCGGCAAGGGCTCGGCATTCACGATAACCCTACCGCTACAGTCACCGAGGGACCAATGAGCACAGTGCTGATCGTCGAAGACAACGAGAAGAACATGAAGCTCGCGCGGGATGTGCTCCAGGCGAAGGGCTACGGAACGCTCGAGGCCGTGACGGGCGAGGAGGGCGTGAAGCTCGCGAAGGAAAAGGCGCCGGACCTGGTGCTGATGGACATCCAGCTTCCCGGCATCAACGGCATCGAGGCCTTCAGGCAGATCCGCGCCGACCCGAACACGGCGAGGATTCCAGTCGTCGCGCTCACCGCCTCGGTGACGCCGACCGACCGCAGCCAGATCACCGCCGCGGGCTTCGACGCCTTCGTCAGCAAGCCGATCAACCTGAAGGAGTTCCTGGACACGGTGAAGCGCCTCGTCGAGGCGGCCAAGGCGTGAGCGCGAAGCAGCGCATCCTCGTCGTCGACGACACGCCGCAGAACCTCAAGCTCTTCGCCGATCTGCTGGGCGCGAAGGGCTACGAGGTCACCAGAGCCTCGAGCGGTGAGCAGGCGCTGGAGGCGATCGCAGCGCAGCCGCCGGACCTGGTGCTGCTCGACATCATGATGCCGGGCATCAACGGCTACGAGGTGTGCCGCAAGATCCGCGAGAACCCCGCCACGGCGCTCCTGCCGGTGGTGCTGGCGACCTCGCTCGACCCGAACCAGGAGCGTGTGAAGGGCATCGAGGCGGGCGCCGATGACTTCCTGTCCAAGCCCGTCAACCAGGCCGAGCTCTTCGCGCGCGTGCGCTCGCTCCTTCGGATCAAGGGGCTGCAGGACGAGCGCCTTGGACGCCTGAAAGCCTTCTTTTCGCCGCAGCTCGCCGAGGCGATCGCCGCCGGCAAGGGCGAGGAGGTGCTTAAGACGCACCGGCGCGAGATCACCGTCGAGTTCTTCGATCTGCGCGGCTTCACCGCTTTCACGGACTCCGCTGAGCCCGAGGAAGTGATGGAGCTGCTGCGCGGCTTCCACGGCGCGCTCGGCAAGATCGTGCTCGAGCACCAAGGCACGCTCGAGCGCTTCGCCGGCGACGCGGTGATGGTCTTTTTCAACGACCCGCTGCCGATCGAGAAGCCCGCCGAGCATGCGCTGCGCACCGCGCTCGCCGTGCATGAGGCGTTCGTGCCCATCAGCCAGCACTGGCACAAGCGGAGCGGCTTCGAGCTGGGCCTCGGGGTGGGCATCGCGCAGGGCTATGCAACGCTCGGCGCCATCGGCTTCGAGGGGCGCCTGGACTACGCCGCCATCGGCAACGTCACCAACCTCGCCGCGCGCCTGTGCGGCGAGGCGAAGGCCGGCCAGATCCTCGTCGATCGCAAGACCATGGCCGCGCTCGACGGCGCCTTCCAGTTCGACGAGCTCGGGCCCCTCGAGCTCAAGGGCTTCTCCAAGCCCGTGCCTGCTTTCCTCTTCAAGACCTGAAAACAGGGACAGGCCTCGTTTTCCCGGATGGCCGCGCGGCGTAAACCCGGCAAGACCCCTCCCCGGAATAAGCGGCCAGCCGCCTCGCCCCTGCGGCGCGCGCTCGCCGAGCGCGACCAGGCGCTGCGGTACCAGGCGGCCACCGCCGAGATCCTCGCGTCGCTCAGCCGCTCCACTGGCGAGGCCCGGCCCGTTTTCGAGGCGATCGTGAGAAACGTGCTGCGCCTCTTCAGCACACGCTACGCTGCGGTGTTCCTGCTCAAGGGCGACGAGCTGCATCTGGGCGCCGCCAAGGGCGACGTGCAGTTCGAGAAGCGGCACGCCGATGTGTTCCGGGCGTTCCGCGACTCCTTCCCGCAGCGTGTCGACTGGAAAGGATTCACAGGCAAGGCGCTGCGCTCGGGCAGGGTCTCGCAGCTCGCACCGATCATCGGCAACCCGAAGGCCACCCCGCAGGCGGTGGCGCTCGCGAAGAGCTTTGCCTACAACGCCATGCTGCACGCGCCGCTCATGCTCGACGGCAAGGCGATCGGCACCATCGGCACGACGCGCCCGGAGGGCAAGCCCTTCGGCGCCACGGAGCTCGCCTTGTTCGAGGCTTTTGCCGCGCAGGCGGTGATCGCCATCGAGAACGCCCGGCTGTTCAACGAGACGAGGGAGGCGCTGGAGCGGCAGACGGCCACGAGCGACATCCTAGGCGTCATCGCGGGCTCGCCGCGCGACGTTCAGCCGGTGTTCGACTCGATAGCGCAGAGCTGCGTGCATCTTTTCGGCGGGATGAGCGTGGTGGTGACGCTGGTGCGGGAGGGCAACATCGAACTTGCCGCGTTCGCGACGAAGCAAGGCCTGCGCAGTCGTGACCAATACGAGAAGCTCTTTCCCTTGCCGCTCAACGCGCACAGCGTGTCAGGGCGCGCGATTCTCAGCGGCGAGGTTGTCTACGTGCCCGATGTGCGGGCGGACATGGATCTCGCCGATCGCACCAAAGCGCTCGCCGCTGGCTTCGGCTTCCGCAATGTTCTGTGCGCGCCGTTGATTCGTGATGGCAGAGGCATCGGGACGATCAACGTCATCGAAGGTGCCGAGAACAGGCAATACACGCCGAAGCAGATCGAGCTGCTTCGCACTTTCGCCAATCAGGCGGTCATCGCCATCGAGAACGTGCGTCTCTTCAACGAGACCAAGGAGGCTCTCGAGCGGCAGACGGCCACCGCCGAGATCCTGAAAGTCATCGCGGGCTCGCCCGCCGATACACAGCCGGTGTTCGACGCGATCGCGCGAAGCGCGCAGAAGTTGTTTGCCGCGAACTCGGCGGCGGTCGCTCGGCGTGTCGGAGACATGCTGCATCTTGTCGCGCACACCGCATTCCGCGAGGCCGGCGCCGAATCGCTCCGGAAGCTTTTCCCGACGCAGATTACGGGCCAAGGCGCGTTCGGCAAGGCGGTGCTCACCGGCAAACCGGCCTGGATCGTCGACGCGGAAACCGATCCCGCGTACTCCGACGAGTACCGCAAAGGCGCGCGCGAACGCGGCTCGCGCAGCCTGCTCGCCGTACCGATGTTGCGCGAGGGCGTTGCCACCGGCGTCATCGCCGTCACGCGCCGCGAGCCCGGGACGTTCAGCAACCACCAGATCGAGCTTCTCGAGACCTTCGCGGACCAGGCCGTCATTGCGATCGAGAACGTTCGGCTGTTCAACGAGACGAAGGAGACACTCGAACGGCAGACGGCGACGAGCGAGATCCTGCAGACGATCGCCCGGTCGCAGACGAACGTGCAACCCGTCTTCGACGCCATGGTTCGCCACGCCGCGCGGCTGTGCAACGGCCTACTCGCCAACGTCTTTCGCTACGACGGCGAGAAGCTGCACTTTGTCGCCACGAGCCTGGACAGCGCTCGGTATCGCGATCTGTTGAGCGAGAGCTATCCCATGGCACCCAACCGGTCGCAGATGGCGGGCAGGGCGATCCTCGCCGGGACGGTGGTGCGGCTGGAGGACGCGTTGGCCGATCCCGAATACGACCAGCGCCACGCGAAGGCCGGTGGATGGCGCCGCATCGTCGCCGTCCCGCTGATGCGTGGCGGATCGCCGATCGGTGTCATCGTCGTCACCTGGGGAGAGGCTGGCCCGGTGCCCCGCGAGCATGAGGACCTGCTCCAGACCTTCGCGGACCAGGCGGTCATCGCGATCGAGAACGTGCGGCTCTTCAACGAGACAAAGGAGGCGCTCGAGTGGCAGAAGGCGACTGCGGAGGTCCTCTCTACGATCAGCGGATCGATGACCGATGCGCAGCCGGTCTTCGAAAGCATCGTGCGCATTCTGCGTCGGCTGTTCGGCGCCCGGTACGCGGTCGTGCAGATACTGCGCGGCGACATCGTGGAGATGCCGGCGGCGGACGGCGGGCCGGAAATCGATGGCTTGCGCTCCCGCTATCCGCGGCCTCTCGACGATACGACAATCGGAGGGCGCGCCATGCTGTCCAAGCGCACCGTCCAGATCACGCCGGTGCGCGACAATCCAGAGGCCCCGAGCGCTACCGCGCAGTTCGCCCGCGACTTCGATTTCAACTCAGTCATCTTCACGCCGATGCTCTTCCAGGGCAAGGTCGTCGGCGCGGTCAGCGTTGCGCATGCCGAGGCGAAGCCATTCCATGAACGGGAAGTGGACCTCATCCGGAGCTTCGCCGACCAGGCGGTGATCGCGATCGAGAACGCGCGCCTGTTCAACGAGACGAAGGAGGCGTTAGAGAAGCAGACCGCCACCGCCGAGATCCTGCACGTGATTTCGAGCACGCCGACCGATACGGGACCGGTGTTCGAGGCGATCGTACGCAACGCGACCCGGCTTTGCGACGCGGTCTACGCCAACGTGTTCCGCTTCGACGGGGAGCGCATCCACTGGGCGGCGTCCCATGGATGGCCCGACGCGCTCCTCGAGCGTCTGAAGCAGTCGTATCCGGCGGCGCCGGACCGCTCGCGCGTGGTGGGGCGAGTCATCCTGGATGGCGCGGACGTACGGATCGAGGATACGCACGCGGATACGGGATACGACAAGGAGCTCGGGGCAGCGCTGCGCTATCGACGCATCCTGGGCGTGCCGCTGATGCGCGAGGGCCGGGCGATCGGCGTCATCACCGTGGGATGGGCGCAGCCCGGGGCGATCCTGCAGCGGCATGAGGACCTGCTCAGGACCTTCGCCGCACAGGCGGTGATCGCCATCGAGAACGTGCGCCTCTTCAACGAGACGAAGGAGGCGCTTGAGCGCCAGACGGCCACGAGCGAGGTCCTGAAGGTGATCGCCGGCTCGCCGGCCGACGTGAAGCCGGTGTTCAACGCGATCCTGAGGAGCGCGGTGACGCTATGCGACGCGGAGCTCGCTGCGGTGTTTTCCTTCGACGGCAAGCTCGTTCACATGACCGCCACGCACAATTGGCCGCAGGCGGCGCTCGATTACTTCTCGAAGGTCTACCCGTCTCCGCCCGACCCTCACCTGCTCAGCGGCCGCACGATTCTCACCAAGGCCGTCGTGCAGATCCCGGATTCCGCGGCAGACGAGCACTACGACCCGGATTCCGTGGCCACCGGACACTGGCGCCGCATGCTCGGCGCGCCGATGCTGCGGGGTGGCAAGCCGTTGGGCGCCCTGGTGGTCGCGTGGCGTGAACCCGGGAATGCGCCTGCCGGCCAGGTGGAGCTCCTCCAGACGTTCGCCGACCAGGCGGCCATTGCCATCGAGAACGTGCGCCTTTTCAACGAGACGAATGAGGCGCTCGAGCGGCAGACCGCGACGGCGGACATCCTGCGGGTGATCTCCGAGTCGCCGACCGACGTCCAGCCGGTATTCGAAACGATCCTCGACAAGGCGATCCGGCTCTGCGACGCGCACCTCGGTGGGCTCTTCCTGCAGGAGCCGGACGCAAGCTGGACCATGGTGAGCTACAAGGGCGACGACCCGAGCGCGTACGAGGCGTTCCGGCGGGTGGAAGCGGGGCCGCACACGGGCTTCGCCAAGCTCGTGCGGTTGCGCCGCCCGGTGCACATCCCCGATTTGCTTGCCGACAGCGACACGGCCAAGGGGGACCGGCTGCGCGTGTTGACGGTCGACAAGCTGAAGGCGCGGACCTTCTTCGCCGTGCCGCTGCTGAAGGACGGCCGGGTGATCGGCGCCGTGGTGATCTACCGCCGCGAGGTCAGGCCCTTCGCCGACGCGCAGATTCGCTTGGTCACCACTTTCGCAGACCAGGCGGTGATCGCCATCGAGAACGTGCGGCTCTTCAACGAGACGAAGGAGGCGCTCGAGCGGCAGACGGCCACCGCGGACATCCTCAAGGTGATCAGCGGCTCGCCGACGAATATCCAGCCGGTGCTGGACGCGGTCGCGGCTACGGCGGCGCGGTTGTGCGAGGCGACGGACGCGATCATCCAGCTGCGTGAGGGCGACTCGGTTCGTTTCGTCGCGCACCATGGCAGCCTGCCCAACGTCGGCGTCGGTGGCACGCGCCCGCTCTCCCGGGAGCTCGTCACCGGGAGAGCCATCCTTGAAGGGAGGCAGATCCACGTCGAGGACCTGCAGGCCGAGGCGAGCGAGTACCCGCGCGGCAGCGAGATCGCGCGGGAGTTCGGCTACCGCACGCTGCTCGCCACGCCGCTCATACGTGAGGGGACGGCGATCGGCTCGATCATGATCCGGCGCGCCGAGGCGCGTCCCTTCACCGAGACCCAGCTCGCGCTGATGCGCACGTTCGCCGACCAGGCGGTAATCGCCATCGAGAACGTGCGCCTGTTCAACGAGACGAAGGAGGCGCTCGAGCAGCAGAAGGCTTCTGCGGAAGTGCTCGGCGCGATCTCCGGCTCGATCGCCGACACCAAGCCGGTCTTCGACAAGATTCTCACGAGCTGCGAGCGACTTTTCGAGGGCGACCTGGTCGGGGTGACAGTGGCCGACGGCGACACGGTGCGGCTGGTCGCCTACCACGGTCCGGAAGGCGAGCGGCTGAAGAGAATCTATCCGTTGCCGTTGACCCGCGACAGCGGCACGGGCTGGGCCATCCTCAACGCCGCGATTGCGCACTTCCCGGATATCGAGGCGCCGGGCGTGCCGCCAGGGGTGGTGGCGGGATCCCGCACCCTTGGCGTTCGCGCCATCGTCTTCGCGCCCATGCTCTTCGAGGGCAGGGGGATCGGCGCGATCTGGGTGGCGCGCGCGCAGTCGGGCCCTTTCACGGACAAGCAGGTCGCGCAGCTGCGCACTTTCGCCGATCAGGCGGTGATCGCGATCCAGAACGCGCGGCTCTTCCGCGAGATCCAGGAGAAGAGCGCGCAGCTCGAGGTGGCGAACAAGCACAAGTCGGACTTCCTCGCCAACATGTCGCACGAGCTGAGGACGCCGCTCAACGCCATCATCGGCTTCTCCGAGGTGCTCCTCGAGAGGATGTTCGGCGAAGTGAACGAGAAGCAGGTCGAGTACCTGAAGGATATCCACGAGTCGGGCCGGCACCTGCTCTCGCTCATCAACGACATCCTCGACCTCTCGAAGATCGAGGCGGGGCGCATGGAGCTCGAGCTTTCCAGCTTCCACCTGCCAAGCGCTATCTCGAACGCCATGACGCTGGTGCGCGAGCGCGCACAGCGCCACGGCATTCAGCTCGGGATGCAGATCGATCCGCGGCTCGGCGGCTTCGAGGCCGACGAGCGCAAGGTGAAGCAGATCCTGCTCAACCTGCTCTCCAACGCCGTGAAGTTCACGCCCGATGGCGGAAGGGTGGACGTGGTCGCGAAGCTCGATACCGACAAGGTGGAGATCGCGGTGAAGGACACCGGTGTCGGCATCGCGGCGGAGGACCAGCCGGCGGTGTTCGAGGAGTTCAAGCAGGTCGGCGCCGACTACACCCGCAAGGCCGAGGGCACCGGGCTCGGGCTTGCCCTGACCAAGCGCCTGGTCGAGCTGCACGGCGGCGAGATTGCGCTCGAGAGCGAGCCCGGCAAGGGCTCGACCTTTACGGTGAAGCTGCCGCTTCGCTAGCTGGCCTTCGGCGGCAGGTGGCAGCTCGGGGTCGAGCGCATGATGGCGAGCTCTTCCTCGGTCATGTCGGCCGGAACATCGGCAAAAAGCGGCGTGGAAAGATAGCGCTCGCCGGTGTCGGGCAGCATGCAGAGGATCGACGAGCCCTTCGGCGCTTCCTTGCATACCTGGAGCGCCGCGGCAAAGGTGCCGCCGCCGGTGATGCCGACGAAGATGCCCTCCTTCTGCGCGAGATCCTTCGAGCAGCGCATGGCGTCGGGTCCGGTGACCGTGAGCACCTTGTGGATCACCTTCATGTCGACCGCGTCTCCGGTGAGCTTGGGCACGAAGTCGGGGCTCCAGCCCTGCATCGGGTGCGGCTTCCAGGAGGCGTTTCCCTTCGCCGGCGTGCCGTCGGGGTTGCGCTCCTGCACGGCGCCGTTGGTGAGCATCGGGGCGTCGGCGGGCTCGCAGACGACGATCTTCGTCTCCGGCCGCTCCTTGGCGAGCACGCGCGCCACGCCCTTCAGCGTGCCGCCGGTGCCGAAGCCCGTCACCCAGTAGTCGAGGCGCTGTCCCTGAAAGTCCCGCACGATCTCCTGGGCGGTGGTGCGCGAGTGGTAGTCGGCGTTCGCCTCGTTCTCGAACTGCCGGGTGAGGAACCAGCCGTTGGCCTGGGCAAGCTCGATGGCCTTCTTCACCATGCCGGTCGCTCGCTCTGCGGCGGGGGTGATCACCACCTTGGCGCCGAGGAAGCGCATGAGCTTGCGCCGCTCGACGCTGAAGCTCTCGGCCATGGTGACGACGAGCGGGTAGCCCTTCTGCGCGCAGACCATGGCGAGGCCGATACCGGTGTTGCCGCTTGTCGCCTCGATCACCGTCTGCCCGGGCTTGAGCTTGCCGGTGCGCTCCGCGTCCTCGATCACCCCGAGCGCCAGGCGGTCCTTCACCGAGCCGAGCGGGTTGAACGCCTCGATCTTTACGTGGAGGTCCACACCGGCCGGCGCCAGCTTGCCGATCTTCACGACCGGCGTGTTGCCGACGGTTTCGCAGATGTTCGCGTATCTCGCCATGACGAATGCCTTTCTCTAGGTGCAGCCCAGCCGCCGCTCCTTGGCGCGCACGAGCCGGGTGACGGTGTCGTTGACTGGCGCCTCCATGCCGAGCTTCTTCGCCTCGCGCGGGATGGAGCCGTTGATGACGTCGATTTCGGACTTCTTCTTCAGCAGCAGATCCAGAAGCACGGAGGGCCGTGCGCTGGGAATCTTGGAGCCGAACTCGCGCACGTAGGCCACCGGGTCGTCGAAGCCGAGCTTTACGCCTTTCTTCTTCGCCACGGCAAAGCCTTCGCTCGCGCAAGCCGCTGAGATCGCCGAGAGGTCGGGGTCGGCCATCACCTCCCCGATGGTGCCCTCCGCGAGGCCGCAGGGGCCGGAGTAGGCACAGTTGCAGATCAGCTTCTCCCAGACGAGCTGGTCGATGTCGTCGAACAGCTTCACCTTGAAGCCCGCGCCTTTCCAGGCGTCTTCCACCTTCTTCAGCCGCGGCGTGATGGGACCGCCAAACTCGCCCAGGCGCACGAGCTCCATGCCGTTGTGGTGCGCGTGGCCCGGCGCCTTGATGGAAGCGCCAAAGCCGCCGACGACGCCGACCATGACCTTGTCTTTCCCCAGGACGGAAGCGGCCGTCTCGGGCCCGCCGAGGCCGTTCTGGATCGAAAGAACGGGTGTGTCGGGCTTCAGCAAAGGTTTCAAAGAAGAAGCGGCCTGGGAGACGTGCATCGCCTTCGTGGCGAGGACGACCAGGTCGCAGGGGCCGGCCTCCTTTGCATCGGTCGTGGCGTGAACCTTTACCGTGCGGTCACCAGAGGCGCCTTCGAGGCGAAGTCCGTTCTTCCTCATCGCCTCGACATGATCGAGCCAGGCGTCGATCGCCCAGACTTCGTGGCCCGCGGAGGCGAAGAGCCCGGCATACACCGAGCCCATGGCTCCGGTTCCAACAATCGCGATTTTCACGCGACTTCGAAGAGCCCGGCCGCGCCCATGCCGCCGCCGATGCACATGGTCACGACGACGAGCTTCGCGCCGCGGCGCTTGCCTTCGATCAGCGCGTGGCCGACGAGGCGGGCGCCGGACATGCCGTAGGGATGGCCGACCGCGATCGCGCCGCCGTTGACGTTGAGCCGGTCGTTCGGGATGCCGAGACGGTCGCGGCAGTAGATGACCTGGACCGCGAAGGCCTCGTTCAACTCCCAGAGGTCGATGTCGGCCACGCGCTTTCCAGCGCTTTCCAATAGTTTTGGAACGGCGAAAACCGGTCCAATTCCCATCTCGCGCGGGTCGCAGCCGGCAACCGCGAAGCCGCGGAAGATGCCCAACGGCTTGAGGTCGCGCCTCGACGCTTCTGCGGAGGACATCACTACGCAGGCAGAAGCGCCGTCCGAAAACTGGCTGGCATTGCCCGCCGCGACGCAGCCGCCCTCGATCGCGGGCTTGATCTGCGACACGCCCTCGTAGGTCGTGTCCGGGCGGATGCCCTCGTCCTCGCTCGAGCTGACCTCCCTGACGGTCTCCTGGCCGGTGTTCTTGTCGACCACCTTCATCTTCGTGGTGATCGGCACGATCTCGTCCTTGAACTTGCCCTCGGCGCGCGCTTTCGCGGCCCGCTGCTGGCTCTGCACGCCGAACGCGTCCTGCTTCTCGCGCGGGATCTCGTAGCGCTTCGCCACGTACTCGGCGGTCTGCAGCATCGGCCAGTAGGTCTCGGGCTTGTGCCGGTGCAGCCACTCGTCCTGGAAGTGGTGCTTGTTCATCTCGTTCTGCACCATCGAGATCGACTCGACGCCTCCCGCGACGAAGACATCGCCCTCACCGGTCATGATGCGCTGGCTCGCGAGCGCGATGGTCTGCAGGCCGGAGGAGCAGAAGCGGTTCACCGTCATCCCGGGCACGGTGTCCGGGCAGCCGGCGCGGATGGCGATCTGCCGCGCGATGTTCCAGCCGGTCGCGCCCTCCGGATTGGCGCAGCCGATGACCACGTCGTCGACCTCGGCGGGCGCGACCTTGGCGCGCTCGATCGCGGCGTGCACCACGTGCCCGCCCATCTTCGCGCCGTGCGTCAGGTTGAGCGCGCCGCGCCAGGACTTGCACAGCGGCGTCCTTGCGGTGGAAACGATGACGGCCTCATTTCTACTGTTGGCCATTGAACTTTCCTCCTTCCTTGGCGAGTTTCATAAGCAGGGGCGCTGGCTTCCACTGTTCGCCCTTGTAACCTTGCTGAAAACGTTCAATTGAATTCAGAACGTTTCTCAAACCTATCGTATCGGCGTAGAACATCGGGCCGCCGCGGTAGGGCGGGAAGCCGTAGCCGGTCAGGTACACCATGTCGACGTCGGAGGCGCGCAGCGCGATGCCTTCCTGGAGGATGTGCGCACCCTCATTGACCAGCGCGTAGATGCAGCGCTCGACGATCTCCTCGTCGGAAATCTGGCGCGGCTTGACCCCGATCTCGCTCCTGTACTTCTGGATGATGTCATCCACGGCAGGATCCGGGAGGGGCTTGCGGTCGCCGGGCTCGTATCGATACCAGCCCTTGGCGGTCTTCTGGCCGAAGCGGCCGAGCTCGCAAATGCGGTCGGCGACCTTGGAGTAGACGAAGTCCGGGCGCTGCTGGTAGCGGCGCTTGCGCACTTCCCAGCCGATGTCGTTGCCCGCCATGTCGTACATGGTGAACGGGCCCATGGCCATGCCGAACTTGCGCAGGGCGTTGTCGACCTGCTGCGGGCTCGCGCCCTCGTCGATGAGGAACAGGCTCTGCTGGCCGTACTTCTCGAGCATACGGTTGCCGATGAAGCCGTCGCACACGCCCGAGACCACGGGCACCTTCTTCAGGCGCTTGCCGAGCTTCATCGTGGTGGCGAGCACGCCCTTGCCGGTCTTCTCGCCGCGCACCACCTCGAGCAGGCGCATGACATTCGCAGGCGAGAAGAAGTGCGTGCCGATGACCTCCTGCGGCCGCGTGGTAACGGCGGCGATCTCGTCGATGTCGAGCGTCGAGGTGTTCGTGGCGAGGATCGCTCCCTGCTTCATGATGCCGTCGAGTTTCTTGAACATGTCCTTCTTCACGTCCATGCGCTCGAAGACGGCCTCGATCACGATGTCGGCGTCGGCGGCCTGGCCGAGGTTGATGGTCGGCGTGATGAGCGTCATACGCTTGTCCATGTCCGCCTGCGCCAGGCGTCCCTTGGACACGGTGGCGGCGTAGTTGCCCTTGATCTTCGCCATGCCCTTGACCACCGCGTCCTCCGACACGTCGACAAGCGTCACCGGGATGCCGGCATT
This sequence comes from Burkholderiales bacterium, assembly GCA_035649175.1. GTDB lineage: Bacteria > Pseudomonadota > Gammaproteobacteria > Burkholderiales > SG8-39 > SCGC-AG-212-J23. Next base: position 12,318 of record DASRKB010000237.1, on the reverse strand, counting down.
GGCGAAGGCCATGGCGATGCCCCCGCCCATGGTGCCCGCGCCGATCACCGCTGCCTTGCCGATCTCGCGTGTCTGCGTATCCTCGGGGACGTCCGGGATCTTGGTGGTTTGGCGCTCGGCGAAGAACATGTGGCGCAGCGCCTTCGATTCGGTCGAGTCGACCAGCTTGACGAAGCCCTCGCGCTCGGACTTGCGGCCCTCGTCGAAGGGCTTGAGCGAGGCCTCGGCGCAGTCGACGATGACGAGCGGCGCGGGATAGCCGCGCGAAGCTTTCTTCACTTGCTCCCGGACCTGTGCGAAAAAGGCCTTCGGGTCGCCCTCGAGCTTCGCTTTCATGTCGCGCACGCGCTTCAGGGGCTTCCCAAGAATCGATTTCGTGAAGGCCAGCGCGCTTTCCAGCAGATCCCCCTGTGCGACTTCGTCGACCAGGCCGAGGGCATTCGCCTTCTCGGCGCTGATGGGATTGCCGGTGGTCATCATCTCGACGGCCACCGCCATGGGGATGAGGCGCGGCAGGCGCTGGGTGCCGCCGGAGCCGGGCAGGATGCCGAGCTTGACCTCGGGCAGACCGAGCTGCGTGCGCGGGGCGGCGACGCGGTAGTGGCAACCGAGCGCGAGCTCGAGGCCTCCCCCGAGCGCAAAACCGCCGATGGCCGCGACGAGCGGCTTCGACATCGCGTCCTGCTGGTCGTTGACGTCCGGCAGGTCGGGCTTGACGCGCGGCTTGTTGAACTCGCGGATGTCGGCGCCGCCGGAGAAGGCCTTTGCCGAGCCGGTGATCACCACCGCCTTGACCGCGGTGTCCGCCTCGGCCTTCTTCAGGCTCTCCATCAGCGCCGCACGCAGCGCGTTCGAGAGGCCGTTGACCGGCGGGTTGTTCATGGAAAGGACTGCGATGCCGTCGCGGACGGCGTAATGGAGGACGTCGCTCATTCGATTGGCTTTTACGGGGGAGACAAATTCTAATGGGGTCCCCGCCTTCGCGGGGACGACGATTCGGGCCTTCCTAGCTGCTCTCGAGGTAAATCCGGTCGATGGGCTGGTCGAGGTCCTTGCCGGCGCGCTCGAAGCCCTTCCGCCAGTCCTCGAGGTGGCGGCGCACCCAAAGCCGCGCGGCCTCCTGGTCCCGGTTGCGGATCGCCTCGACGTACATGCGATGGGCCTCGAGGAGCCGCGCGGCGCCTGCCTTCACCCGCTGGAGGATCATCTCGGTCGTCGGCATCACGAGCAGCTCGGAAGGCTCGCGCGCGAGCTGGAGGACGCGGTTGCGCGAGGCCTTGCCGATGAGCGCGTGGAACTCCGCGTCGAGCCGGGCGACCTCGGCCGGATCGCCTAGCACGCGCGCGGTGCGCTCGATGTTTGCCTCGAGCTCGCCGATCGTCTTGGGCGAGGCGCGCTCCACCGCCGCCTCCATGGTCGCGAGCTGCATCGGCATGGCGGCCTCGTAGAGCTCGCGGAACGTCACTTCGTGAAGCACCAGCGCGCGGCCCGTGCGCGAGGCGAGCCCGCCGTAATGCGGCAACCCGACCCAAAGGCGCCGGCTCGAGTCGCGGCGCACGAGCCCGCTGTGCTCGAGCAGCCGTATGCCCTCGCGCACGGTGGAGCGATTGACGCCGAACTGCTCGACGAGCTCGGCTTCCGTGCCGATCGGCTCCCCCGGGCGGATGCGGCCCGCGATGATCTCGCGCTCGATCGCTTCCGCAACCTGGCGGTAGGCGGGGATGTTCGCTACTCGACGGAACCTTGCCGCAGGCGGCGCAGTCCTTGACTCCATCAAATTTATTGTCCGACAATCGGACGAAAGAAACAACGATCCGCAAAGGACGACGAGGACGAGGAGGAGATGGCCGTACGCGACGAGCCGCAGCCCTTGCTGCGCGTGGAGAACGTTGCCGTGCACTTCGGCGGCATCGTCGCGCTCGACGGCGTTTCCTTCGACGTCGAGCGCGGCCAGATCGTCGGCCTGATCGGCCCTAACGGCGCCGGCAAGACGACGCTCTTCAACTGTCTGTCGCGCCTCTATCCGCTCGACCGGGGCGACATTCGCTTCGAGGGAACGTCGCTCCTCGAGCTGCCGATTCATCGCATCGCCCAGGCCGGCATCGGGCGCACGTTCCAGAATCTCGCGCTCTTCCGCACCATGACGGTCCTGCAGAACGTCATGGCGGGCGGACACTGCCGCAGCAGCGGCGGATTCTTCTCCAACGCGCTGCGCCTGCCCTTCGTGCAGCGCGAAGAGGACGGGCTGCATGCCGAGGCGATGAAGATCGTCGCGCTTCTCGAGCTCGGTGCCGTCGCGCACGCCCGCGTCATGGACCTGCCGTTCGGCACGCAGAAGCGCGTCGAGCTCGGGCGCGCGCTCGCCGCCAAGCCCAAGCTTCTGCTGCTCGACGAGCCGGCGGGCGGGCTGAACCACGAGGAGGTGAGCGCCCTCGCGACGCTCATGAAGCACGTGCGCGATGCGCTCGGCATCACGATCCTCCTGGTCGAGCACCACATGTCGCTCGTCATGAGCACCTCGGACCGGGTGGTGGCGCTCAACTTCGGGCGCAAGATCGCAGAGGGCACGCCGGCCGAGGTGCGGCGGCACGCCGACGTGATCAGCGCCTACCTGGGGACGACCCACTGATGCCGGCGCTGCTCGAGGCGCGCGAGCTCCACGCCTTCTACGGGCCCACGCACGTGCTGCACGGCGTGAGCTTCGCGATCGAGCCGGGGGGCATCACGGCGCTCCTGGGCGCCAACGGCGCGGGCAAGACGACCTCGCTGCGCGCGCTCTGCGGCATGATCGCCACGCGCGGCGAGGTGCTCTTCGACGGCCGGCCGGTGCGCGGCAAGGCGACCGAGGACGTCGTGCGCCTTGGGGTCGCGCACGTGCCCGAAGGCCGCGGCACGTTCGCTTCGCTCAGCGTCGAGGAGAACCTGCGCCTGGGCGCCTACTCGCGCAGGGACCGGGCCAGCCTGCAGACCGACTTCGAGCGCGTGTACCACTATTTCCCGCGCCTGAAGGAGCGCTACCAGCAGCAGGCGGGCACGCTCTCGGGCGGCGAGCAGCAGATGCTCGCCGTGTCGCGCGCGCTCATGATGCGCCCGCGGCTCATGCTGCTCGACGAGCCTTCCTTCGGCCTCGCGCCGCTGCTCGTGCAGGCGATCTTCGACATCCTGCGGGCCATCAACCGCGACGAGAAGGTGGCGATGCTGCTGGTCGAGCAGAACGCCGCGCAGGCGCTCGACATCGCCGACCACGCCTACGTGCTCGAGACCGGCCGCGTCATGATGTCGGGCCCCTCGGCCGAGATCCGCAGCGACGACGCGATCCGCCGCTCCTACCTGGGATACTGATGGACGCCTTCCTCCTCCAAGTGCTCTCGGGCCTCGCCACCGGCGGGATCTATGCGAGCCTCGCGCTCGCCGTGGTGATGATCTACAAGGCGACGCACGTGGTGAACTTCGCGCAAGGCGAGATGGCGATGTTCTCCACCTACCTCGCCTGGCAGCTCATCCAGTGGGGCATGCCCTACTGGGGTGCCTTCTTCCTCACCCTCGCCATCTCCTTCGTGGGCGGCGTGGCGATCGAGCGCATCGTGATCCGGCCCTTCGAGTCGCACGACGCCACGCTTTCCGTCGTGACGGTGTTCATCGGCCTGTTCCTCATCCTCAACTCGCTCGCCGGCTGGACCTGGGAGTACACGCTGAAGTCCTTCCCCAGCCCCTTCCCGGCCGAGGCGTACCTGGGCGGCTACCTCTCGGGGCACCAGGCGGGGCTCTTCGCCGTGGTGCTCGTCACCCTCGCCATCGTCTATGCGTTCTTCCGCTTCACGCCGCTCGGCCTGGCCATGCGCGCCGCGGCGGAGAACCCGGTCTCGAGCCGGCTCGTCGGCATCCGCGTGGGCTGGATGCTCGCGCTCGGCTGGGGCCTCGCCGCGGCGCTCGGCGCCGTCGCCGGCATCATGGTGGCGCCGCTCGTCTTCCTCGAGCCCAACATGATGGGCTTCGTCCTCATCTACGCGTTCGCCGGCGCGCTGCTCGGCGGGATCGACAACCCCTGGGGCGCGGTGATCGGCGGCTTCGCCATGGGCGTGCTGGAGAACATCATGGGGGTTTACGTGGTGGGCACGGAGCTCAAGCTGACCGTCGCGCTCGTCATCATCATCGGAGTCCTCGTGGTCAAGCCCGCGGGCATGTTCGGCCGCACCGTGGTGACGCGCGTATGAAGCCCGACTGGCGCATCGCGGCCCTAGCCGCGGGCTTGATCGTCGTCTGCGCGCTGCCTTTCCTCGTCAGCGACTACCGCACCTTCCAGTTCACGCTGGTGATGGTCTATGCGATCGCGCTTCTCGGGCTTAACATCCTCACGGGATTCAACGGCCAGTTCACGCTCGGCCACGGGGCCTTCTATGCGATCGGCTCGTACACCGCGGCGATCCTGATGGCGCACTACAACGTGCCCTACTGGGCGACGCTGCCCGCGGCGGCGGCGGTGTGCCTCGCGGCCGGGTTCCTGTTCGGCCTGCCGGCGCTGCGCCTGGAGGGCCTGTTCCTCGCGCTCGCCACGCTGTCCCTGGCGGTGGCAATGCCCTCCATCCTCAAGTGGAAGGGCATCGAGCAATGGACGGGGGGCGTGCAGGGCATCGTGCTCATCAAGCCGGAGGCGCCGTTCGGCCTGCCGCTCAACCAGGACGAGTGGCTCTATTACTTCACGCTGGCCGTCGCCATCCTCATGTTCGTGCTCGCGTGGAACCTGCTGCGCGGACGCGTCGGGCGCGCCATCGTCGCGATCCGCGACCAGCCGACCGCGGCGCGCGCCATGGGCATCAATTCGGCGATCTACAAGTCGGTCACCTTCGGGGTGAGCGCCATGTATGCCGGCGTGGCAGGGGCGCTGGGGGCGATCGCGGTGCAGTTCGTCGCCCCCGACAGCTTCCAGGTGGGGCTGTCCTTCGTCTTCCTCATCGGCGCGGTGATCGGCGGCATCTACTCGATCAGCGGCGCGGTGTTCGGCGCGGCCTTCGTGCTCTTCGTGCCGCACATCTCGGAAGGCATCTCGCGCGCCGCGCCGCAGGCGATCTTCGGCGCCTTCCTTATCGTGTTCATGTTCGTGATGCCGGTGGGCATCGCGGGCTTTCTTCGCCTCGCCTGGGATTGGGCGCGGCGGCGCATTCAACGCAGTTCCCACGTCACAGGAGAAGCCTCATGAGAACGAAGCAGAAGTGGTTGGGCGGTTTCGCGGCAGCCATCGCGCTCGCGCTGGCGGTGGGACCGGCGCAGGCGCAGAAGAAGTACGGGCCGGGCGCGAGCGACACCGAGATCAAGATCGGCAACGTCAACCCCTACAGCGGGCCGGCGTCGGCCTACGGCTCGATCGGCAAGGGCATCGCCTCGTACTGGAAGCTGGTGAATGACCTCGGCGGCGTCAACGGCCGCAAGGTCAACTTCATCACGCTGGACGACGGCTACAGCCCCCCGCGCACGGTCGAGCAGGTGCGCCGCCTGGTCGAGCAGGAGCAGGTGCTGCTGGTGTTCCAGTCGCTCGGCACCCCCGGCAACACGGCGATCCACAAGTACATGAACGCGCGCAAGGTGCCGCAGCTCTTCGTCGCGACCGGCGCGACCAAGTGGAACGACCCGAAGGGCCATCCCTGGACCATGGGCTGGCAGCCGAACTACCAGGCCGAGGCGAAGGCCTACGCCGCGTACATCCTGAAGAACCTTCCCAAGGCGAAGATCGGCGTCCTTTACCAGAACGACGACTACGGCAAGGACTACCTCAAGGGCTTCCGCGACGGGCTCGGCAGCAAGGCGGACAGCATGATCGTAAAAGAAGTGAGCTACGAAGTGACCGACCCGACGGTCGACTCGCAGATCGTGACGCTGAAGGGCTCGGGCGCGGACGCGTTCTTCAACATCACCACGCCTAAGTTCGCCGCGCAGGCGATCCGCAAGGCGCACGAGATCGGCTGGAAGCCGGAGCACTTCCTGAACAACGTGTCCTCCAGCATCGACAACGTGCTCAAGCCCGCCGGCTTCGAGGCGTCCAAGGGAATCATCTCGTCGCTCTACCTCAAGGACGCGTCCGACCCGCAGTGGCACAACGACAAGGACTACAAGGCCTGGCTGGAGTGGATGAAGAAGTACAACCCGGGCGTGAGCACCACCGACGCCTTCTACGTCTACGCCTACGCGGTGTCCTCCACGCTGCACCAGGTGCTCCTGCAATGCGGCGATGACCTGACGCGCGAGAACGTCATGCGCCAGGCGGCGAACCTGAAGAACATCCAGGTGCCGATGCTGCTGCCGGGTGTCCACCTGCACACCAGCCCGAAGGACTTCGCGCCGATCGAGGCGATCCAGCTCGGGCGCTTCGACGGCAAGCGCTATGTGGAGTTCGGCGACGTCCTAGGTCAGTAACGACCAGCACGGGAAGAAAGAAGAGAGGCCGTCTGCGGGCGGCCTTTCTCTTCTAAACTAGGCGCGAGGAGGAGCCAGCCATGCATGGCCTGATGATGGACGTGCCGCTCTTGATCAGCGACCTGATCCGGCACGCCGACCGGAACCACGGCGACACCGAGATCGTGTCGCGCACGGTGGAAGGCGCGATCCACCGTTATTCCTACCGCGACGCCCACGCCCGCGCGCGCCGCGCGGCCAACGCGCTGAGGAAGCTCGGCGTGAAGCCGGACGACCGCGTCGCCACGCTCGCCTGGAACGGGTTCCGCCACTACGAGCTCTACTACGCCATCTCCGGCATGGGCGCGGTGATCAACACCATCAACCCGCGCCTGTTCGGCGAGCAGATCGTCTACATCTCGAACCACGCGGAGAACATGGCGCTGTTCTTCGACCCCACCTTCATCCCGCTGGTGGAGAAGCTCGCCCCGCAGCTGAAGACGGTCAAGCACTACGTGCTGATGACCGACCACGCGCACATGCCGCAGGCCAAGATTCAGAATCTTTTGTGCTATGAGACTCTCTTGGAACAAGAAACCGATGCGTACGAGTGGCCGTCGTTCGACGAGCGCACCGCGGCGGCGCTCTGCTACACCTCGGGCACGACCGGCAACCCGAAGGGCACGCTCTACTCGCACCGCTCGACCATCATCCACGGCTACGGCGCGGCGCTGCCCGACGCGCTCGACCTCTCGGCGCGCGACTCGGTGCTGCCGGTGGTGCCGATGTTCCACGCCAACGCCTGGAGCCTGCCTTACACCTGCACCATGGTGGGGGCGAAGATGGTCTTCCCGGGGCCGCACCTGGACGGCAAGTCCGTGTACGACCTGATCGAGCAGGAGAAGGTGACGCTCTCCGCGGGCGTGCCCACGGTGTGGCTGATGCTCCTGCAGCACATGGGCGCGAACAAGCTGAAGTTCTCGACGCTCAATCGCACGGTGATCGGGGGCTCGGCCTGCCCACCCTCGATGATCCGCACTTTCCAGGAGGATTACGGCGTCAAGGTCTTCCACGCCTGGGGCATGACGGAAATGAGCCCGCTCGGCACGGTGGGCACGCTCAAGGCGAAGCAGGACCGCCTGCCCAAGGACGAGCGCCTCGCCATCCAGGCGAAGCAGGGTCGCGGCATCTTCGGCGTGGAGATGAAGATCGTCGACGAGGCGGGGAAGGAGCTGCCCTGGGACGGCAAGCGCTTCGGCAACCTCATGGTGCGCGGGCCGTGGATCGCCAACGGCTACTTCAAGGGCGAGGGCGGCGAGGTGCTCAAGGACGGCTGGTTTCCCACCGGCGACGTGGCCACCATCGATCCCGACGGCTACATGCAGATCACCGACCGCTCGAAGGACGTGATCAAGTCCGGCGGCGAGTGGATCAGCTCGATCGACCTCGAGAATATCGCCGTGGCGCACCCCGCGGTCGCCGAGGCGGCGGTGATCGGCGTCAAGCACCCGAAGTGGGACGAGCGCCCGGTCGTGGTCGCGGTGAAGAAACAGGGCAAGGACCTCTCGAAGGAGGAGCTGCTGAAGTTCTACGAGGGCAAGATCGCCAAATGGTGGATGCCCGATGACGTGCTGTTCGTGCCCGAGCTGCCGCACACCGCCACCGGCAAGCTTTCCAAGCTGACGCTGCGCCAGCAGCTCAAGGACTACAAGCTCCCGGCCTAGCGTGGCCGCGCTCGACGAGAAGCTCGGCAGGGCGATCCGGGCCAAGAGCGCCGAGCTGCGCGACCAGCGCACCCGCATGCTGTGGGTGGGCGGCGCCGCGGCGAGCTACGCCCTCGACGCGGCGTTCCTGCTCCTGTTCGCCGCGGCCGGCGCCATCCCTTACTCGGTCGGCCTTGCGTATCTGCTTGTCGCGCTGCCCCTGAACGGCGCCGTCTATGCAGGTATCGCGAGCGGCTGGAGCCAGCGCTTTGCCGATCCCGGCATGGTGGCGCCGCAAGTCGCGGTTGCGATTGCCATGCAGCTCGGCGTAGTCGCGCAAGCCCCGCAGATCGGCTGGCCCTGGCTCGTCAATCTCTTCACCGTGTTCGCCTTCGGCATGATCTGGCTCCCCATCGGCACGGCGCTCGCGCTCTGGGTGGCAGCCGCGCTGGGCACGGGACTGGTCCTCCACTTGACCTCGGATCGCGTCGCCATAGCCTCGGAGCTTGCGCTCGGATGGCTCTTCTTCTCGCTCGTGCTCGGGCGCTGCGTCTTCCTGAGCGTCTACGCCGCCGGGATGCGCGCGCGGCTCGCCGACAGCCGCAGGAGGCTCGCCGAGTCGATGGAGCAGATCCAGGAGCTCGTGAGCCACGACGAGCTCACCAAGACGCTAAACCGTCGCGCGCTGATGGCGCGCCTGGAGCAGGAAAGGGCGCGCGCCGAGCGCACCGGCCAGGACTTCTGCCTGGCACTCCTCGACCTCGACCGCTTCAAGGCGGTGAACGACACGCACGGGCATGCCGCAGGCGACGCCGTGCTGCGCGCGTTCGCGGAGATCGTCCATGCCACAATGCGCGAAACCGACGTGTTCGGCCGCTACGGCGGCGAGGAGTTCATGATGATCCTGACCACCACGGCGCCCGGCGCGGCGCGCGACGCCCTCGAGCGCATCCGCGTGGCAGTGCAGGCGCACGACTGGAGCGCCATCGCGCCCGGGCTCTCCGTCACCGTATCGGCCGGCATGACGGGCTGGCGCAAGAGCGAAAGCACGACGCAGACGCTGCACCGGGCCGACGGCGCGCTCTACGAGGCGAAGCACGGCGGCCGCAACCAGGTGCGGAGCGCATGAGCGGCAAGGTCCTGAGCAAGACGCGCGAGCGCATCGCGCGCATCGAGCTCTCGCGGCCCGACAAGAAGAACGCGCTGACTGCCGAGATGTACGCGCAGCTTACCGCCGCGCTCGACGCGGCCGCCAGGGACCCGCAGGTGCGCGTCATCCTGCTTTGCGGCAGCGCCGAGTGCTTCACCGCCGGCAACGATGTTTCGGACTTCCTCGAGAGGAAGCCCGGCGAGTCGCCGGTGTTCGGCCTTTTCCAGGTCCTGCCCGCGCTCGAGAAGCCGGTGGTCGCCGCGGTCGGCGGCCCGGCGGTGGGCATCGGCACCACGCTTCTCCTGCACTGCGACTTCGTTCTTGCCGCCGAAGACGCGCGCTTCCAGCTGCCCTTCGTGCCGCTCGGCATCGTCCCCGAGTTCGGCTCGACGCTGCTCCTTCCGCGCCTGGCCGGCTACCAGCGCGCGGCGAAGCTGCTCTTGCTCGGGCAGCCCTTCACCGCCCGGGAGGCGCTGGACGCCGGCATCGTCACCGATATCGTGTCAAAAGACGAATTACTTGCAAGAGCGGAAAGAACGGCATCCATGCTCGCGGCGCTGCCGCCGGAATCCTTGAGACTGACCAAGCGGCTGATGAAGCAGGCGCAAGCGCCCGAGGTGCAGGCGCGGATCGCGGAGGAGGGGAGGCTGTTCGTCGAGCGCCTCGCCTCGCCCGAGGCGAAGGAGGCCATGAGCGCCTTCCTGGAGAAGCGCAAGCCCGACTTCTCGCGCTTCTGAGATGGCGAGCATCCGCGAGCTGGCGAGCCGTGTCGGGCAAGAGGTGGGCGTGTCGCCCTGGGTCACGATCGACCAGGCACGCATCGACACGTTCGCGAACGCGATCGAGGACTTCCAGTGGATCCACGTCGATCCCGAGCGCGCGAAGGGCTCGCCCTTCGGCGGCACCATCGCGCACGGCTTCCTCACGCTGTCGATGCTTTCTCACCTGTCGGAGCGCACCTTCTCCTTTTCCGACCGGCGCATGGGCGTCAACTACGGCCTGAACCGCGTGCGATTTACCTCGCCGGTGCCGAGCGGCGCGCGCGTGCGCGCGCGCTTCACCCTCGCCAAGTTCGAGCCGATCGAGGGCAACGGCGTGCAGGTCACCTGGAACGTGACGGTCGAGATCGAAGGCAGGGACAAGCCCGCCCTCGTCGCCGAGTGGATCGGGCGCCACTACTACGCATGAGGTGGACTCAGCGACCACCCGGATCGAACTGGGGCGATTTCGGCCCGGACGACCAGCGCGGACGCATGAACCTCGTCACGCGCGAGAAGGTGCTGGAGGGCGTGGCCGAGGTGAAGGAGGGCATCGTCTTCTGCTGCTCGCTGCCGCTCGACTACCCGGGCGGCAACGTGCTCAACCCCCGGCGCCAGCCGCCGCGGCTCGCGGCCACCGCGCGCGAGGGCCGGCAATTCTTCTGCCGGCCGCTCGACGAGTACAACGCGTCGATGACCGACGTGATCTGCGACGACCAGGCGCTGCTCACGCTCCAGTACTCGACGCAGTGGGACTCCTTCGCCCACGTCGGCGCCCGCTTCGACGCCGACGGCGACGGGAAGGCCGAGCTCGTGTTCTACAACGGCTTCCGCGCCGGCGAGCACGTGGTGCCGGCCGCCGAGAACGCCGCAGCCGAGTCCTGGGCGCGCTTCGAGGGCAGCGCGGCACGCGCCCTGGGCATCGAGGGGCTCGCCCAGCATGGGGCGCAGGGGCGGGGCGTGATGATCGACCTGCACCACCACTTCGGCCGCGCGCGCAAGGCCGTCGGGTACGACGACCTGATGAAAGTCCTGGAAAAAGATCTTGTGCAAGTGGAGCGGGGCGACATGGTCTGCCTCTATACCGGCTTCGCCGACGTGCTCCTGGAAATGAACAAGAAACCGGACCCGCAGCTCGTCCACCACACCTGCGCCGGCCTGGACGGCAGCGACGACAAGCTCCTGCAGTGGATCGGCGACTCGGGCCTCGCGTGCCTGCTCGCCGACAACTACGCGGTCGAGCTCATCGCCACCGGCCTGACCGACCCGCTGCCGCGGCGGCAGGCCTGGCTGCCGCTGCACGAGTACTGTCTGTTCAAGAACGGCATCCACCTCGGCGAGCTGTGGTATTTCACCGAGCTCGCGCGCTGGCTGCGCGAGCACGGGCGCAGCCGCTTCCTCCTCACCGCGCCGCCGCTGCGGCTGCCCGGCGCCGTTGGCTCGCCGGCGACGCCGATCGCCACCGTCTAGCCTTGATCGACCACATCAAGGGCGCGCGCTTTATACCATACCCCCTGCACGGCAACAACGCCGGATTTCAGACTGGAATCACGCGCTTACATGGTGCGCAGAGCGCGGTGCCCGAGACGGGGTCGCGCCTGCCCCGGTGATGACGCGATTCATACCGAGTTGCGGCACTTGGCGGTAACGGCAGCTCTTACGACCATGTCGAAGGTTTCATGAACGTAACTATCAAGACTCCTGCGGAGCAGGACCAGATGCGTGTCGCCGGAAGGCTGGCAGCGGACGTGCTCGACATGATCGGCCCGCACGTGGTGCCCGGTGTCACCACGGAGGAGCTGAACTCCATTTGTCATAACTACATCGTCAATACCCAGCACGCCATACCTGCCCCCTTGAATTACAAGGGATTTCCGAAGTCCATCTGTACCTCCGTCAACCATGTCGTCTGTCACGGGATCCCCGGGGACCGGGTCCTCAAGTCCGGTGATGTGGTGAATATCGACGTGACGGTCATCAAAAACGGCTTTCATGGCGATACCAGCAGGATGTTCTTTGTCGGCAAACCCGGGATCCAGGCGGAGCGGCTTTCGTCCGTCGCCTTCGACGCCATGTGGCTCGGCATCGAGCAGGTGGGCCCCGGGAAAAGGCTGGGAGACATCGGGCAGGCCATCCAGGATCATGTGGAGAAGAATCACTTTTCGGTGGTGCGCGAGTATTGCGGCCACGGCATCGGCCGGGTGTTCCACGAGGACCCGCAGGTCCTGCATTACGGCACGGCCGGCACGGGACTTGCGCTGGAACCGGGCATGACGTTCACGGTGGAGCCCATGATCAACGCCGGCCGGCCCGAGGTCCG
>DASRKB010000236.1:0-7637 GCA_035649175.1 Burkholderiales bacterium | reverse complement strand
GTGTCGAGGAAGAACAGCCGCACGTGCCCGACGCGCGCCTGCCACACCTTGACGTGCAGCGCGCGCCCGGGAAACGCGAGCGCGAAGACGAGCTCGCCGCCGTCCTTATGCGTCACCGGCGAGATCGGCAGGTCGTCGAAGTCCGAGTCGTGGTACTCCGCGCGCTGCTTGCCCTCGGGCGTGATCGTCTGCACGAAGTAGCCCTGGCGGTAGAGCAGGCCCACGCCGACGAAGGGCAGCTGGAAGTCGCTCGCCGCCTTGCAGTGGTCGCCCGCGAGGATCCCCAGGCCCCCGGAGTAGAGCGGCAGGCTCTCGTGCACCCCGAACTCGGCGCAGAAGTACGCCACCAGGTCCTCGGGGCGGAAGCCGCCCGAGGCCTGCTTGAAGGGCGGCTCGGCGTGGTAGGCGTCGAAGGCCGCAAGCACGCGCTGCAGGCTGTCGAGGAAGGCCGGGTCGGCCGCCGCGTCGAGCAGGCGCTGCTCGTCGATCCTCTTCAGCATCGCCTTGGGGCTGTGCCCGACCGAGTCCCAGAGCGTCGGGTTGAGCTTCGCGAAGAGCGCGCGCGTCGGGCGATCCCAGCTGTACCAGAGGTTCGCCGCGAGCTCCTCGAGCCGGGCGAGGCGCTTGGGGATGCGAGGATTGACCTCGAGAAGGTAGCGGGTGCCTGGCTGCATGGTCGCGCGGCAGGGTGCTTCGTTGACCGCTTCACCGCCTCCTGCCGCGGAAGCCGCCGATTGTACTCAAGGATCGTGGCGTGTCATCCCGTGCAAGCACCGTGCCGCCGGTCCCGGCCGGGGGCGGGCGCCGCCGCGCCCCCCCGGGCCCGGGCTGCTACTTCTTCTTCGCGGCGGGCTTCTTCTCCGGCCAGTAGTAATTGGCGGCGAAGGAGTAGGGCGGGAAGAGGAAGCGCTTCGCCGGCACCACCAGGCTCGCGTACGCGCGCTGCGAATCGATCACCTTCTTGAAGAACGCGTTCTTCGCCGACTCCTCGGCGAGCACCTTGTCCCATTCCTTCAGGAAGGCGATGAGGATGTCGGGCGGCGTGCGCAGGATCTGCACGCCGTGCTTCTCCTGCAGCTCCTTCATCGCCTCGGCCTGCCCTTTCTGCCAGCGCGGCCACCAGCGCGCGAAGGACTCGTTCGCCACCGACTTGACGATCTCCTGCTGCTGCGGCGTGAAGCTGTCCCAGATCTCGCGGTTGAAGATGATCTCGCCGGTCGAGGTCGACTCGTGCACGCCGGGCACGTAGTGGTACTTCCACACCGTGTGGAAGCCGAGGTTGAGGTCGTCCTTGCCGCCCACCCACTCGGCGCAGTCGATGGTGCCGCGCTGCGCCGCGGGGATGATCTCGCCGCCGGGCATGTTGACCACGCTCATGCCCATGCGCTGGAACACCTCCGCGGTGATGCCGGTCTGGCGACACTTCATGCCCTTGAAGTCCTTCAGGTCCTTCACCGGGCGCTTGAACCAGCCGAAGGCCTGCGGGCTCGTCGGCAGCGTCGGGAACGCGATCACGTTCAGCTTGAGCTGGTCCTGGTAGAACTCGCGGTACAGCTCCCAGCCGCCGCCCTCGTACATCCAGCCGAGGAAGTCGATCATGTCTAGGCCGAAGGGCCCGCCGGGCCCGCCGGTGAAGAGCACCGCGGCCTTGTGCTTGCCCACCCAGTAGTAGGCGATCGAGTGCGCGCCGTCGATCACCTTCTTGTGCGTGGCGTCGAGCACCTCGAAGGCCGGCACCACCTGCCCCGCGGTCATGGTGTCGATCTTCAGCGCCCCGCCGGTCGTCTTGTCCAGGCGCTCGGCGATGAAGCGGAAATTGTCCCAGGCGGTGACCGTGCTCGGCCACGACGCCTGCATCCTCAGCGTGCGGGATTGCGCTTGCGCTTGCGATACCACCAGTGCAGCAGCCGCAGCCGCGGCGAGCACGACCTGCAGCGTCCGTACGTTCATGGCTCCTCCTCCAGGGGTGTGAAAACGCCGGCAGATTGTGCTCCCGGGCCGGGGCACTTCGCTACCCCGGCTGTAAGGCGCCGCAACCCGGGCGAGACCAATCGCCGAACGAGCCGACAGAGGATTTGCCCATGACCCTTCCCGCCTATGCCATGGGGCGCGCGAGCTTCCCCGAGCTCTACGAGCGCATCCTGGTGGCGCCGATCTTCCGCCCCTGGGTCGAGGACCTGCTCGATCGCGCCAGGGCGGGCCGCGGCGCCCGGGTGCTCGACCTCGCCTGCGGCACCGGCATCGTCGCGCGCCTGGCCAGGGCGCGCGTCGGGCATTCCGGGCGCGTGGTCGGCCTCGACATAAGCGCGCCGATGCTGGAAGAGGCGAAGCGCCATGCGCCCGAGGTGCAGTGGCGCGAAGGCGACGCCTGCCGCCTGCCGCTCGACGAGGCGTTCGACGCGGTGATCTGCCAGCAGGGCTTCCAGTTCTTCCCCGACAAGCCCGCCGCGGCGCACGAGATCCGGCGCGTGCTCGCGGAGGAAGGAAGGACCGTGATCGCCACGTGGTGCTCCCTGGAGGACTCGCCGTGCTACCGGGAGGCGCACGAGGCAGCGCAGCGCCATCTCGGGCAGGTCGCCGACGCTCGCTTCGGCCTCGGCGCGCAAGCGCTCGAGCGTCATCTCGCCGCCGCCGGCCTGCGCGTCGCGAAGATGGAAACCCTGCGCAAGACCCTGCGCTTCGACGACCCGGCCGCGTTCCTGCACATGAACGCCATGGCGCTCGTCGGCATGAGCGGCAAGGCGCTCGACGAAGCCGCGCGCGAGCGCCTGGTCGCTGCGGTGGCCGAGGACAGCGCGGCGGCCGCCGCGCCCTACCTGCGAGGCGGCGAGCTCGTCTTCGACGCCGCCACGAGCGTGGCGACCGCCACGACCTAGCGGTCGAGCGGGCTGCGCACGCCGCCGGCGCCGCGGCCGAGGACGTGGGTGTAGATCATGGTGGTGGACACGTCCGCGTGGCCGAGCAGCTCCTGGACCGTGCGGATGTCGTAGCCGCGCTCGAGGAGGTGCGTGGCGAACGAGTGGCGCAGCGTGTGGCAGGTGACGTGCTTGGCGAGGCCGGCGGCCCGTGCCGCGTCCTTGATCGCGCGCACAAGATAGTTCTCGAAGACGTGGTGGCGCCGGACGACCCCCGTCTCCGGATCCACCGAGAGCTTCGCCGAAGGGAAGACGAACTTCCAGCCCCATTCGTGGGGCGCCCGCGGATACTTGCGCGCGAGAGCGTGCGGCAGCTCGACCTCGCCCACGCCGCGCGCCACGTCCTCCTCGTGCAGCTCCCGGGCACGGACAAGTTGCGCGCGCAGCGGCTCGACCACCGAGGCCGGCAGCATCGTCACCCGGTCCTTCCCGCCCTTGCCGTCGCGCACGACGATCTGGCGGTACGCGAAATCCACGTCCTTCACGCGCAGCCTCAGGCACTCCCGCAGACGCAGGCCCGCGCCGTAGAGCAGGCTCGCCATCAGCCACTTCGTCCCGCGCATCGCCGCGAGCAGGCGCTCGACCTCGCCGGGCGACAGCACCGTCGGCACGCGGGCAGGGCGCCGCACGCGCTCGAGCTCGTCCAGCCACGGCAGCGCCGCCCCCAGCACCTCGCGGTAAAGGAAGACGAGCGCCGAGAGCGCCTGGTTCTGCGTCGCCGCCGCCACGTTGCGTTCGCGCGCGAGATCGTTCAGGAATGCCGTCACCTCCGACGCGCCGAGCCCGGCTGGATGCCGCCGCCCGGAAAAATAGATAAACCGTTTGATCCAGTGCGCGTAGGCCTCCTCCGTCCGCCGGCTGTAGTGCAGGCGCCGTATGGCATCACGCACTTGGTCGAGTAGTCGCTGGGCCTTAGGCGCGTCGGTATTAGGATCGTCCGGGGGCATTTGCCACATCTCCTCAATAGTCAGGTTTGCAGAGCGCTCCCTGTACGCGTAACGTATTGAGGCAAAGGAGGATGACAGTGAACACACAACAAATCAGCGCCGTGCAACCCGACCTGTCACCTAAAAAGTCAACTAAAAAGTCACCTAATACACGTTAGGCAGCAATGGACCAGGCGTCCGCAGTATCCGACGCAGCTACGGGCTGGATCGACTATTGGCGTCAGCAGCTCGAGACAGGGCAGTTCCCCGATAGCGAGGCCAGTAGCATCGTGGACGAACTCATTCGGGACGACCCCGACTCCGGATGGGCAACCATTCTCGCCGTCCTTGAGCGCATAGATGCCCAACCATCCAGCCGCCTATTCCAAGTTTTGGCGGCCGGGCCTCTCGAAGACCTCTTGGCGCGCCACGGTGACGCCTTCGTCGAGCGCATCGAGTCGGAAGCTCGGGTTAATGAGAGGTTTAAGCTGCTGTTGGGAGGGGTATGGCAGAACGCGATGTCCGAGCATGTGTGGCGGCGAGTTCAAGCTTGCCGAGCTGAAACATGGTGACGTTGCTGCCTAACAGCGCGTTGGTGAACGACGTTTGCGCGGCGGCGCTTCGCGCCTTCTACAACGCGCCACAACGCGGACGTTAGAGCGCACATGGTCCTAGCCCGCGCCGTTTTCTGCCTCTCGCTCGCGGCGACGCTGTTCTGGGGATTTGGCTTTGCCGCCGAGTGGGCACTTGGCACGGAACCTCCGATTTGGCCGTATGCCGTATCAGCGGTTTTGGTTACCGGCCTATGTGCCGCGGGCGCATTCGGGTTTTGGCCGACGTTCTTGACTTGGGAGGCAGGAAAGACCGTAGCCTTCTGGCGCGCCACCGTCCTTTGGACCGTTCTTGCTTACGCCGCCGGTGCAGTGGTCGTCGGCCTCGTCGCCTATGCGCTGCTCGCTTTCAAAGCACAGACGTCGGAGCAATTGCGGAACGAGGCATCTCTCGCTGCCTATATTCTTGCGTTCTGGTTCCCGCTTTGGTTCTCGCCGGCCATTGGCCTAACGGTCGGTTGGTGGCGGCAGGCAAGGTGAACGTGCGCTCTAACAGCACGCTGCACCGGACGCGCGCGCGAGCGTTTCAGTTGAGCCACCGCTGCGTCGCGCGCGCCGGTGAGCGTGGACGTTAGAGCCCATGAAGAGCCTTCTCGCCTGTGCGGCCGCCTCACTCTTCTCAGCGTGCGCAGCCGTTCAGGAGGTGCCAACTTTCGAAAGCAGGGTCGACTCTGCCAGAGAAGTTGAAGGACAAGCAGGTGTGAAGGACTACATTGAACGACATCTTTTTCCGGCCATGCGCACAGATATGTCGACTGCCATGCAGCGCTGCCTCGCATCCCCGGGCGCAAGCAAAGCCAACTTTACGCTCGTGGCCGACATTGCATCCAACGGAGCGATTACAAGCGTTGCAGTCAAACCAACCACCGATACTGCGCGCTGTTTTGCCAAATCCTTCAGCACACTCCAGTTGCCTCCACCTCCCCGACAGCGCGCGTCCGGTCTTCCAATATTCATTGAAATGGAGCTTGGGGGCTGATGGGCTCTAACAGCGCGTTGGTGAGCGACGCTTGCGCATCGGCGCTACGCGCCTTCTACAGCGCGCCACAACGCGAACGTTAGGTGTCCTTGGGTACGTTTACGGAGCGCATGGGCGTACCCCAACTGCCTCGCGAGCCGCGGCGCAGGTGGTTCGAGTCTTCCGAAGAGGATTTGATCGTCTGGTACGCAGCGGACGGGTCGTTCTACGGGTTCCAGCTTTGCTACGACCGCGGGCCCTTTGAGCGCGTCCTTACGTGGATGCAGGACAAAGGGTATGCGCACGCGAAGGTGGACGATGGCGAGGCGGTCGGCCTGGCGTATAAGCGCGCGCCAATGCTCGTGCCCGATGGCGTCATTTCCCCCGCCGAACTACTGCGACGCTTTACGTCGATCGCATCTACCCTCCCGTCGGACATTGCTCACTTTGTCCAGGGCAAGTTGGAGGCCTATAAAGGTGGCGGTGAGGACACCTAACAGCACGCCGCACACGGACGCGCGCACGAGCTCGGTGCTTTGCTTAGCTCATCGGGCGCGCGCCGGTGGGCGTGGACGTTAGAACGCATACACAGATGAGCCGCCACCACTCATCGAGCCCCGATCTCAAGCGACTCGTAGTGCGTGGGCTGCTAGCAAAGACGGGCGTTCAGCCCGTGGTCTGCTAGGCTTTGTTGCCGAGTTAAGGGAGGCATTCGCGATGCGGAGTCCGAAAGCCGCGCAGCAACCGCAGCACTGTGCTGAGGTCAGTTCACGACTCGAGCACAGAACCACAACCGCAGGCGAGCCTCAGCGTTCTAACAGCGCGCTGGTGAGCGACGCTTGCGCGGCGGCGCTCCGCGCCTTCTACAGCGCGCCACAGCGCGAACGTTAGACCGCATTACAAATGGCCGACGCCGCGCCGTATATTGGTAGCCCCTTCAAGCGCGTTGCTGCCGGTGCGGTTGATTTGATCCTGTGTGGTTTGATCGTGCTCTTCGGCTGGGGCGTAACGGTCAGCTCCAGTAACGCCTCGAGCGTTGTGGAGGTTGCGCTTCTCAACAAGGCCGCCTTCGCCGTCTATGCTGGTTACCACGCACTCTTTTACTGGCTCCTTCACGGCCAAACGCCAGGGCTACTTCTGTTCGGCATGCGGATCGTGCGCGCGTCGGATGCAGGAGAACCGCAGTTTGTTTTGGCCGTGCTGCGGGCCATCCTCCGTCCATTGGCCGTCTACTTGATTGGACTTGCGGCAATGCCGGCGAAGCCGCTATTCGGCCCAATAGTGTCAATTGCGGCAGTTCCCCTGTTGATTGAACTAGGCATGATGTTCTCGCTGGTCACTCGCCAAACGCTTTCCGACATCGTATGTAGGACCCTCGTTGTAAAGATTCCGCCGCCCCAGCCACACCGAGCGCCGGCGGGACCCATGTACAGTGCTACCGACTCTGAGTTTGGCACTCCGCCGAGGCGAAAATGAATATCCCGACGAAGCATCCAATGCGGTCTAACAGCGCGTTGGTGACCGACACTTGCGTGGCGGCGCTACGCGCCTTCTACAGTGCGGCACAACGCGGACGTTAGAACGCATACACAGATGGACCCAGACCACTCATCGAGCGCCGATCTCAGGCGGCTCGTAGTGCGCGGGCTGCTAGCAAAGGCGGGCGTTCAGCCCGTGGTCTGCTAGGCTGGTTGCCGGGTTAAGGGAGGCATTCGAGATGCAGAGTCCGAAAGCCGCGCAGCAACCGCAGCGCTGTGCTGAGGTCAGTTCACGACTCGAGCACAGAACCACAACCGCAGGCGGGCCTCAGCGTTCTAACAGCGCGCTGGTGAGCGACGCTTGCGCGGCGGCGCTCCGCGCCTTCTACAGCGCGCCACAGCGCGAACGTTAGACGACATGCGCAGATATCTTCGCTCCGCAAGCGCCGTCGTGATGGGCGCGCTAGTTTGCATGGCGGCGAGCGCTAGCGAAGGCACGTACGTAGTCTCAGTAGGCGAGTTCGCGTTCGGCTCCAATCCTGTACGCCCACGCGCTTATGTGGCAACGACTCTCCCCTCTGGTCGTTTTGACGAGCTCCCATTTGAGCTCAAGGCTCTCTGCACCAAGTACCCGAAGTTGGATCAGTACAGCATTACCGTGGTGTCAGATCCGGCGGTAGCGCACTCTGTGGCTTTTCGTGATCTCCAGGCAACGTCAGTTGTTCGGCCCCAGCGCGACTGGGAGCAGT
>DASRKB010000235.1:0-40543 GCA_035649175.1 Burkholderiales bacterium | reverse complement strand
GCAACGGCGGCAAGGCGAGGCATCGCCGACGGCGCGAAGGTGAAGGTCGAGAGCGCGCACGGCGAGATCGAGGCGCTCGCCTGGCTGGGTCCCTGAAAAAGGGTCCTGACCCCTTTTGCGCAGCTGGCGCAAGATCGGGTAGAAGATGGTGAGCAGACCGATCGCCATGATCGTGCCGCTCACCGGCCGGGTGAAGAACACCGTCCAGTCGTTGCCGAAGCTGATCATGGTGGTCATGAAGTTCGTCTCGGCGAGCGGCCCGAGGATGACGCCCAGCACGAGCGGGGCGATCGGGAAGCGCCAGCGCTCGCACAGGTAGCCGATGATGCCGAAGACCACCATCAGCCACACGTCGGTGATGTTGTTGCGCGCCGCGAAGGCGCCGAGGATGCAGCACATGACGACGTAGGCGGAGATGATCACCTCGGGCAGCTCGAGCACGCGCACGAGGTACCTCGCCGCGAAGTAGCCGATCACGCACATGCCCACCACGCTGACGAAGATCGAGGCGAACACCGCGTACACGATCTCGCGCGAGGTCTCGAATACCTGCGGCCCCGGCTGCAGCCCGTGCAGCAGGAACGCCCCCATGATGATCGCGGTTGCCCCGCTTCCGGGGATGCCCATGGTCATGAGCGGGATCATGGCGCCGCCCACCGAGGACGTCGCCGCCGTCTGCGGCGCGACGATGCCCTCGGGAATCCCGCTCCCCATCTCGCGCTTGCGCTTGCCGTACTGCGCCTCCACGCCGTAGGAGAGGAAGGAGGCGACGGTCGCCCCGGCGCCGGGCACGAGGCCGATGACGATGCCGAGCGCGGTGCCGCGCGCGTAAGTGCCTTTCACCGCGCCGGCCTCGCGCCAGCTGGGCAGGCGGGTGCTTACGCCGTCCACCGCCTGCAGCGGCATCGAGCGGAAGCGCTGCTCCATGCGCACGAAGATCTCGCCCAGGCCGAAGGCGCCGACCATGACGACCAGGTAATCGATGCCGTCGGAGAGAATCGGCACGCCGAAGGTGAAGCGGTGCGCACCGTAGGTGTCGTCGACGCCCACGGTGGCGATGAGGAGCCCGGCAAGCAGGCTGATGAGCGCGTTGGCGAGCGACGCCCCACCGAGCGACACCACGCTCGCGAGACCGAAGAAGATGATGGCGAAGTACTCGGGCGTCGAGAAGGTGAGGGCGACCCGCGCTACCGGTTGCGCGATCGCCACCATGACCACCGCGGCGCCCAGGCCGCCCACCAGCGCCGCGGTGAGCGTCCAGCCGAGCGCTTTCGCCGCCTCGCCCTTGCGCGCCATGGCGTAGCCGTCCCAGAGCAGCGGCACGTCGATCGGCTCGCCCGGAACGTGGAAGAGGATCGAGGTCCATGCGCCCGCGTACGTTCCCGCCACGTACATGGCAGTGAGCAGGATGATGGCCGCGGTGACGTCCATGGTGTAGGTGAAGGGCAGGGCGAGCACCACGCCCATGACCAGGGTCAGCCCCGGCAGCAGTGCGACCAGCAGGCCGAGCACCAGGCCGATGAAGAGCGCGAGCAGGTTCGCGGGCGCGAACACGTGGAGAAAGCCCACGCCGAGCGCCTGGAGCACCTCCGCCATCTATCGGATCCCCATGACGCGCATGAGCGCGATCATGACCTGCGCGAACGGCTCCCGGCCGAGCGGCAGCGAGATGTACACCACTTTCATGAAGAAGAACATCATGGCGAGCGTGCCGATGACGCTCACTGCGGCGTTCGCCGCCCAGCGCCGGTAGCCGCCCAGAGCGATGAAGGCCACGAGATAGGGCGCGGTCGCGAGCACGAATCCGAGGTGCTGCATCGCCCAGACGTAGAGCACCGTGACACCGATCCCGCCAAGGAGGAGGAGCGGGTTGCGCGGCGCGGCCGGCTCGGCAAGCTCTCCGTGCGCCGCCTCGCCCTGCTCGACCATCTCCTGCAGCACGCCGGCGGCGCCGCCGCGGTACCGCGGCGACAGGAGCAGGCGCGCGACCTCGTAGACGCAGATGGCGAGCATCGCCCCCAGGATGAGCTTCGGCCAGACGTCCGGGCCCAGCGTCCCGGCGCGGCGGTGGAAGTCGATCTGCGTCGCCTCGTAGAAGAGCCAGGCGGCGAGGGCGCCGACGACGACGTAGGGCAGGACGCGGGCGAGGGCGCTTCGCACCGGCCCTATGCGAGCCGGTCGGGGAGAAGCCTGGACACGGGCTCCGAGATCTCGTAGACGCTCGCCACCGCGAGGTCCGGCCCGTAGGGCACGCGCTCGCGCTCGGCGCGCCTGCGCAGGCGCTCCTCGTGCACTTCGAGCACGTCGCGCGGGAACGGCATCGCGCCCGCGTCGAGGATGCGGAAGCAGCCGTCGGCGTCGCGCGCGGGCAGCACGCGGCTCCTCACGTGGCGGTTGGGTGACCAGGGGATGTCGAGCACGCCCGCCTCGAAGGCGCGCACCGTCCCGACCGCGGCGTCGCCATCGCCCATCTCGAGCACCTTGTCGACGATGGCGCGCACCTCGCGGCGGATGAGGTCCTTCTCCTCCTCGAACGCGGCGAGCCCGTCGAGGCGGATGTGGCGCGCCATGTAGATCGCCATGCGGGTCATGCGTAGCCCTTCGGCGTTCGCCTTGGGGGTCGGGATGCCGAAGGCCTCGTGCGTGGACTTCGTGGTGACGCTCGCGGCGCCTGCTACGGCGGCGAGCGTGCCGCCGTAGCTGATGAGCGCCGCGGCCTGCGCCTCGTCCTGTGGCCAGGCGCCCATCCAATGCAGCAGCGTGACGGGCGTGAAGACCTCGCGGTAGCCCTTCTTCGCAAGGTACTCCTGGCACATCTCCCCGCAGACGACGGTGGCGGCGGCGTCCTGGACGAGGTGCAGGGTCTGCCCCATCTCCAGGCCATAGTTGCGCACCCCCTGCGCAGCGGCGAGCAGGCAGTCGAGGACCGCCGTGACGATTGCGATCGACGGCGGGATGTTGGTGCCGGTGAGGAAGCCCGGCTGGCGCCGGTGCAGCTCGACCCCGGCTTCCTGATACATCGCCACGAGCCGGTCGAGGTACTGGTAATTGCGGATCCCTTCCTCGATCGACATCTCCTTGATGTAGGAGACGGTGTAGGCGATGCCCGAGCCGAGGTATCCCGAGTAGCCCGCGGCGTAGCCGATCTCGCCGGTGAGCTTCGGCATGGTGGTGCCGGTGAGCATGATCGCCGGTTTTTCGATCGCGTCGATCAGCCGCCGCGCGTGCTCCACGCCGTAGTTGACCATCGGGTAGCCGTTCAGCATCGAGCGACCCATGCGCTCGGACTCCTCGATGCCTTTCTGCGCGAGCTGCCACTGCTCGTTGCGCGTGTAGCTGTCGGTCGTGGTCGGCACGATGTCGGCGTGGCCGTCGCGGTCGAGCGCCTCCATGAGCTCCTTCTGCAGGGCGAAGGTGCCGAAGCCGCCGCGCGGCTGGGTCAGGCAGCGGCCCTGCGTGACGGCCTCGCGCAGCACGCCGGCGAGCTGCTTGTGACGCGGGAGGGACTTGTGGCGCTCGAGCGCCGCCTCGAAGATCACGCCCTTGCCCGTCGGCCAGCGCGCGAGGTTCTCGCGCCGCATGCGCGCGAACGCGTCAGCGGGGATGGGCGCTTCCGAGAGCGGCAGCGCGGTCGGGCTCGGTGAGGTGCTTGAGGGCAAACTCGAGGGCGGCATCCGGTTCTACGCTCTGCAGGAGCCCGCAAGCATACAGCACGTACTCGCGGTCGATGAGCAGCCGGGGCGAGACCGGCTTGAGCGCGAGCGGCCTCTGCGGATCGGCGAGCGCACGCTCGAGGATCGCCCGCGGCGCCGCGCTCGCGGCGAGCACGCCGCCGGTGCCGATCACCGCGGCGACGCCGCGCAAGTCCTTGCCGCTCTGCACCGTCACCGGCCCGGTCGGCGTGTACACCGTCTTCAGTGTTCCGCAGTGGCGCTCCACGGCGATCCCGATCGCCGCGCGCGCCAGGGCGCGGTCGAGCGCTTTTTCTTCGTCGGTCCCTGGAAGATCCTCGGCTTTCAGCGATTCGAGAAGCCGTCTGATCTCGTTTTCCTGAAGGCCGGAATCGGCCGCGATGCTTGCGATGCCGGCCGCTTCGACCACGGCCGCGGCGCTGTGGCGCATGCCGAGGTCGCCCTCGACCGTGCGCTTCACGCGCGGCTCGGGGAGGCCCTGCGGGACGACCCCGGGCGCAGGCGCCCCGCTCGCTACCGAGTGTACGTCGGTCGTGGCGCCGCCCGGGTCGACGACCAGCACCGAGCCGAGGCCGGAGGCGCTCGCCGCCCCGTCGGCGAGGAGCCGCGCGCCTTCGAGCACCGCCGCGGGCGTGGGCATCACCATCGCGTCGAACTCGGCGGCAGCGCGGTCGAGCCCCTTCGCGTGCACGATGCGATCGATGAAGACGCCACGGATCGCGGCGCGCGCGGGGTCGATGTTGAGCTCGTTCAGCTCGGGCATCACATTCTCAGTGCACACAAGTAGTTTACCGGATAGCAGGCGGCGTGCCTCCTCTTCGGCTGCGCGGTTAGCGGCGTAGATGATCGGGCAGGTGAGGGCGCTCTTCGCGAGCGCCGCTGCGTTGTGCAGCACCACGTCCATGTTGCCGCCGTCCGTCCCGCCGGCGAGCAGCACGATGTCCGGCTCGAGACGAGCGATCTGCTCGAGGTCCCGCGCAGTAAGGCGGTAAGCGAAGGTGCCCACGAGCTTCGCGCCGGCGCCGAGCGCTGCCTGGCGCGCCGCCTCCGCGGTGAGCTCGCGCACCAGGCCGATCGTCACCATGCGCAGGCCGCCGGCGGCGCTGCTCGAGGCGAGACGGTAGCGCCAGCGCGGCAGCCTGCCGATCCGCCGCTCGAGATCGTCGAGCGCCGCGCGCATGCCGACGTTGATGTCCGTGCCGACGGTAGAAGGCCCCTGGCCCGCGCCGATCAGCCGGCGGCGCTCGATGTCGACCGCGCGCAGCTTGGTGAAGGTGCTGCCGAAGTCGATGAGCAGTGCCGCGCTCAAGCTTCCTGCCGGAGGTCTTCCTCCAGCCACGCGAGGACCGTCTCGGCACGCGTGCCGGGGGGCGCCACGCGATCGAAGCCCATGGCGAGGTAAGTCTTCTCGGTCTCCTCCCACGAGCGCTTGCCGACCACGAGGTTGCCGCCGACGTAGAGGAGGATGTCCCCGAGCCCCGCCTCGGTGCACAGATCGCGGAAGCCCCGGCAGTCGAGCTCGCCCTGCCCGTAGAGCGAGGACACGAGGATCGCTTGGGCCCGCGTCTCGACCGCCGCTTTCACGAAGTCGGCGGCCGGGGTGAGGGCGCCGAGCGAGACGACTTTGTAGCCTGCCTTCTCGAGGGCCATCGTCAGGATCCGGTTTCCCACGATGTGGGTATCGGACCCGATGACGCCAGTGACGATGGTCCTCGAGCCCAACTTGGCTATCTACTTCTTGATCGCGAACTTCTGCATCGCCTTGAGCTCGCCCTCCAGGAAGGCGCGCGCCCGCTCCGCGGGCACGAAGCTGTTAGCGTCGGCGTACTGGTCGGCGAGGTAGTCCTTGTATTCCTGCGAGGCCGCCGCCTTGGCGAGCGCATCCGAGATCACCTTGACGCGCTGCGGATCGGTGCCCGCCCTGAACATCACGGCGCGGAACTGGTTGATGACGATATCGTGGCCCAGTTCCTTGCTCGATGGCACGTCTTTGAAGGCCGGGAAGCGCTCGTTGGCGAAGATGATCACCGGGCGCATCTTGCCCGACTGCAGGAAGCTCTTCACGTCGCCGAGCTGCTCGTACAGGATGTCGGCGTGGCCGCCGAGGATGGCGGTGTAGCGCTCCGCGGGCTTCGCGAACGGCACCGACACGAGCTGGATTCCCTTCTTCGCGAAGAAGTTGACGTGCATGTCGTCCGGGCTGCCGAAGCCGGTGATCGCGACCTTGAGCGGGCGCTTCTTCCCTTCGCGCTCCAGGTCCGCCCAGGTCTTCAGGTTGTCGGCCGCGGTGAAGAACGCCGAGGGCTGCTTGATCATGATCGCCGCTGGCGTGATCTGGTCGAGGCTCCACTTGGTGTTCGGGTCGGTGAGCAGGCCGAAGGTGTCGCCGGTCATCACCGACATGGTGTAGCCGTCGGCGGGCGAAGTCAGCATCTTGTTCAGGCCGGTCTGCCCCGTGGCACCGGGGACGTTGATCACCGGCAGCGAGGCGCCCAGGTCCTTCTCCATGAGCTGCGCGCTCTTGCGCGCCACCTGGTCGGCGCCGCCGCCCGGGCCCCAGGGCACGATGAACTCGATCGGCCGTGACGGGTACTTCTCCTGGGCCTGCGCTGCTGCCGCGGCGCACGCGATCGCGACGGCCGCCATGCTCACATTCAAGAGCTTCATGACTCCTCCTCGTTTCGGGTGTGAGCGGGGAGTTTGCCCCCACGCCCCGCGGCAAACAAGCGGACGCTCGCATAGCAGGCGTCTCGTGGCACCGCACAATGCATGCTCTCAGCGCTTATCCACCACGTAGGGCTGCACGTTGCCCAAGGCGGGGACGAAGCCCGGCTTGAGGATCAGCGCGCCCTCGCGCACTTCCAGGGGCTGGGAAAGCACTCCCGCGCGGGCGCGCAGGAAGCCGTTCATCTCGCCGGCGTTGTCGATGTGTCGCGCCGCGACGCAGGCCTCCATCCAGCAGCCCAGGTCGCAAGCGACACCGTTGCCGAGCACCGGCGTCATGCCGAGGGCACGAATGCGATCGAGCGCGGCGCCCAGCGCTGCCATGGTGCCGAGCTTCATGAGCTTGAGCTTGACGAACTTCGCCGCGCCGAGCGAGGCCGCGCGCTCGATTTCCTCCAGCCCGTAGATCGACTCGTCGAGCATCATCGGCACCCGGGATGCGCCAACCACCTTCATGTGGCTCTCCCAGTCCGCCGCGGGGCAAGGCTGCTCGAAGAGCTCGATGCCGTCGGGATCGACGCGGCTCGCGAATGCCATCGCCTGTTCGGCGCTGTAGCCCTGATTTGCGTCGATTCTCAGCATGGATCTTCCGTGGGAAAGTGTCTGGACGGTTCTTACGTGCGCAAGATCCTTCTCGACATCGAAGCCGACCTTGACCTTGAACGTGCGGTAGCCTTGCGCGTAGAGCCGCTCGAATTCCTCGCGCACCGCCTGCTCGCCGGTCGCGTTGATGCCTGCGAGCAGCGGCACGGCCTGCTCGCGCTCGATGCGCAGATAGTCGCTGCCTTCGAGCATCTCGAGCGCCGTGGCGAACGCAGTGGTGGTGAAGGGCAGGCGCCGGAAATAGGGCCGGAGCTCGACGCGCGCCGCCTCGATCTCCATGCCGGCGAGCCGCACGGCGATCTCGTCGGCGGCGCGCCAGCTGCCTTCGATGGTTTCCTCGGTATAGCCGGTGAGCACGGTCGCTTCGCCCAATCCCGTACGGCCCTCGGCATCGCACTCGACGAGGATGGTGTCGAAGTGCTCCACCGGACCGAAGGCGAGGCGGTACGGGGCCCGGAGCGGCACGCGCAGTCGGGTCAGTCGAACTTGCGCAAGACGGGCCATGGCGGGCCAGTCTACAATCCTTCTTCACTTCCCATGGCCGCCAGACTCGAAACCGATCCCCATGCCGCGGCACGCGAGACCGTCGCCGCGCTGATCGCGCGCGCCCGCAAGGCGCAGGCCGCCTTCGAGCGCGCGAGCCAGGAGAGGCGCGACGAGGCGGCGCTCGCCGCCGGCTGGGCGATCATGAAGCCGGAGAACAACCGTCGCCTCGCGGAGACGGCGGTGCGCGACACGGGCCTGGGCAATGTCGAGGACAAGATCTCCAAGAACCATCGCAAGACCCTGGGATTGCTGCGCGACATCCAGGGCGTGCGCACGGCCGGCGTCATTGCCGAATACCCGGAGAAGGGCATCACCGAGATCGCCCGGCCGGTCGGCGTCGTGGCCGCTATCACGCCTTCGACGAACCCGGGCGCGACGCCCGCCAACCAGATCATCAACGCGCTCAAGTGCGGCAACGCCGTCGTCGTCGCGCCCTCGCCGAAGGGCCACTCCACGTGCGCGCTGCTTCTCGGGTTCATCTATGAAGAGTTCAAGAAGATCGACGCCGACCCGGATCTCGTGCTGTCGCTGCCGGCGCCGGTGACGAAGGACGCGACGCACGAGCTGATGCGGCAGGCGGACCTCGTCGCCGCCACCGGCTCCCAGGCGAACATCCGCGCCGCGTACTCGAGCGGCAAGCCGGCGATCGGCGTCGGGCAGGGCAACGTCGTGTCGATCGTCGACACGAGCGCCGACCTCGCCGACGCCGCGGCGAAGATCGCGCGTTCCAAGACCTTCGACAACGCCACGAGCTGCTCCTCCGAGAACGCCGTGGTCATCCTCGCCCCGGTCTACGACGCGATGCTGAAGGCTCTCGGGAATGCCGGCGGCGTGCTGCTCGACGCTGGAGAGAAGGCGAAGCTGCAGGCGGTGATGTTCCCCGGCGGCAAGCTCTCGCCGGCGACCACTGCGCAGTCCGCGCAGCGGATTGCCGCCTTAGCAAGCATCGAGAAAACCGGTTCGTTCCTGATGGTCGAGGAGACTGGCGCGGGCCGCGACCATCCGTTCTCGGGCGAGAAGCTCGCCCCGGTGCTCGCCGTGTACAAGGCGAAGGACTTCGACGAGGCCTTCGACATCACCACGCGAATCTACGCGTACCAGGGCAAGGGCCATTCGGTGTCGCTGCATACGAGGGACGGCGCGCAGGCGATGCGCCTCGGGCTCGAAATGCCCGTGGCGCGCGTGATCGTCAACCAGGCGCACTGCATCGCCACCGGCGGCAGCTTCGACAATGGTCTGCCGTTCTCGCTCTCTATGGGTTGCGGCACCTGGGGCGGCAACAGCTTCTCCGACAACATGCACTGGCGCCACTTCCTCAACATCACGCGCGTCGCGCGCGTCATTCCCGAGAAGGTGCCCGCCGAGGACGAGATCTTCGGCGCCTACCACCGCCGCCACGGCCGGTAAGAAGCCTTGGATTTCGAGGAAGCGGAAGCCAAGGAGCTGCTGCGCGAGGCCGGCATCGCCGTCCCGGCGGGCGAAGTGTGCCGCGACGCCGAGGCCGTTGTCGCCGCGGCGGCCCGCCTCGGCCGCTCGGCGGTCAAGGCCCAGGTGCCCTCCGGCAAGCGCGGCAAGGCGGGCGGCATCCGCCTGGTGAAGGACGCGGCGGGGGCGCGCGCGGCGGCCGTGGCGATCCTCGGCATGGAGATCGCGGGCTACCAAGTCGAGCGCGTCCTCGTCGAGCAGTGCGCCGACATCGCGCAGGAGCTCTACCTCGCTGTCCTGAATGACGTGGCGACCAAGGGTCCCATGATCCTGTACTCGCCTTCGGGCGGCATGGATATCGAGGAGATGGCCGACACGATTGTGCGCGTTCCGGTGGACATAGAGAAGGGTTTTGACGGTCGGGCTCTTCCCCCCGATGTGCAGGATTTGGCCCGGCAACTTTATGACCTTTATGCGAAGTGCGACGCTGAGCTCCTCGAGATCAACCCGCTGGTGCGCACGAGGGCGGGCGGGCTGCTCGCGCTCGACTGCAAGTTGACGATCGACGACGCGGCGCTCGAGCGCCAGCCGGCGCTCGCGAAGAAGGGCGCGCGCGAGAAGCTGACCGCGCTCGAGCGGCGGGCCCGCGAGCTCGGCCTGAAGTACATCGAGCTGCCGGGGAGCGTCGGCGTGCTGGCCAACGGCGCCGGCCTCACGATGACAACAATGGACGTCATCGCGCACTGCGGCGGCGCGCCGGCGAACTTCCTCGAAATCGGCGGTGACGCCTACACCAAGGCCGAGGGCGCGCTCGGCCTCGTGCTCGCCAACCCGCGCGTGAAGAGCGTGATCATCAACTTCTGCGGCGCCTTCGCGCGCACCGACGTCATGGCGGGCGGCGTGGTGGAGGCGTGGCAGAAGCTAAGGCCCACGCTCCCGGTCTTCTTCTCCGTGCACGGCACCGGAGAGGAAGAGGCGGTGGCGTTGATAAGAGAGAAATTGCGGATAGAACCATTCGATCGGATGGAAGACGCGGTGAGGGCCGCGGTGGAGGCGGCGAAATGATCGTCCGCTCGGGCGACCGCGTCGTCGTGCAGGGCATGACCGGGAAGCAGGGCAGCTTCTGGACGGAGAAGATGATCGCCTACGGCACGAAGGTCGTCGGCGGCGTGAACCCCAAGCGCGCGGGCGAGCTGCACAACGGCGTGCCGGTGTTTTCCTCGGTGCGCGAGGCGGCGCAGAAGCTCGGCGGGGTCGACGTGTCGGTGATGTTCATCCCGCCGCCGGCGGCGCTCGCCGCGGCCGAGGATGCGATCGGCGCCGGGGTGAAGCTCCTCGTCGTGCTGACCGAGCACATTCCCGCGCACGACGTGATGCGCATGCACGCCGCGGCGCGCAGGGCGGACTGCCGCATCGTCGGCCCGAACACCGCGGGCCTCGTCACGCCGGGCGAGGCCTTCGTCGGCATCATGCCCGCGTTCAACGCGCGCATCTTCCGTCCGGGCGAGGTCGGCGTCATCTCGCGCTCGGGCAGCCTCGGCACCCTCGTCTGCCTCAATCTCCTCGACGCCGGGCGCGGCCAGTCGGCCTTCATCGGCATCGGCGGCGACCCGATGCTCGGCACGACGACGAGCGACGCCCTGAAAGCGCTGGAGGCGGATTCGTGCACTTCGTCCGTGGTCGTCGTCGGCGAGATCGGCGGTTCGATGGAGGAGGAGGCCGCCGAGGTGGTCCGCGCGATGAAGAAGCCGGTCGTCGCGTTCATCGCCGGGCGGGCTTCCCCGCTCGGGAAGAAAATGGGCCACGCCGGCGCCATCGTCACCGGCAACCGCGGCAGTTACGCAGGCAAGCGTCGCGCGCTCGAAGCTGCCGGGGCGCGCGTCGTCGATACCCCGGGCGAGGTCGCCGGCGCGCTCGGCTGATCCGCGCCTGGCACGGCGGGCGGCGCCAGGCTACTTCGCGTCCGGCTTTTTCTCGACCTTCGGCAGGATCTTCTCGACCGCCTTGCCCGCACTCTGGACGCCGCGGCCCGCCGCCTTGTTCGCGCTGCTCAATGTGTCATCGATGGCGCGCCCGATCTTTTCCATTTTCTTCTCGAGGTCGGATTTTTCCTCGGCGCCGGCCAGCGGCACGGCGGCGGCGAGGGCGAGGATAATGAGAGAACGCTTCATGCGACAGGATGATACCAAGATGGCGACGACTGAGCTTCGGCCGGCGCGCGAGCGCGGCCACGCGAACCACGGCTGGCTGGACTCCTGGCACAGCTTTTCCTTCGCGGACTACTACGATCCCCGGCACATGGGCTTCGGCCCGCTGCGCGTCATCAACGAGGACCGGGTGCAGGCCGGCAGCGGTTTCGGCACGCACGGCCACCGCGACATGGAGATCGTGACTTACGTCCTCGAGGGCGCGCTCGCGCACGAGGACTCGATGGGCAACGGCTCCACCATCGTGCCGGGCGACGTGCAGCGCATGAGCGCCGGCACCGGCGTACGCCACAGCGAGTACAACCACACCAAGTCCGGCGTCACGCATTTCCTGCAGATCTGGATCGAGCCCGATCGCGCCGGCATCGCGCCTTCCTATGAACAGAAGCACTTCAAGCCCGAGGAGAAGCGCGGTCGGCTGCGCGTGATCGCCTCGCCCGACGGGCGTGAGGGCTCGGTCTCCCTGCACCAGGACGCGCTCATCTACGCGGGCCTCTTCGATGGGCCGGAGAAGGCGTCGGTGAGCGTCAGGAAAGGGTACGTCCACGTCGCGCGGGGCACGATCCGCGTGAACGGCCATGCGCTCGGTGCGGGCGACGCGTTGAAGACCGGCGCCGGCACGCTCGAGATCGACGGCGGCAAGGGCGCCGAGGTGCTCGCTTTCGACCTTCCGGCGTAGCCTTCAGAGATAGCTCAGCCACCAGTCGCCGCGGCGCTGCTTCAGCGCGGCGAACCAGCGGCAGATCGGGTAGAGCGCGGCCACGGCCGCGAGCCACACGACGTAGACCACCGGCAGGGAGAATCCGTAGCCATCGGGCTTGGAGATGATCGGCAGGCCCTGGAAGAGCCAGGCCGCTTCGCCGAACCATGCCTGCGCGACGAGCACGGCGATCGCGTGGAGCAGGAAGATGTGCGCGACGTAGAAGATCATGGGCACGCGGCCGATGGTGACGATTGCCTGCGCGGCTGCGCCGCGTGCGCGCTCGGCGACGGCCAGAATCATGAGCGCCGGGCCGAGCGTCATCGCGAGATAGAGGAGCGACGGCGGGTACTTCTCGCAATTGATGAAGGCGAGGGCGGTGGCCAGCTCGCCGTCCTGCGCCGCCCAGAGGGCCGGGTCGCCGTAGAGGTTGGTCAGGCGAAGCACAACGAAGCCGAGCGTCGTGGCGGCGCCGAGGGCGAGAAGCCGTCGCCTGCGGGCGTCGAGCGCGAGCAGCATCACCGGGCCGAGCGCGTAGCCGAGGGCCATGACGCCGGCCCAGGGGATGAGCGGGTACAGGGCGAAGATCTGCAGGCCTTCGGCGGGCCTGAGGAGCTCAGGCTGGTGCAGAAAGTGCCATGCCCATCCGACCTGCTCGGCGCGGATGCCGTCGAGCGCGTTGTGCCCGAGCACCATGGCCAGGCCGATCGCAAGGATCGCTCGGCGCGGCAGGCGCACCAGCGCCGACAGGACGACCATGGAGGCGCCGATCGCCCAGATCACCTGGAAGAGCAGGAACTCGGGGCGCAGGCTGAAGGTCCAGCCGAGCCGCACCACGGTCATTTCGAGGAGCACGAGCCATAGCCCGCGCGTGAAGAGGAAGGCGCTCAGCTCGCGCGTGTTGCGGCCGCGCGAGCCGTAGAGAAAGGCCGAGACGCCGGCGAGGAGCACGAACACCGGCGCGCAGAAGTGGGTGATCCAGCGCGTGAGGAACAGGACCGGCTCGCTCACGTCGCGTGGATTCAGGCTGCTTGCGCCGACGAAGTCGCGCGTGTGGTCGAGGACCATCAGCGCCATGACCACCCCGCGCAGCAGGTCGATCGAGTCGAGCCGCATACGCGCGAGCGCGGGCGAGGTTGCCGCACGCAGCGCGGCGCCGCCGAGCGGCGCTGTTGCCTCCATCGAATTGACCATGGGCCGCGATGCTAAGCGGCCCCTTCGGCCGAGACGATTTCAGGCGCGTGGCGTTTTTGTATCCGGCGTGTGACCGCTGGAGAGCGCGGTGAGGAGCGTCCGCGTCCACTCCCGCGTGCCGAGCGTGCCGCCGAGGTCGCGCGTGCGCGTGGCCGGGTTCCGTATCAGAGCATCGACCGATGCCTCCAGGCGGCGCTCGGCCTCGGCGAGCGCGTCGCGCCCGTGGCGGCGCGCGAGCCAGCCGAGCAGCATTCCGGCGGAAAGGACGAGCGAAGCGGGGTTGGCGAGATCCTTTCCGGCGATGTCGGGCGCCGAGCCATGCTGCGCCTGCGCCATGCAGTGCGCATCGCCTGCGTTGATGGAGGCGGCGAGGCCGAGGCTGCCGGAGAGTTCGGCGGCTTCGTCCGACAGGATGTCCCCGTACATGTTGGTGGTGAGCACCACGTCGTAGCGCGCCGCGTCGCGCACGAGGAGCGCCGCCATGGAGTCGACGAGCTGCTCCTCCAGCGCGACGTCCGGGTACTGCGACGCGACCGCGCGCACCTCGCGCAGCCAAAGGCCCTCCGTGACCTTCAGCACGTTCGACTTGTGGACCGCGGTGACCTTGCGCCGGCGCGCTCGCGCCAGCTCGAAGCCCGCCGTGGCGATGCGCCGCGAGCCTTCAGCGCTGATTTTCCTTACCGAGAGCGCCAGGTCCGCGGTCGGCATGAACTCGCCGACGCCCTGGAACATATTGCGATCGGCGTAGAAGCCCTCGGTGTTCTCGCGCACGATGACGAGGTCCATCGGCGTGCGGCCCCAGTGCGGCAGCCCCTCGCGGCTGCGGCTCGGGCGGATGTTGGCGTAGAGCTCGAGCCCTAGGCGCAGCTCGCCCGACGGATTGCGCCCGCCCTGCTCGCGCGGCGGGTAGGCGAGCTGATCCATCGGTCCGACGAGGATGCCGTCGGCCGCACGGCAGGCCTGCTCGACCTGCGCCGGGAGCGTGCTGCCGTGCCGCTGGAGCGCGCCGAGCCCGACCGGGTGCATCTCCAGGCGCAGCCCCAGCCCCAGTGCGTTGTCGAGACGTTCGAGTACCGCCACCGCGGCAGCGGTGATTTCCGGACCGATGCCGTCGCCGGGGAGGACGGCGATGCGAAGCGGGGCGCTCATTGCCCCGCATGATAGGGGCTACGCTGCCCGGCGGTCCTTTTCCCCCGCGCGCTCGGATGTGAAGGTGGGCTCGATGCGGCCATCGGTGAGCTCATCGGCGCGGTACTGCTTCACGCGCCGGCGTCGATCCTCGGCGCTCCTTCTCGCGAGCTGAAGCAGAAGGGTCTGCCGGTACGCGAGCAGCATGCCCGTCCCGCCGACGATCGCGCCCAGCGCGCCGGCGAGCGCCGAAACATGGACGAGCTTCAGCGTCCAGCTGCCAAACTCGACCGTCGGCAGCGAGCTACGCGGATCCAACTCGGGCACGAAAGGCAGCGCGGCAGCGTAGAGCACCGCGGCGAGCCCGGCCAGGGCGAGCGCCATTCCGAACAGCCAGACAGCCCTTGCTTTGACGACGAACCACAAGTTCATGGACGACTCCAGTGAGTAGCGTCCCCCAGCCCCGGAGAATGCCGCGCTGCACCGCGTTTCCTCTTCCCCGGGCGCTAGTCCCGGCGGACTAGCCGCCTTTGCGCACCGGCCAGTCCGGCGGCCAGGCGTCCTGGACGCGGCGAATGGTCGCGTAGCGCACCGATCTGCGCGAGGACAGGCGCCCGCGGGCGCAGTTCTCTTCTCTAGTTCGCGTAACAGTTATCACGCAGAAGTGATGAAATAGACAAGGAACCGTTGACGCCGCTGACCGCCGGGCCTACCCTGGCACGCACGCGGGGCCCGCCCCGGCCGGGTCATTGGCAGACACCCGGCAGCCAGGACGCTTCCGTCTCAAGCCTGCTCCATTCCCTCACGGGAGGAGTGCTATGAGAATCGGAACGCGCCTCGAAGTCTTCGCGGTCTTCCTGAAAATCGGCGCCCTGGGGTTCGGCATCGCCGCGATCTGGGGTCTCATCCAGGCGGAGGTGCAGGAGCGCCGCAACTGGCTCTCCAAGGAGCGCTTCGTCGAGGGCATGGCGCTGGTGCAGGCGCTTCCGGGCGCCACCGCGCTGCAGATGTGCATCTTCACCGGCTACCAGCGCGCCGGCCTCGCGGGCGGGATCCTCGCCGGCGTGGGCTTCATCCTGCCCGCCTTCGCGATCATGCTCGCGCTGACGGCGCTGCACTCGGCCTACGGCGCGCTGCCCTTCATGCGCGACGCGTTCTACGGCCTCGGGCCGGTGGTGCTCGGCGTCTTCGCCGTCGCGGTCTGGCGCCTCGGGCGCAACGCCATCAAGGATCGTTTTTCCATCGTCGTCTCACTTGCCGCGATTGCGGCTCTGGCATTCACGCCGCTCGGGCCGGCCGGCACTTTCCTTCTCGCCGGCTGCATCGGGGTGGCGGCGCACCACTCGCTGCGGGCCGGGCTGACTGGCTGCACGGTCGTGCTCGCGCTTGCCGGTGCTGATTGCTCTTTCAGCGTCCCGCTCGCCAGCCCGACTGCGGCGGGCACCGGGCTTTGGGACATCGGCCTGTTCTTTTTCAAGGTCGGGGCGCTCACCTTCGGCGGCGGCCTCACCATCATCACCTTCATCCAGGACCAGGTGGTGAACCAGCTGCAATGGATCTCGTCAGCGGAGTTCCTCGAGGGGCTGGCGATCGGGCAGGTGACGCCCGGCCCGGTTATCACGCTCGCCGCGTTCGTGGGCTACAAGGTCGCCGGCGTTGCCGGGGCGGCCGTCGCGACGGGCGCGATCTTCATCCCGTCCTTCGTGCTGATGCTCTCGATCCTGCCGTGGCTCGAGCGGTTCCGCGCGCTGAAATGGGTGCGCGCCGCGATGCGGGGCGTCGCGCCTGCGGTGGTGGGCGCGATCGCGCTCGTCGTGTTGCGCCTCGCGCCGACCGCGGCACCGGACGCGTTCACCGGCGTGCTCTTCGCCGCCACCGTCGCCGGCCTGCTCCTCTGGAAGCTTCCCGCGCTTCCGGCGGCGTTTGGCGGCGGCGTGCTCGGCATCCTCGCGCGCTCGCGCCTTGTCATTTGACCTGAAAGGAGACCTCATGCGCTATGACCTGAAACCGCTTCACTGCCGTCCCTGGCTGCTGCAGGGCCTGTCGCCGAAGCTGATCGAGAGCCACTACGAGAACAACTACGGCGGGGCGCTGCGGCGCCTCAACGCCCTCACCGCGCAGCTCGAGTCCGCCGACTTCGCCGCCATTCCCGGCTTCACGCTGAACGGCCTCAAGCGCGAGGAGCTGGTCGCGCTCAACTCGGTAATCTTGCACGAGCTCTATTTCGCCAGCCTCGGCGGCGACGGGCGCGACCCGGGGGTGTTCGCGGAGGTCCTGGCGCGCGATTTCGGCTCGGTCGAGCGGTGGAAGGCCGAGTTCTCGGCGATGGGAAGGGCGCTCGGCGGCGGCTCGGGCTGGGTAGTGCTCACCTGGGTGCCGCGCGAACGGCGCCTCGTGAACCAGTACGCCGCCGACCACAGCCAGAACCTAGCGGGCGGCATGCCGATCCTCGCCATGGACATGTACGAGCACTCCTACCACATGGACTTCGGCGCCAACGTCGGGGCGTACGTCGACACCTTCCTGCGCAACGTCGACTGGAAGGGCGTCGCGGCGCGCCACGAGGACGCGGCGAAGATCGAGCCGCTGCGACCGCTCGTGCAGAAGGAGTTCGGCGACCTTCCCGGCATCGATGCGGCGGAGGTCAAGGCGATGCTCGACGCCGGGCACAAAGTGCAGTTCATCGACGCGCGGCCGAAGCACTACGTCTCGCGCACCCAGGATATCGTCGCGGGCGCCACCTGGCGCGATCCGGAGCGCGTGCAGGAATGGGCGCGAGAGCTCTCGAAGGCGGAGCCGGTGGTCGTCTACTGCGTGTACGGCTTTCACATCGGCTGCCAGACCGCGGTCGCGCTGCGCGAGCAGGGCTTCGATGCGAAGTACATGAAGGGCGGGCACTTCGCCTGGCGCGCGATGGGCGGGCCGGTGAAGCTCAACACATGAGCGCGCCGATTTTTCTCGCGCGCGAGGCGGTCGAGCGGCTGCTCACGCCGCAGGCCTGCCTCGACGCGGTCGAGCACGCGTTCCGTCTGCTCGGGGAGGGAAGGGCGTCCCGGCCCGCCGTCCTCGCGATGCACGCCGAGCACGGCACCTTCCACGTCAAGGCCGGGATGCTCGACTCGTACTTCGCCGCCAAGCTGAACGGCAACTTCCCCGGTAACGGCGCGCGCGGCCTGCCGACCATCCAGGGCGCGGTGATCCTGAGCGACGCGACGAACGGCACGCCGCTCGCGATCATGGATTCGGGCGCGATCACGGCGCTGCGCACCGCGGCGGCGAGCGCGCTCGCCGCGAAGCACCTCGCGCGCAAGGGCTGGCGCACGCTCGCGATCGTGGGCTGCGGCGGCCAGGCCGACGCCCACCTGCGCGCGCTGCGGCCTCATCGAGCCATGGTGTGCGACATCGATCGCGACAAGGCGAACGCGTTCGCAAGAGATCGGCGCCTGGTGAGCGCCGATCTCGCGCGGTGCCTCGCCGAGGCGGAAGTGATCGTGACCTGCACGAGCGCGAAGCGCTGGTTCGTCGCGCGCGACATGGTTCGCCCGGGAACCTTCATCGCCGCGGTCGGCGCCGATAACGAGGAGAAGCAGGAGATTCAGCCCGAGCTGCTCGCGGCGGCGAAGGTCGTCACCGACCTCACCGCCCAGGCGGCGGCGGGCGGCGACCTGCGTCACGCCATCGCCGCGGGACTGATGGCGGCGAAGGACGTTCACGCTGAGCTCGGCGAGATCGTCTGCGGCAAGAGGTCCAGCCGCGAGTCCGACGACGAGATCATCGTTTTCGACTCGACCGGTACGGGCCTGCAGGACGTCGCGGCGGCGATCGCGGCGTACCGGCGGGCGAGTCATGCCCCCGCGCCAAACCGGTAATAGTTGGCACTTTCCTGAGAGGCCAGCTTTTATCCGTCGCTTCGCCCCGACAGAATCGCGCTCCGTATTTCGGCATACGAACGGCCCCCGGACCGCGCTGCCCGAAACCGCGCAGAATTGTTCAAAGGTTTGGCTGGTTGCAGGGGGAGGATTCAATGTCGGAGGAGCTCGGGCGGCTATTCCGGGTCACGGATGCCGGTGCGAAGGCGTTGCGGGCGAAGAACTCGGTGCCTGCCTGGTATCGAGCTGTGCTGGTCGAGATCAGCAAGGGCGGAAAACCTTCGCTGCAGCGCGCGGATGCGATGAAGCGCCATCCGCTGCGACGCATACTGGAAGAAATGGAAACACTGGGCTTTATCGAGGCCGCGACCGGCGGCTCCTATTTCCTCGTCAAGTACGGTCCGCACCGCGAACGCTTGCCTGAGCTGCAAGCGATCATCGACAAGCTGCAGGCGATAAGCCCGTAGCCGCTGCTACTGCCGCGCCATCGCTGCGTTGTTTACGCTGCAGGTGCGCAGGTCCGGCCGCCCGCCGGCGGCGATGCCGCGGTAGAGGGTCCACAGGCGCTCATCCACGCGCGCCTCGCGAGGGTGGGGCTCGCGCTTGTTGAAGCGCCCGACGGCGCGCGGGCCGGCGTTGTAGACGGCGTACGCGGCGCGCGGCACGTGGTCGAGGTTGCCGCTGCGCTCCGCGTAGGGAATGGCGTAGTCCTTCAGGTAGCGCTTGAGGATCTGCGCGCCGGCGCGCGCGTTGTAGGCGGTGTCCCAGCGCAGGCGCTGCACGTCGTAGAAGCCGCGCCATACGCGCTGGTTGATCTGCATGATGCCGACGCTGTGCGCCGGGGACTGCAGGTAGCGGACCTTGCCCCCGCGCACCTCGTACTGGCGCCAGCAGCTCTCGATGAGTGCGGTGGCGGGAACGAGGCGCTCGTAGATCTTCGTGTAAGGCGCCGGAAGCCCGCCTCTGTCGAGCGCCGATGCGGTGGTCGTCTTCAGCAGGCGGCTGATCAGGGCCCCGTAGAGCTCGAGCTCGTCGTGCCGTGGCACCCAGGGGTCGAGCGCGTTCGTTGCGTCCGGGTGCGCCGGCGTGCTCGTCGCGTGCGCGCTGCGGATGATCAGGTCGAGCCAGCTCCGGCGCGGTGGCGCGGGTGGTGGCACGAGCGGCGGCGGCGAGGGTGCGGGCAGCGGGGCGACGTCGAAGAGCTCGAGCAGCTGGGGGTCGACCGCCCAGGCAAAGGTCAGCGGATCGCCCGTCTCGCCGGGGCGTAGGCTGCGCGCGAGCTGGCGCAGGCCGTCCGCCGAGACGTGCATGCCGAAGCCCGGCGCCGCGCGGTCGAGGGCAAGCAGCGCGTCGCCCGCCTCGGTGAACAAGGCATAGCGTAAAGCAGAGGCCCCGAGCAGCCCTTCGCGCTGCGCGTCGGCCAGAATCGCGCGCAGGTCGTTCCAGGCATCGATGAACAGAGCACGGGCCGGGTCTCCCGCCGCGCGCGCTTCGCCAGACAGGATGGCGGCGAGCTGATAGCGGCTGTCAAGCAACAGCGTGAACAGGCGGGCTCGCAGCGCATTGTCCGAGCTGTCGAGCGCCACCTGCTTGAGGCTATAGACGAGGAAGGCATCCAAGGGCTGGAGCGCCGCATCGAGCGCTTCCAGCTCCGCTTCGGTGAGCGGCGCCGTGGAAGCCGCCGCCGGCGCTGGCGAGAGCCAGGCGTCGGGAATCTCGAAGGCGATCGGCACGGTCACGCTTGAAGCTTCCACGCGCGGCTGCAGCACCTGCAGCTGCGCGAGCGAGACTTCGAGCGCGGCGGCCTGTTCGGGCGGCGCGGCCGAGCGTACGAGGTCCAGCAGCGCCTCGCGGCTCGCGCCGATGTCGAAGCTGAACCGCTCCAGGCGCGTATGCACGTGGCGCTTCGCCAGGTCCCAGAGCATGCCCGCGGCCGGGGTGCCGGCGCCGCCGGGATCGGTGAGCCGCGAGTCGGCGATGCGCACCCGCACGCGTCCCGCGGCATCGAGATACGGCGCCACCACAAAATGCATCTGTCCGTGCCACGGCGCCAGGCCCTGGCAGGCGCCGAGCAGCTCGACCGCAACGAGCGCCGACCCTGGCGCGGCGATGTGGAGTCTCCCGCCGTCCGCACGCAACTCCGGCCTGCCGACCTTCAGGTACCGGCATGGACCCTCGCGGTGCATCACGTCGGTGCTCGTCCCGGAGAAGCCGAGCTGCGCTTCCAGCGCCTCGCGCAGCGGCTCGAGCGGGATGCGCAACGGCAACTCGACGCGGCCCGACCATGCCGCGGAGGCGCAGAGCAGAATGGAGCAGGCAACCAGCGCGCGAACCAAAGTCATCCTTCGCTATCAATACGCCGCCCAGAGTGTAGCCTCCATGAGCCCGGTGTAGTCCTTCCGGCGCGCGCGCCGGCGTGAGTTTCCTGACCGACCGGCCCTCTTATAGACCGTTCGGACTAGGGCGCGCACGTTCTGCGCGCAGCGTCGGGCGCGCATCGTGCCGATGCCGCGCCGCGGCACCCCAACCATCAATCAGGAAGGAAAGCCAGCCATGAAACTCACCAAGCTCTTGGCCGCACTGTCGCTAGTGACGTTCGCCCTCGGTTCTGCCTACGCCGCCGACGACAAGAAGAAGGACGCAACCGACAAGGCGGCCACGATGTCGCAGGACAAGGAGAAGCCCAAGCAGGCTTCCGGCAGTGACGGCAAGGCCGCCTCCGGCGCCACCAAAAAGGACGAGAAAGAGAAGAAAGAA
Source organism: Burkholderiales bacterium (assembly GCA_035649175.1). Taxonomy (GTDB): domain Bacteria; phylum Pseudomonadota; class Gammaproteobacteria; order Burkholderiales; family SG8-39; genus SCGC-AG-212-J23. Next base: position 19,698 of record DASRKB010000235.1, on the reverse strand, counting down.
ACCAAGTAAGCCGTGCCCGTCCGGGCGTGGTTCCTCCCGCGTCCGGACGGCCTTCAACCCTAAGTCTCAGCCGGCGGAGCGCAGTCGTCGTCGCGAGCCCCGGATCGCCTGCCAGCTCGCCAGAAGCAGATCGTCGTTCGTTCTCGTTCGAAGAGCGTGCCGGCGCAACATCCGGTCGGCCCACGCCAAGGGCGAGCTCGCGCGCTCCGCTACGGGGCGCGGATCCTCTGGAAAGCGCCCTTCGCTCCGGACGACCCGGAACCGGCGGTAGTTGCGCCCGGCGGCGCCCGATTCACGTTTCATCGGACTCCTCTGGTCCCCTGGTGCTCCCCGGTGAACCCGTGCTGCCTATCCTGGACAGGGTAGGCAGCGTTTCTGTGAATCTGCAACCGCATCGGCGGTTTGAGTGGAGAACTTCCTTTCCGCAGACCGCTCCCCGCGCAAAGATCCCGGAATGTCCGTTCTCGCAAAGAAAAAGCCAAGCGACGTCGCCAGCGTGATTGGGCCAGACGTCACCATCGAGGGAGAGGTGCGCTTTAGTGGTGTGCTGCGCGTCGAGGGCACTGTTCGAGGCAAGCTGTCGGCATCAGCCGTGCCGGGCACGACTTTGATCGTGGGAGAGACAGGCCGCGTCCAGGGCGAAGTGGCGGCGACGGACGTTGTGGTGCATGGAGCGCTCGACGGCGTTGTACTGCGATGCACGAATCTTGTGCTGGCACCGAGTGCGAGGGTGACCGGCCACCTCTACTACGGCTCCATGGACGTAAGCCCCGGGGCGATTGTCAAGGCGCAACTGCTGAATAGCGCGGCAGATCCGTCGGAGGCGGACACGCCAAAGCCGGACGTGGCGTTGGCACCCTAGGGCGTTTCGCTCGCCTCGCGATCAGCGGGGTGGAAGCCTAGGCTTCGCGTTGAAGTCGTGCCGTATGCGCCGTACGTCGCCCGCCTGTACCGTCATGTAGGTCAGATACGGTTTTCGCGATCCGTTGCGGATCTCGACGCGATGCATTCCCGGCTCGAGGTCGAGCGTCGTGACAGGCGGTATCGTGCCATGGCGCCTTCCATCGATGTAGAGCTCGCCTCGGGGCGATACCGCGATGATGAGCCGCGCCGTGCCGGCGGGTTGTTGCGCCGGCGCAGCGTCGGGAGGTGCAGGCTGCTCGGGCGCACGGGCGATTGCGCTCTCCGTTGATGGCGATGCCTCGGGCTCTGCCGCGAGCGGTTTCGGCGGCGTCGGCTCCGGGACGGAAACGTCCGGGACGGAAACGATGGCTGACTCCTGGTTGGCCGACTCCTTGTTAGCTGACGCCTCGGTGGCTGACTCCTCGTCCGTCTGTCTTTGGTCCACCGCATGAACCGGCGATGCCTGCGGCGCACGGGGCGCTGTCACCGCCGCCGCGGGCGCCTCCGCCACGGGTGGGGGCGGCGCTTCCCGCATGCGACTTGCAGCGGCCTCTCTTGTAGCGGCCTCTCGTTCGCTGCGGCTTGACCACCAGTCCTCCATCAAGCCGTTGAGCTCCTTGAAGCCGGCGAGGCCGAAGCCGAGCACGGCGATCACCACGGCGAGCGCTGCGAAGATCGAATACCGCGATCGCGAAGGTCGGTCACCCGCGGACTCGCGCGCCATCATCGCCCTGTGATGGTCGAACACCTCGCGATCGATGACTGGCTCGCGACGCAGCGCGGGCTCGGGCGGCTGCACGCTCGCCGGGTCACGCGCGGATTCGCGCCCCATCATCGCCCTGTGATGGTCGAACACCTCGCGATTGATGACTGGTTCGCGACGCAGCGCGGGCTCGGGCGGTTGCACGCTCGCCCGTTCATCCGCCCCGGCGCCCCGCTGGAGGCCAAGGGCTTCCTCCAGGCGCTGCAGTTCGCGGATCATCTTGTTATGGTCGAGTACCTCGCGATCGATCTTTGGTTCGCGATGCCGCGCGGGCGCGGGATCGGCCGGCGGCACGCTCTCCGGTTCATCCGCCCCGGCGCCCGGCTGCATGCCGAGCCCATCCTCCAGCCGCTGCAGCTCGCGGATCAGGACTGGCACGCCGGGCATCCGTGCGGCTGGCTCTTTGGCGAGCATGCTCGAAACGATCGCGTCGAGCGCGCGTGGAACGAGCGGGTTCAGCTTGCTCGGCGGCTGCGGTTCGGCACGGCGGATGTTCTCCAGGATTTCCTTCGGTGATCCGCCCTCGAAGGGTCGTCGGCCGCTGAGCATCTCGTAGAACAGAACGCCGAGCGAGAAGATGTCGCACCGATGGTCGAGCGGCTCGTTCCGCATTTGCTCGGGGGACTGGTATCCCAAGCAGCCGTTCCCGATGCGAAAATCGGTGATCTTCACCACACCCGAGCGCAGGACGATGACGTTCGACGGCTTGAGGCCGCCGTGCACCACGCCTTCAAGATGGGCATACGCGAGCCCGCAGGCGATTTCATGGACGATGCGGATCGCGCGCGCGATCGGGAGCGGCCCGTCGTCGAGAATCTTTCGCAGGTTATCGCCCTCGAGCATTTCCATCGCGACGTAAGCGGTGCCGGCCGCTTCACCGGCGTCGTGGATCGTCACGACATTGCGGTGTCTCAAGCGCCCGGCCGAACGCGCGTGCTTGAGGAAGCGGTCGGCAAAGCTCGCGTCGGACTTGTCTGTGGACGCGGGATCGAGTCGCTTCAGCGCAACGACCGTACCCCGGGCATGGTCGCGTGCGGCGTACACCGCGCCTGTCGGCCCGCGTCCGAGCTCATGGAGGATTCTGTGGCGGGCAAGCATGTTCTCTTGCGTCGTCATCTCGCAGCTCTCTAGTGCACGGCCAGAGCCTACGCGCCGACTGGTGAAGCGGCTCGCGTCGCGCATGCTCCTTCCGGCGGAAGCCCCTGAGGTGGAACAAATGTTCCTTTTCTTGCACGCGCCAGCAAGAGTCGCCCGATCCACGCCGCGTTGATGAGCGCGAAGAGCGTGTTCCAGTAGACCACCTGCATCAGGGGCTCGGGCAGCGTAGCAAAATACACGATGAGGCATACCGTCCCGGCGAGAGACAAGGCCCGAAGCCACAACGTGCGTCCCACGAAGTATGCCGAGACATAGAGCAGGTTCGCCAATGTAAGTAGAGGATCCACGGCTTCAAACGAGCTTGATTCACGTATGCCCGCGCACTCTAAAGGCTGCCGGTAACCCGTCGATGTGCGCCAGAGTCGATTTTGTTATCGATCTGTATTCGCCTCATTGTGCTCTCCCGCCGACCTGGCGGTAATTTCCCCGAAGCAATCGACGCAGGCGCGGAGGCGGGAGCGCCAGCTTGGCGGCCTCTTTCTACACGAAACCCGGCGCTTCCGCTGCAATTTGGCGCTTGATTGCCAAAGGGAAGGTAGTCGAAAGAGCGACATTGGGTGACGCCGCCAGGCGACAGCGCCCGGAGCAGCGATTCGGCACCACGCCGATTTTCTTCGGCGGCGGACCTTGCGGGAGATCGAGTCCCTCCAGGACCGGTTGACCGCCATCGCGGCGACGCGCGCCAGCGCCGATCAGCCGACCGGCGGCGGGGCGCACACTTCCTCGTAGCGGTAGCGGCGCTCGAGCCGGCCGTTGTACTCGAAGACATCCAGGGTTTTCTCGAAGGCCGTGCGCGTGATCTCGACGTGCGGCGTCCAGCACCCCAGCTTCTGATAGGTGCGGATGCAATCGGCGAGCACCTGCTCGTCCGCCTTCGGGAAGTATGGCTTCTCGGCGCGAGCGATCTCGGCGGCGGGCGCCTCGTTCATGTAGCGCCGCGTCTTCACATAGGCGCGTATGAAGGCGCGTGCCATGTCGCTCTTCAGCCACTCGCGCGTGGCGGCGAGGCTCGAGAAGGCGCAAGGACCGATCAGCGGTCCGACCTGGGCGACCACATGGCCGACGCCGTCGGCCTGCAGCTGCTGGGGAAAGGGGCCCTGCTGATGCACGTACTGTCCGCGGCCCTCGCGGAAGGCGCGATCGACCTCCGCGGCGCTGCCGGGGGCGACGGGCCTGATCTTCGCGTAGTCGATCCCGGCCCTGTGGCAAGCGTAGCGAAACATCGCTTCGGGCTGGCCGCCCTTCAGCATCACGACCTCGGCGCCCTCGAGCTTCTTCCAAGTGAACGCTGGGTCCTGCGAGCGCGCGGTGAGGAAAAAGCCGTCCATCTCGTTCACCTGCGCGAAGTGCAACGCCGGCGGCGCCTCGCCTTTGCCGAGCGCACCGAACGAGTAGCTCGCCGCCGACTGCACCACGTGCGCCGACCCGTCCGCGAGCGCGGCAATCGCCGATACGCCGGGCGGGGACACCGACCATTCCGGATCGAGGCCCTCGGCCTTCAGGAAGCCGCCCGACATGGCAGAGATGAGCGGCGAGTAGAAAGCGGAGAACAGCGTGAACTGGATGCGGATTTTTTTCACGGGCAAGTCCTCTGTTGCGAGGAATAGTACCGCGGCACTTCCGGCCGGTCGTCGCGCCGCCCCCGCCGCTCATCGGCGGGCGGGCCGCGGCGCGAAAAACCGCACGACGTCGCGCGCCGGGCGAGCGTATCGTTCGCCTGGTCTCGTGCCTCCTCCTCGGGACAAGCCCGGAAAAACAGGCGAACGCCGGTCCGGGCTTTTCATTTTGGAGCCGCAAAAGAAGGGAGAGCAGGCATGAGAACCCTACTCGCACTCGCCGCAAGCGCCCTGTTTGCCGGCTGCGGCGTGGAGACTGCGAGCACCGCGGCGACCGCGGCCTCCATCAAGAAGCAGGAGCTCGAGCAGGGCCAACAGACAATGCAGCAGGCCCAGGACAAGATCGGCGCCGCGATGCAGCAGATGCAGCAGCGCACCGCCGAGGGCGCGGAAAAGTAAGACCCCTATCCCAAAAAAGAAGAATCGCCCCCGCCCTAGCGGGGGCGACTGCTTTCCGCAGTCCGCGTTCTAGCGGCGCAGGTTTCCGTTCGCGGTGATCTCGATGCGATCGCCGATCGCGAGGTTCGGCGCGCTCGTGTCGAGGTACTGCACCGTCCCGTCGTCCATCTTCACGCCGATCCGCTGAGCGGCACCGCCGCCGGCGGCCGCGCTCGGCGGAAGCGCGGTGATCGACTCGATGCGGCCGTGTCCTGCCTTCGGCGCGACCTGCGCCGGCACGACGACGGCGGGTACCGTCGGGGCGGGCTGCGGCACCACCACGGCGGGCGCCGGCGGGGTGACCACAACGGGAGCGGGGGTCGCCTTCTCTTCTGTCACGCAGCCGGCCGCGAGCGCCAACAGGGCCGGAGCCAGAACAAGAGCTTTTCGCATACTGCCTCCTGGGGTTAGGGTGTGACGGAGGTAGTACAGCAATCTGCGTTCCCGCTCGCCGCCCGCGAGGATCGTAGTCGCAACAACCGTACAATCGGCAGCGTGACACGCAGCCAGATCCGCGTTTTCGTCGAGCGCTCGACCCACGAGCGCATTCGCGAGGTGCTCGACCTGCTACAGAGGCTGAAGAACCGCGTGCCGCCGGACCAGCTGCCCGAAAAGGACCGCGCGTTCTTGCTCGACCTGCGCGACCACGAAGCCTTCTTCCGCGAGCTCGCGGACGCGAAGCTGCAGGGATGACGTTGTACGGAAAAGCCCGACAGCTCCCCGGCAAGCGGCGCCGCAATCAACGAACGACGTAAAGGTAGGCGGTGCACCAGGTGACGCAGCCGCCGTAGATCCTCCCGACATCGGTCGCGTCCCAGCCTGGGATCTCGTAGCCGTTGGTGACGATGCGCGTGCCCGGGCGGAGCTTCTGGAACTTGACCTTGAGCTTCTCGAGGTTGTCGGGCAGAAGGAAGAGCGCGAGCACCGTGGCCTCGGAGATGTCGGCCTCGAACATGTCGCCTTGCACGAAGCGCGCGCGGCCCTCGACGCCCGCCGCCTTGGCATTGCGCAGGGCGACCTGGAAGAGGAGCGGGTCGTACTCGACACCGAGGGCGCGCGCGCCGCGCTTCGCCGCAGCGATGACGTTGCGCCCGTCGCCCGAGCCGAGGTCGACGACGAAATCGCGCGGCGAGACCTTCGCCATGTCGAGCATCTTCTCCACCAGCTCGTCCGGCGTGGGGACCCAGACGACGTCCTTGCCAGGCTGGCCGACATAGGGCTCCTCGGGTGCGGAGGCGAGCACCGCCGGGGCGAGGAGGGCGAGGAGAAAAATTGGGGAAAGCAGGAAGGCGCGCATAGCGCCTATTACGCCAGAGAAACCCTTCATCGGCCTGACTTGCGCTTGGATCCGGTCCTTCCGAGCGTCTTCTAGCGTGAGTTCCCCGAAGTCTGCCAGCCCTGCGATCTAAGCACGCTGCCCTCGGGAGCGTGCTCGTTGTATCGCGGCAGGCGGCCATTCTTTTCCAAATAGGCGTTGAGGAGGTCGCCGGCGCGGGTGCGCGGTGTCACCGTGACTTCCCAGGTGAAGTGCGAGACGGCGACGCCGGCGTGCAGCACCGAGCGCAGCCGGTCGCGCAGCGTGGCGTTGCCGTCGGTCCGGCCGATGTAGACCAGATCGCTCGCCGACCAGAGCGTGAAGACTCCGGGCGACTCCGGCACGTCGCGGAGGGTCTCGGCGTCGAGGCGCCAGCGCAGGCTCGCTATTGGCACCTCATTCCTTAGCGAGCGCGTCGCGAGCGATGCTCATGCCTCGGCGGGAGCAATGTTCAGGCCGGGCAGCCCTGCGGCTACCCAGCGGTCGAAGGGCAGCGCTACTGCCTGTACCGTGCAACCGGGGAGACGCTGCTCGAGCGCCGCGCAGCAGCGGCGCACTTCCCCGGCGTCGTGGTTCACCACCAGCCAGCGACCGCCGTGCTTTCCCGCAAGGCGCGCGACGAGGGCCTTGTCGAGCCGGCTCGCGAGCGAAAGCCCGGCCACCACGACGAGCTCGGCCTGCGCCAGCCGGCGCAGCCCCTCGCGCACTTGCGGCACCGCCTCGCGCGCGCTCTCGCCGTCGTCCTCGAGCAGCAGGTTGCGCGCTGCGACCGAGCCGTTCAAGTGCAGCGGCGGCTCGAACCCGTGGCGCTCGAGCGCCCGGTCGAGCAGCGCGTCCCAGTTGGTGGTGACGAAGGCGTGGCGCCAGCCGCTCGGGCCGCGGATGCGCTCGAGCATCGCGTCGATCGGGCGGCAGTCGATCGCCGCGTCGTCCTGCGCGCGCTCGAGCGCCGAGGCGATGCGCTCGCCCAGCGCGGCGCGCGAGATCTCGCCGGCGTGCCGGGCCGCCTCCAGCGCGGGCGGCACATCCCAATCGAGGCCGCAGCTCATCGAGACGCCGCGCCCGGCGAGCCAAACGAGGTGACGGGACATACGATATGCTCCAGCCGTGTCGAGCAATAAACGCGCCCTCGCCCTGGCGACCGCGATCGTACTCGCTGGCGCGGGCTGGTGGGGCTACGGGGAGTACCGCCAGCGCGAGTCGAACCGCGCCCTCGTCGCCGCGGTGCAGGACACCACCGCGCGGCTGCGCGACTCGCTCGCGGTGGCGCCCAATGTCACGAGCAAGAGCGCGCTCGCACGCCTGGACGAGCACGCCGCCGCCGTGGACGCGCACCTGAAGACCATCCGCGAAGGGCGCAACAATGGCGAGCTCGCCGACGGCGCGGAGCACTACCTCATCGGCGCGCGCGAGATCCTGCGCCGCGAGGCGGCGGCGATCCGCCAGTCCGAGCAGTCGGCGGCGAGCCGCGCCTCGCTCGTGAGCCACATGCGCCGCGCCGCGCGCCGCGACGGCGCGTGGATCCGCGAGGCGATGCTGCAGAAGAAGATCGTGGAGTCGCACTACTTCGACTACAACGTCACCCTGGGCGCGCTCGCCGAGCTCCTGAAGGACTTTCCCGAGACCAGCGCGCGGCTTGCGCCGCACCTCGACGCCGCTGCGCTGCTGCCCCGCGCGCCGGTCGAGGAAGCGCGCACCCTCGTGCTCAAGGAATCCAAGCGCGCCGCCGAGGAACTCGACAGCGTGCGCCGTCTCGCGCCGCGTTAATCGTGACTTGATCGTTGGAGGAAGCGATGCCGCTTTGGAAGAAGTTCTGGCTTCTTCTCAGCGTCATCTGGGTCGTCGTCGCGGGCTTGAACGCCGCCACGATCCTCGCGTTCTCGGAGGAGATCGACAAGGTTTGGCGGCCGATCATCCTCGGCGTTGCCGTCCCGGCCGTCGCTTACCTCATTGGCTGGCTCTGGTACCGGTGGAAAGCCAGATGATTACGCGGCGCGGGCGGCGCCGACGGAGACGATGAGCCGCTCGAGCTTGCGCGCGTCGGCGTCGAAGCGGCGAATGCCGTCGGCGAGCTTGTCGGTCGCCATGGCGTCCTCGTTGTGCATCCAGCGGAACGCCGCCTCATCCAGAGGCATCTTCTCGTCTTTGCTCTCCCGGGACTTCTCCGGAGAGAGCTTCCTTTCGACCGGCCCTTCGACCTTCGAGAGCTTCTCCAGCAGCTCGGGCGCGATGGTGAGGAGATCGCAGCCGGCGAGGGCGAGAATTTGTCCCGTTTTCCTGAAGCTCGCTCCCATGACCTGCGTCGCATACCCGTTTTTCTTGTAGTACGAGTAAATCTTCGTTACGGACGCCACCCCGGGATCCTCCTCGATGGGGATGTCGTCTACCTTCCTCTGTGTCTTGTACCAGTCGTAGATGCGCCCGACGAAGGGGGATATGAGGGTGACGCCCGCATCGGCGCAGGCAACGGCCTGCGCGAATGAGAAGAGCAAGGTCATGTTGCAGTGGATGCCTTCGCGCTCCAGGCGCTCGGCTGCGCGGATGCCTTCCCAGGTGCTCGCGAGCTTGATGAGCACCTGCTTGCGAGACACTCCCAGCTTCTCGTACAGCCCGGTGATGCGCTTCGCACGCTCGATCGAGCGGCCGGTGTCGAACGAAAGCCGCGCGTCCACCTCGGTGGAGACGCGCCCGCGCACGTGCTTCAGGATCTCGCGGCCGAACTGCACGGCAAGCCAATCCATGGCGAGCCCAGCGTCGCCGCGCGCTTCCTTTATCGCGTTGTCCACCAGGTGGCGGAAGCGCGGGTCTTCCGCGGCGGTGAGGAGGAGCGAGGGATTTGTCGTCGCGTCCTGCGGCCTCCATTTCGCGACTGCCTCGATGTCGCCGGTGTCGGCGACCACCAGCGAATGCTGGCTTAGCGACTCGAGCTGGGTGATCATGGGATGGGGGGAATTATAAGAGTTCCGTACGACGCGGCGAGGCTCGCGCGCACCAACTATTGCGTGCGCATGGCGTCATTCGCGTCCGCCGCCATTCCCATCGGCCTGCAACTGGCGGCGCTGGGCGCGCCGGCCTCGGCGTGGGTGCTCTTCGGCCTGCAGTTCTTCGCCTACCCGCACGTCCTGTGAGCATCCTTGCCGCCGCGCTGTCAGCGGTCGGGGCGCTCGCCTACGTGAGCTTGCTCGGCGTCGTCGTCTACCGGATGAACCGCCGCCTCGCGCGGGCGCGCGACGAGGTGCGCGCGAGCGAGGAGCGCTACCGTGTCATCGCCGAGAACGCGGGCGACCTGATCGCGCTCGTCGACCACGAAAGCCGCTGGCTTTACACCAGCCCTTCGTACCCTCGCGTGCTCGACGAAGCGCTGCTCGCGCCAGGCACCGATGCCTGGACGCGCGCTCATCCCGACGACGCGCAGTTGGGGCGTCTCACGGTGCTGCGCGCCGCGGCGAGCGGCAAGCCGCGCGAGATTGCGGTCCGCCTCGTGGATCGCGAAGGCCGCATTCGCCATTACCGCATGCGCGCGCAGCCGGTGCGCGGGGGCGACGACGCCTGCGGCGTGGTGCTGGTGTCCAACGACGTGACCGCGCTGGGCGAGAACGAGGAAAAGCTGCTCCTCGCCGCGCACGCGTTCGAGGGCATGACCGAGGCAATCATGATCACTGCGGTCGACGGCACCATCGGCACCGTGAACCGCGCGTTCACCGAGGTCACCGGCTTCAGCCGCGACGACGTGCTCGGGCAGCCGGAGAGCGCGATCCGAAACGCCCTGCAGCCCCCGCAGTTTTACGACGAACTCTACGCCATGGTGCAGCGCCAGGGCCACTGGTCGGGCACCACCTGGAGCCGGCGGAAGAATGGCTCGATCTACCGCGAGTGGCGCAGCATCCGGGCAGTGCGCGAGGGCGGCGGGGCGCTTACCCACTACGTCCACGTCTTCTACGAGGTCGCGGCAAGGAGCGGGCCCGCAGACTCGGCCAGCACCACCATCCCGCCCGCGTAAGCTCGCTGTAGGGTTTTGAAAGTTCTCGCATTTCCGGCTTATCCGGGAGTACACTTATGGGGCCATTGATCGGAAACAAGTCGGCGTTCCCAACGCCGCTTAAGGAGTGAGCAGTTGCAGCCGACAGACATTCGCAACCCGGACTACTTCCACAAAGTCGTCGATTGCCAGTGGGCCTGCCCGGCCCACACCCCGGTCCCCGAGTACATTCGCATGATCGCCGCGGGGCGTTATTCCGACGCCTACATGGTGAACTGGAAGTCCAACGTCTTCCCGGGGATCCTCGGCCGCACCTGCGACCGCCCCTGCGAGCCCGCCTGCCGCCGCGGCCGCGTGGAAGAGGAGAACGCCGCCAAGCCCGAGCCGGTCGCCATCTGCCGCCTGAAGCGGGTGACGGCGGACTATAAGGAAGATGGGGTTATTCGAGAAAGAATCCTTTCCAACAGGAAAACGAAATCGAACGGGAAGCGGATCGCCTGCATCGGCGCCGGGCCGGCATCGCTGACCGTCGCGCGCGACCTCGCGCCGCTCGGCTACGAGGTCACCGTGTTCGACCAGGACCCGCGCGCCGGCGGCATGATCTGGTCGCAGATCCCACGCTTCCGTCTGCCGCTCGAGGTCATCGACGAGGAAGTCAATTACATTCTGGATCTCGGCGTCACCTTCAAGCAGCGAAAAGTCGAGTCCATCAAAGCTCTCATGTCCGAGGGCTGGGACGCCATCTTCGTCGGCACCGGCGCGCCTCGCGGCCGGGACCTCGAGATCCCGGGGCGCAAGGAGGGCGCGAAGAACATCCACATCGGCATCGACTGGCTCTCCTCGGTGTCCTTCGGCCACACCACGAAGATCGGCAAGAGAGTCATCGTGCTCGGCGGCGGCAACACCGCCATGGACTGCTGCCGCACCTCCAAGCGCCTGGGCGGCGAGGACGTGAAGGTCATCGTGCGCTCGGGCTTCGAGGAGATGAAGGCGAGCCCCTGGGAGAAGGAAGACGCCCAGCACGAGGGCATTCCGATCCTGAACTTTCTGGTCCCGAAAAAATTCATTGTCAAGGAGGGTCGCCTGGCGGGGATGACCTTCGAAAAGGTCAAGGCCGTCTACGACGACAAGAAGCGCCGCTCACTCGTGCCGACCGGAGAGCCCGACCAGTTCTTCGAGTGCGACGACGTGCTGGTCGCGGTGGGGCAGGAGAACGCCTTCCCCTGGATCGAGCGCGACGCCGGCATCGAGTTCGACAAGTGGGGCCTGCCCAAGCTGAACCCCCAGAGCTTCCAGTCGAGCGTGCCGAACATCTTCTTCGGCGGCGACTCCGCGTTCGGCCCGAAGAACATCATCTGGGCGGTGGCGCACGGCCATGACGCCGCCGTTTCCATAGATAAGCTTTTAAATGAAGAGAACCCCACTGAAAGACCTGCGCCGGGCGTCACCCTGATGTCCCAGAAGATGGGCATCCACGAGTGGAGCTACGACAACGAGATCGTCGGCGACCAGCGCTACAAGGTGCCCTGGCGCGACATCAAGGAGACGCTGAAGAACGTGAAGGCCGAGGTCGAGCTCGGCTTCGACGTCGCCACCGCGTGGAAGGAGGCGCAGCGCTGCCTCAACTGCGACGTGCAGACCGTCTTCACCGACAAGCTCTGCATCGAGTGCGACGCCTGCGTCGACATCTGCCCGATGGATTGCATTTCGTTTCTCAACAATGGAACCGAATCCGATCTTCGGACGCGCCTCAATGCGCCCGCCACGAACCTGACCCAGGACCTGTACGTCTCCGGCGAGCTGAAGACCAAGCGCGTGATGGTGAAGGACGAGGACGTGTGCCTGCACTGCGGCCTGTGCGCCGAGCGCTGCCCAACCGGCGCGTGGGACATGCAGAAGTTCCTGCTCGAGATGACCCAAGCGGGGCCGGGAGCGCGAGCGCCGTACCACAAGAAGGCGGCGTAGCGACATGAAGCCCGCCCTCGCTCCCCGACCAACCATGGACGCGGCCGAATGGGCGCTGCGGGTCGAGCTCGCCGCCGCCTACCGCATCGCGCACCACCTCGGCTGGTCCGAGCTCATCTACACCCACATCAGCGCGCGCGTCCCCGGGGGCGAGCACCACTTCCTAATCAACCCCTACGGCCTTCGCTTTGACGAGGTCACGGCTTCGAACCTCGTGAAGATCGATTCCCATGGGGAATCCGTAGGGCAACACGAATACGGCGCCAACAAGGCCGGCTTCATCATCCACAGCGCCATTCACATGGCGCGCGACGACGCGATGTGCGTCTTCCACACCCACACGCTCGCGGGCATGGCGGTCTCGGCGCAGGAGGAGGGCCTCCTGCCGGTGCACATGTACTCGCACAACTTCTGGAACCGGCTCAGCACCCACGACTTCGAGGGGCCGAGCATGCGCCTGGATGAGCGGGAACGCCTGGTAAGAAGTTTAGGAGAGAATTTTTCATTGATCCTTCGGAATCACGGCCTCCTCACCATCGGCCGCACGATTCCCGAGGCGTTCCTGCTGCACTGGCGCCTGAACCGCGCCTGCGAAGTCCAGCTGGCCGCGCAGGGAGCGCGGCTGCGCATCCCGTCGCCGGAAGTCTGCGCGCAGTCGAGCGCGATGGGGGACGAGTTCCTCACCGATACGGCTCCAATCGGTCAGCTCGAATTTGAAGCCCTCAAAAGAACTGTAGATCTGAAAGATTCATCCTATAAGAATTGACATGAAGCGCATCGAGGCGGTCAACGATTTCGTCATCAAGTTCGCGAACGTGAACGGCTCGGGCTCGGCCTCGGCGAACGAACTCTTCGCCAAGACGTTCCTGCGCATGGGCATCCCGGTGAGCCCGCGCAACATCTTCCCCTCTAACATCCAGGGCCTGCCGACCTGGTACGAAGTGCGGGTGACCGAGCCCGGCTACCTCGGGCGCCGCGGCGGCGTCGACCTGATGGTGGCGATGAACCCGCAGACCTGGGCCCAGGACGTGAAGGAGATCGATCCGGGCGGCTACATCTTCTACGACAACACCAAGCCGCTGCCGAAGTCGAAGTTCCGCGACGACATCAACGTGGTGGGCATGCCGCTCACCGAGATCTGCAACGCCACCTACACGGACGCGCGCGAGCGCCAGCTCTTCAAGAACATCATCTACGTCGGCGCGCTCGCCGGCATGATGGACATCGACCCCGGGGTGATCGCCGAGCTGATCGGCGAGCAGTACAAGGGCAAGGAGAAGCTCCTCAAGCCCAACCTGAACGCGCTGCAGCTCGGACTGAACCACGCCCGGGAGCATCTGAAGGATGCCATGGGCCTCAAGGTCAAGCGCGCGGACAACGTCGGCGACAAGATCTTCATCGACGGCAACTCCGCGGCGGCGCTCGGCTGCGTCTACGGCGGCGCCACGGTGTGCGCCTGGTACCCGATCACGCCGTCGTCCAGCCTCGCCGAGGCATTCACGAACTACTGTTCCAAACTAAGGGTCGACAAAGAAACCGGGAAGCGGAAGTACGCCATCATCCAGGCCGAGGACGAGCTCGCCTCGATCGGCATCGTGACCGGCGCCGGCTGGAATGGCGCGCGCGCCTTCACCGCCACCTCCGGCCCGGGCATCTCGCTGATGTCGGAATTCATCGGCCTTGCCTACTTCGCCGAGATCCCGGTCACCATCATCGATGTGCAGCGCGGCGGCCCCTCGACCGGCATGCCCACGCGCACGCAGCAGTCCGACGTCACTGCGTGCGCCTACGCCTCGCACGGCGACACGAAGCACATCCTGCTCTTCCCCGAAGACCCGCACGAGTGCTTCGAGTTCGCCGCGCTCTCGCTCGACCTCGCCGACCGCCTCCAGACGCCGGTGTTCCTCATGACCGACCTCGACATCGGCATGAACCAGCGCCTCGCCAAGCCCTTCGTCTGGGACGACAGCCGCAAGTACGACCGCGGCAAGGTCATGACTGCGGAAGAGCTCGAGGCCGGCAAGGAGTTCGGCCGCTACCTCGACGTCGACGGCGACGGCATCCCCTACCGCACGCTCCCCGCCACGCACCCGACCAAGGGTGCCTATTTCACGCGTGGCACGAGCCGCAACCCCTACGCGGTGTACTCCGAGGCGGGGCCGGACTATCAGTACAACATGCAGCGGCTCCTGAAGAAGCACGAGTTCGCGAAGACGCTGCTGCCCAAGCCCATCCTCACCCCATCGCCCGAGCCCGCGCGGTTCGGCTGCATCTACTACGGCTCCACCTCGCCCGCGATGCACGAGGCGCTCGACGCCCTGCGCGAGAAGAACATCTTCATCAACGCCCTGCGCGTGCGCGGCTTCCCCTTCCAGGACGAGCTCTTCGACTTCGTGCAGTCCCACTCGAAGGTGTTCGTGGTCGAGCAGAACCGCGACGCGCAGCTCAAGACCCTCCTGGTGAACGACGCCGGCATCAACCCCGCGAGCCTGATCTCGGTCCTGCACTACGACGGCACGCCCATCACCGCGCGCTTCATCACCAAGGAAATCTCCGAGATCGTGTCCGCGCTCAACGTGCGGCCGATCAAGAAGGACAAAGCGGCGTGAGAGCAGTTGCTGCCGCTCTGGCTGTCTTCCTATCCCCAGGGGCGTTCGCCGCTCCTGATGAAGAGATTCTGGGCAAGTCCCAGGGCTACCCCGTCTGCACGCTCAGCCAGTACGCGGCAGCTGCATACAACCAGCAGTGCATTGTCGGCACGCTCAGCCGCTTCGACGAGATCGTGCCGTTCCACAAAGTCGCGAAGGGAGCGAGCACCTACCCGCTGCGGCGCGCTGCGAGCGAGCCCGAGTTCCGCTACAAGGGGTTCGTCGCGCAGGGCACGGTCGAGGACTTCCTTGCCAAGACGCGCGCCACCGGGCTGCTCGTGATGCAGGGCGACACCATCCTCGTCGAACGCTATCAATACGAGCGCAAGCCCGAGCACCGTTTCACCTCCATGTCGATGGCCAAGACGGTGGTGGCGATGCTGATTGGCATTTCTCTCGAGGAAGGCCTGATCAAGTCCATCGACGACAAGGCGGAGCAGTACGTGCCCGAGCTGAGGGGCCATCCCTACGGCGAGACGAGCCTGCGCCACCTCCTCACCATGTCCTCGGGCGTGAAGTTCGTCGAGGTGTACAACGGGCAGGACGACGTGTCGCGCCTCGGGCGCGCCACCCTCCTCCAGCAGGGACCCGGCGGTGCCGCCTCCGTCGCGCTTTTCCGCGAGCGCGAGCGCCCCGCGGGCGAGAGGTTCCACTACTCGTCGGCCGAAACCTACGTGCTCGGCCTGGCGCTGCGTGCGGCGGTCGGCAAGCCGCTCGCCGATTATCTTTCCGAGAAGGTCTGGCAGCCGATGGGCGCCGAGGCCGACGCTACCTGGCTCGTCGACAAAAGCGGTCAGGAGCTCTCTTTCGTCGGCATCAACGCCACGCTGCGCGACTGGGGCCGGCTCGGCTTGCTGCTCGCCAACGACGGCGCGTTGGGCGGCAAGCAGATCATTCCCGCCGAGTGGGTGCGTAGCGCCACCAATCCGGACGCGGACCGCCTGAAGTTCGGCGTCGCCGGGCGGCGCCACGGGTACGGCTACCAGACGTGGCTGCTGCCGGGAGACCGCCGCGCTTTCGCGCTCCTCGGTTTCCGCGGTCAGGCAGTCATGGTCGATCCGACCACCAAGACCGTCGTCGTCCACACTGGCGCGCACTGGGGCGCTGGCGATCCTGCGCGCTCCGACCAGTTCCAGCTCTTCTATGCCGTCGTCAGACAGATCGAAAACAGGCAATGACCTACGTCGCCAAGCCAAAGCTCCACCACCCGACACTGCCGAAGAACAAGCTCGGCTTCACCCGCCGCGACTACGAGGGTAAGGTCAGCACGCTCTGCGCCGGCTGCGGGCACGACTCCATCAGCGCCGCGCTCATCCAGGCCTTCTTCGAGCTCGACGTCCAGCCCCACCGCGTCGCCAAGCTCTCCGGCATCGGCTGCAGCTCCAAGACCCCCGACTACTTCCTCGGCCAGTCGCACGGCTTCAACACCGTGCACGGCCGCATGCCCTCGGTCCTCACGGGCGCCAACCTCGCCAACCGCGAGCTCATCTACCTCGGCGTCTCCGGCGACGGCGACTCCGCCTCCATCGGCCTGGGCCAGTTCGCCCACGTCATGCGCCGCGGCGTGAACATGACCTACATCCTCGAGAACAACGGCGTCTACGGCCTCACCAAGGGCCAGTTCTCCGCCACCGCCGACAAGGGCAGCAAGGCCAAGAAGGGCGCCGCCAACACCGACGCCCCCATCGACACCGTCAGCCTCGCCCTATTGATGGGCGCCACCTTCGTCGCCCGCAGCTTCTCCGGCGACAAGCGCCAGCTCGTCCCCCTCGTGAAAGCCGCCATCGCCCACGAAGGAGCTGCCTTCATCGACGTCATCAGCCCCTGCGTCGCCTTCAACAACCACCCGGGCTCCACCAAGAGCTACGACTACATCCGCGAGCACAACGAGGCCGTCAACCGCCTCGACTTCTGGCCCAGCAGGGAAGCGATCGCCGCCGAGTACGCCGACGGCGAGGTCATCGAGGTCCCCGCCGGCGCCGACGGCAGCATCCTCAGGCTACGGAAGATCCACGCCGACTACGACCCGACCGACAAGATCAACGCCCAGGCCATGATCGCCAGCGCCGCCCACAAGGGCGAAGTCCTCACCGGCCTCCTCTACGTCGCCCCCGACGCCGAGGACCTGCATGGACACCTCAACACCTACGACGCGCCCTTCAACAAACTCGGCGAGAAGGAACTCTGCCCGGGCTCCGCGATGCTGGACAAGATCAACGCCACGCTGCGGTAGTCGCAAGTTGTCGCCCTTTCACGGCGGTAACCGGGGTTCGAATCCCCGTGGGGACGCCAGCTAAGCAGGGGTGCCTGACCCCACAATAGACCCCACTATCGGGAACCGCCCTAGGACGCGGCCACGAAGCCGCCTGAGCTAAGCAGCGCCGGGACGCCGAGAGAGCACGTCCGGGCGGCGTAGCGTGCAGCGAGCGGGGGCGGGGGCGCAGAATGTGGCCCCAGGAGTCGCATATGGGTACGGGCGCGATCATTCTGCTCGGCGGCATCGCCGTACTCGGCGCAGTACTGGGCCTGTTCTACCTGAAGGACAGTTTGGAGAGCAGGACGCTCGCCCGCATTGCCTACAGCGACCTAGTGATGCGCTTCGCCGTGATCGGGGCGGCATTAATCATGTTCGGCAGTCTGATACTGCTCGGGGAGCTCATCGGCTCCTGAAGCCCCAATGAGCCTTCCCACTCGAGTCCGTCGTCGCGACCGCTGTAGGCTTCCGAGTCAGTATTGGCTGTGGGCGTACACGGACGAACAGGGTAAACGCCGAAAGACTCGCTATCGGCTGACGGAAGAAACCGCTCTGGAGCGCTACGGGCCATCAGCAAAGCGCATCGAGTGGTCGGTGGAGAAGTACGGGCCGGTCGGGCACACGTCAGACTTTCTAAAGTAGTCCTCGCGGGAGAAGTGAAGGATTCCAAGCCGGAGATGTATATTGCGGGCAACCCAATCGGGGGTTTCATCGCCCGCAGAAGATGAATTCATCACATCCCCCTGACGCATTCGGTCATAGAGCACCCGCAACGGGTTGAGCTACTTTGGCACCGTAGACACTGGAGGGATGCGATGAAAGCGATTGCCGAGTACTTGTACTTTGTGGTCCCGATGCTTCCGACCGTCATTCTGATCGGGCTCGCCGCAACTACTCTCGCGACCGAAGTTTCAAAAGAAACCGTGTCCCTCACGGTGCCACACACGCAAAAAGGGTAGCGGCCCGGGGGAAGTCCTAGGCCCGGTGCCCGAAAGGGGCCGGGCTGTTTTCTTCCTGCTAGCTGCTGCAGTTCCCACCCATAGACCGGGGTAGGCACGTTCCTACGTCGCCGCCACGAAGCCCCAGGCGCGACGCTTGCGCTGAGACGCCCGAGAGCACGTCCCGATGCCGGTGCGTGCGGCGTGCGCCACGGAAATTCAAGGTCAGGGCAGAGCGCAAGGCCGGCGAGCTGAGCCATGGGGATTGACGCCCGTGAGTGCCCTCAAGCAAGCTGCTTTAGCGAAGGGGGCTAGATGGGCTCGAAGGCGTTGCTGCGGCCAAGCGGGGCATAGATGCCTGCGAAGATGCCATGGCACTTACCAGGGGGGCATGCGTTTCTTGTCGCAGTCCCTATCATGCTTCTCTTGTCAGCATGTCAGGCTGTGCTGTATGTCCCTGGAAGAGCCCTAGAGGGCGCCATGAACCGGAGCGTTGTGGAGCACAAGCGATACACGACTGCGCTCAAGGCATATCGGGAAAAGTTTTACCCTGTCGGCTACGTACCGCCTACGCCAATCCACGGGCGGCGTGACTTACCGGGAGGGCACTTGAACGTCTGGCGGATTCCCAAGCATTCTTCAAGGTCGGCCGAGCCATCTATTCCTCTGAGAGATTCGGCTTTGATTGTCGTCAATTTCAACAAGGCTGACCCAAAGGGTGGGGCGTCGTACGGTGCTATTGCCATGACAGACTGCGCGACGCTGGAGATATGGGTTAAGGAGTGGTCGACATTTGCGTCCGAGTACGGACTGGGGAGCGTTATTGACCAAGGAAAGGTGTCGCCATCGCGTCAGCTACTACCAGGCAATGAAATGACCAAGAGAGCAGCGCAATGGATTTGCGACCAACAGCGACCGCCACCATCGCAACGGAGTTTCACCGAGGCGCTGGCGGAGGCAAAGGAACAGCCCGGTGGTATCACCGACATAACGTCCGAGTGGCACCACCGAGATCACATCCCGGTCGCACCGACAGACCGTGCCGATCGCCCAACCTCTTTGAGCGGCTCCGCAAGTGCGTCGATCAGGGCATCAATCTTTTCGGGGAACGTACCCCCCCTACAGCTAAGCGACGGCAAGTATCTACCCAAAGGAAGCATGCGCATTTGGCGAGACCGTGCATCAAAGCCGACTACCCTCTGGGTCTGGGTACAGCTCGTCGAAGAGACGACTCCACTGGGTGAACGATCCTACGGTGCCATTGTGACCGCCCAGTGCACGACGCAGTCAATAAGGGTTGATTACTTGGCCACCTTCAAAGACACGAGTGGGATACGTGAGCAGGTTAGAACCGCAGAGCTTCCGCCCGGCACGTTACTTAACGGATATCCCTGGGGAGATGCGGCTCGGTGGATTTGCAACTAGTGCAGCATGAACTGGCGCCTGCTGACGCGATCGAGAAGGCAATGGCAGCTCTCGGAAACACGCGCGTCATTGATGCCTTTGTCCGGCCGGGCACACCCGATCTAGTTGTCCAATTCGAGAATCAATTGCGGAGAGATCACGCAGGAGTTCACCACTAGCGAGGATGCGGCGCCGCAGCGAGTAAAGCCGCACGCGCCTGGATAGACGAGAACGGCCTGAAATGAAGGCGCCGCGGCACGCCCGCTGAAAACGTTTTGGACGGGCGCCCGACGGCATGCAGCGGTTACAACGCCACC
>DASRKB010000234.1:0-4263 GCA_035649175.1 Burkholderiales bacterium | reverse complement strand
GCTGAGAACGATGGAAACGGGGAACGACCGGGAAGCGCTTGAAAGGCTTCTTCGGGAAAATCCCCTTGGAATCGATCTTTCCCGCTTCCTCGCCAACCGGAACCTCAGCACGCTGCCCGAGGTGCCGATGCGCGCGGCGGGCGGGATCGGCTTCTCGCCCGAGCACTGGAAGGCGCTGCGGGAGAGAGCGCTCGCGACGATCGGCGCTTTCCATGCGCGCTCACCCGAAAGCGGCGGCCTTGCGGAGGACCGCATCGTCGAAGGCACGAGACTGCCGCGCAAGGCGCTCATCGAGCTCGCCGAGGAGCTCGCGCGCGAGGGCGGCATCGTGCGCGACGGCGCCAGCGTGCGCCTCGCGGGGCACCGGGCGCAGCTCGCCCCCGCCGATGCGGCGCTGTGGGAGCGTGTGGCACCGATCCTCGCCGAGGGATCGCTGCGCCCGCCGACGCTCACCGAGCTCGGCGCCGCGCTCGGCAAGGACGCGAAGCACCTCGAGCCGGTGCTCGCGCGCCTCGCGCGCCACGGGCTCCTGGTGCGCGTGTCGAAGAACCGCTTCTTCACGCCGGAGGCGGTGAAGCGCCTCGAGGACATGGCGAAGGCCGAGGCGAAGGAGCGCGGCACCATCACCGCGGCCGCGTTCCGCGACCGCGCGGGCATCGGGCGCAACCTCACCATCGAGGTGCTGGAGTATTTCGATCGCACGAAATTCACCCGCCGCGCGGGGGATGCGCACGTGCTCGTGCGCTAGAATTTTTCGCACGGAAGAGATTCGCACCCCGGTGGGGCGCACGGACTTCAAATCCGGTGAGGGGCGTCAGACGTCCCTGGTGGGTTCGACTCCCACTCTTTTCCGCCAGATCCATGGACCGAGGAGCACCGCATGGCCGAGAAGCTGAACACGGGCGACGCTTTCCCGAGGATGACGCTCAATCTGGTGGACGGGTCGACCGTCAACCTGCCGGACGGCGTCGACGCGAAGTACAAGGTCATCCTCTTCTATCGCGGTCACTGGTGACCGTACTGCAGGCGGCAGTTGGCCGCCTTCGCAAAGATGCACGACGAGCTGCGCGCCGCCGGGGCGAAGGTCGTGGCGGCGAGCGTCGACCCGATCGACAAGGCGAAAGAGGTTGCCGCCGAGCTGCCCTTCCCGGTGGCCTACGGCGTCACGCGCGCCCAGGCCGACCAGATCGGCGCATGGTGGGAAGACCGGCGCGGCATCGTCCAGCCCTCGGAGTTTCTCCTCGGGCCGGGAAACAAGGTCATCGACTCGAGCTACAGCTCCGGGCCGATCGGCCGCGTAGAACCGGCCGACATCCTCAAGCGCATCGCCTTCGTGGAAAAACAGGCTGCCTCCAAATGACAGAGCCACTGACCGTCGAGATCTTCTCCGACTTCGTCTGACCCTGGTGCTATCTCTGTACCGTGCGTATAGAGCGCCTGAAGAAGGAGCACGGGGTCGAGGTGAAGTGGGTGCATTTCCCGCTGCATCCGGACACGCCGGCCGAGGGCCGCTCGCTCGAGGAGCTCTTCCGCGGCCGCAATTACGACATGCCGAAACGGCAGGCGGAGATGCGCGCGCACATGGCCGCCGAGGGGCTGCCCTACGGCAACCGGACCATGACCTTCAACAGCCGCCTCGCCCAGGAGCTCGCGAAGTGGGCGGACGAGCAGCCCGGCGGCGAGGCGATTCACGAGGCGCTCTTCCGCGCCTACTTTGTCGACGGCAAGAACATCGGGGACAAGGAAGTGCTATCGGATGTTGCGAAAGCCGTAGGGCTCGATCCGGTTCGGGCAAGAGAGGTCATTGAAAAGCGAAGCCACAAGGCTGCGGTCGACGCGGACTGGGAAAAGTCGCGCGCCTACGGCATCACCGGCGTGCCGACGTTCGTCGCGGGCGGCTACGGCGTGGTCGGCGCGCAGCCCTACGAGGCGCTCGAGCAGCTCGTGGCCGAAGCGCGGAAGAAAGGCTCCTGAGTGTCCTCCTCGCCGCCTTCCGGGCTCGTACCCAGCCAGGGCCTGGTAACCCTCACGCACGTCATCTACGGGCTCCACGCGTTCAGCGCGCTCACGGGCCTGCTCTCCCCCGCGCTGGTGGTGACCGCGTTCCTCACCGGCTGGCCCTCAATCATCGCGGTGATCATCAACTACGTGAAGCGCTCCGACGTGCGAGGGACCTGGCTCGATTCGCACTTCTCCTGGCAGCTCCGCACGTTCTGGTATGCACTGCTGTGGCTGGTCATCGGCGCCATCGCATTCGCGACGGTGGTCGGCATTCCCGTAGCCGTGGTGCTCTGGCTCGGCACCGGCATCTGGGTGCTCTACCGCATCATTCGCGGCTGGATGGCACTCGCCTCCGCGAAGGCCATGCCCGCGCCGTAGGAACGCAGCGCCGCGGTGCGGCGCTGCCGCGCTAGAGGTCGAGAACCAGGCGCTTGCCTCTTGCGCGCGAGACGCAGGGACACATCAAGCGCTGCTCTTCGCGCTCGGCGGACGACAGGGCGCTATCCCTGTGCTCGGGCTCGCCTTCGAGGACCTTGACCGCGCAGGTCTTGCAGTTGCCCGCGCGGCAGCTATGGGGCGCCTCGATGCCGGCGGCGAGCGCGGCGTCGAGGATAGTCTGGTCGCTCGCCACTTGCAGCGTCGTGCCGGAGCGGCGCAGTTCGACCTCCACCGGCTTGGCGTCGAGCGCGATGGAGGCGGCAAAGCGCTCGATCCGGATTCGCCCCTTATCGATCCCCAGTCTTTCGGCATTCCTGGCCGCGGCGCCGACGAGCCGGTCCGGACCGCATACGTAGAACAGCGCATCGCGCGGTGCGGCAGCCAGCAGCGCCTCCATGTTCATGCGATGGCCGTCCGCCGATGCATAAAGATGCAAGCCGTCTCCGAGATCTCGCGCGAGCTCTTCGCGGTAAGCGGCCTCCGCACGGCTGCGGGCGGCGTAATGCAGCTGCATGCCGGTACCGCGCGCCTTGAGCGTGTGCGCCATCGACTTGATCGGGGTGATGCCGAGCCCGCCGGCAATCAGCACTGCGGGCCGCGCGTCCTCGTGCAGCGCGAAGTCATTGCGTGGCAGCCCGCAGCGCAAACGAAGACCGATCTGGAACGACTCGTGCACCGTGCGGGAGCCACCCCGGCCGGCATCCTCGCGCAGCACCGCGATCTCGTAGGCGTCGCGCCACGCGGGATCGGAAGCGATCGAGTAGCGGCGCGTCGCGCTCTCCCCGTTCTCCAGATGCACCGGGATCTCGAGGTGCGCGCCCGCCCGCACGGCGGGAAGCTCGCGCCCTTCGGGGTCGCGCAGCTCGTAGGCGCGAATGCGCGGCGTCAGGCGGCGCACGCCCGAGACCACGAGCTCGAGCGGGCCATGCCCGATGACGGCGGGCCGCGGCGTCGCCGGCGCCTCGAGTTCGGCCTCGGTGTAGCGCGGCGTGATGTGCTGGGGGCAGTTCCAGTCGAAGGCCTCGATGCGGATGACGAAGCCGCGCTCGACCTTCGCGCGGTAGCCGGGCACCTGCAGCCGGGCGAGCGGCTCGGCCTCGCCGCCGCCGACGAGGCGCACGCGTCCGAGGACCTTGAGCCGCGCGCGGTTCGGGTAATCCATGAAAATGAGCGCGACGCGGTCGTCCTTGCGCAGGTTGCCGACGCTCACGTACTGGCGGTTGCCGCGGAAGTCCGCGAAGCCGATGGTGCGCTCGTCCAGAACCCGCACGAAGCCCGCGGGGCCGCCGCGGTGCTGCACGTACGGCCAGCCGGTCTCGCTCACGCTCGCCATGTAGAAGCTGTCGCGCGCGGCGATGAACGCCGCTTCGCGCCCGGTGAGGACGTGGTTGAAGTCCTCGCCTTTTTCCAGCACGGCGTAGGCGGCGCGGCTGCCGAGCGTGTCCTGCACTTCGCGCACCGAGTCGGTGAAGGCCAGCGCTGCAAACCGGTGTCCCATCGTCGTGCTCCCAAGGTCTAGATACAGGCACTGTCTCAAATTCCAGTTGCGAGAAGAATCACCGCCAATCAGAATTCTTCATTCCGTTTTATGGAATAACCGATGGACCGCTTCCAGTTGATGAGCGTTTTCGTTGCCGTAGCGGAGGAGGAAGGGTTCGCCGCCGGCGCGAGGCGGCTTCGCATGTCACCTCCGGCCGTGACGCGCGCGGTGGCGATGCTGGAGGAGCGCCTGGGGGTGAAGCTCCTCGACCGCACCACGCGCTACGTGCGCGCCACCGAGCCCGGGCTGCGCTACCTCGACGAGGCGCGGCGCATCCTCGCCGA
>DASRKB010000233.1:0-31531 GCA_035649175.1 Burkholderiales bacterium | reverse complement strand
GTGCACTTCGTCTGCCCGACGGTGACGCGCCAGACGCGCGACATGTTTGAACGCGCGGTACACGAGCACCAGCGCGCCGACCTCCCGCTCACGCTCCTTTTCGGACACTCGCACGAGGCGCTCGCGGCGGCGGATCTCGCGCTCGTCGCGAGCGGCACCGCTACGCTCGAAACGGCGCTCTTCAAGACGCCGATGGTAATCGTCTACCGGCAGTCACCGCTCACCTGGGTGCTGATGCGCTCGATGCTGTACCTGCCCTACGTCGGCATGCCGAACGTGCTTGCCGGCGAGAAGCTCGTCCCCGAGCTCCTCCAGGGCGAGGCCACGCCCGCGGCGCTCGCGGAGGCGTTGCTCGCCCTGCTGCGCGACGGCGCCGCGCAGCGCCGCCAGATCGAGCGCTTCACCGAGTTCCACCATTTGCTGCGGCAAAACACGGCTGAGAAAGCCGCCGACGCCGTACTTCGCGTGCTGGGCCGATGACGCTCCTCGTATGCGGCGTGGATGAAGCCGGTCGCGGCCCCCTGGCGGGCCCGGTCTATGCCGCTGCCGTGATCCTCGATCCCGCGCGGCGCATCAACGGCTTGGCCGACTCCAAGGTCCTCGGTAGCGACCGGCGGGAAGTGCTGGCGTCGCGCATCAAGGAGCGGGCGATCGCATGGTCGGTCGCCTGGGCCAGCGTCGAGGAGGTCGACCGGGTCAACATCTTCCGCGCCGCCATGCTCGCCATGCGCCGCGCCGTGGAGGGGCTCCCGATCCGCCCGCAGGAGGCCTGGGTCGACGGCAACCACTGCCCGGAGTTGCCCTGTCCCGCGAAGGCCTTCGTCGACGGCGACGCGAAGCACCGCATGATCTCCGCGGCTTCGATCCTGGCGAAGACCGAGCGCGACGCCGAGATGACCCGCCTGCACGAGCGCTTCCCGCAGTACGGATTCGACAAGCACAAGGGCTACGCCACGCCCGAGCATCTCGACCGGCTCGGGCGGCTGGGGCCCTGCGAGGTCCACCGCAGGAGCTTCTATCCAGTCGGCATATTCCAGAAGGATCTTTTCGCCGCCGCCTGGGGCGCGATGGAGGAGGAGCGACGGCTGCGCAGCCACGCCCTGGTCTGCGAAGCCCGCAGGCTCGCCGACGCGCCCGGTCTGTCCCTGGCGGCGTTCGACCGCGAGCACCGGCGCCTCCGGCGCGTGTACGCGGACGTGTTCAGCGACCTCGCGAGCGATCTGCTGCGCGAAGCCCGCGCGCAGCTCAAGAGCGCTTGATTACCTCCAGGGACAATCCGCAGGTCAAGCGCTGGGCAAGGCTCGCTTCGGACGGCCGCCTGCGAAGGAAGGAGCGCCGCGCCATCGTCGAGGGCCCCCGCCTCGTGTCGCTGGCCAAGCCGGTGGCGCTTCTCGTGAGCGAATCGGGACAGGGCCGCGGACTCGGCGGAAGAGACGCGATCCTCCTGTCCGACAGGGCGTTCCATGCCATCGTGGATGTCGAGAGTCCGCAAGGAATCGCGGCGGAGATCGAGATTCCGGCGCCCGGCGCGCTATCGGCGCCGGCGCTCTTCCTGGAGGGGGTTCAGGATCCCGGCAACGTGGGGACGATCCTGCGCAGCGCCGCGGCCTTCGGCATCCGCAGCGCCGTGCTGGACCGCGACTGCGCGGATCCGTGGTCCCCGAAGGTGCTGCGCGCAGGTATGGGCGCGCACTTCGCCCTGTCCATACGGGAGACAGAGGACCTCGCGTCGGAGCTCCGCGCCTTTCCGGGAAGGGTGCTCTGCGCGGCCGCGCGCGACGGCCTCGGGCCGGAGAACGCCAACCTGTCCGGCCCGATTGGCTGGCTGCTGGGAGCCGAAGGCCGGGGGGTCAGCGCGGAGCTTCAAGCCCTCTCGAGCGCGACCGTGACCATCCCCATGGCGGCCGGTACGGAGTCGCTCAACGTCGCCGCCGCGGCGGCGATTCTCTTCTACGCCGCGTTCAGTAGACCTGCCGCTGGATCCTGAGCTCGCGCAGGATCGTGGTGGCGATCTCCTCGATCGACTTGGTGGTCGAGTTGATGCAGCGGATTCCGTCGCGGCGCATCAGTAGCTCCGCCTGCTCGACCTCGTAGCGGCAGTTCTCGGGGTCGGCGTAGGTGCTGCCCGGCCGGCGCTCGCGCCGGATCTCGTGCAGGCGCTCGTGCGCAATGGTCAGGCCGTAGAGCCGCTCCTTGTTCGAGCGCAGCGCCTCGGGAAGCTTCATGCGGTGGAAGTCCTCCGGGATAAGCGGATAGTTCCCCGCCTTCACGCCGAACTGCATCGCGAGATATAGGCTGGTCGGCGTCTTGCCGCTCCTCGATACTCCGATCAGGATCACGTCGGCCTGTGCCAGCTCGCGGTGCGAGGCGCCGTCGTCGTGCGCCATGGCGAAGTTGATCGCCTCGATGCGCTGCTGGTATTCCTTCTTGTCCATCGCGCTGTGGGAGCGCCCGATCGTGTGGCTCGACTTGAGTCCCAGGCCCGCCTCGAGCGGGTCGATGAAGGTCTCGAAGAAATCGATGAAGAGGGCATCCGCGCGCCGGAGGACCTCGCGCACGTCCTGGTTCACAAGCGTGGAGAACACCACCGGCTTGCCGTTGCCGTGCGCCACCTCGGCCTGGATGCGACCGAGGCAGTCCTCGGCCTTCTCCGGGCTGTCGACGAAGGGCAGCGTAACCTGGACAAACTCGACGCCCTCGAACTGGGTGAGCAGACTATGCCCCAGCATCTGGGCGGTGATCCCGGTGCCGTCGGAGACGAAGAACACGGTTCGCCGCTCACCCATGGCAGATAAAATACACCTGCTCTTGCGAATCTTTCCTTTTATATGCGGGTAGCGTGGCTCAAGGACCTCCGGATGGCGAACCTCGACCAGGTCGGAGGGAAGAACGCGTCGCTAGGCGAGATGATTGGCGCGCTCTCGGGCGCCGGCATCCGGGTCCCCGGCGGCTTCGCCACGACTGCGGAGGCTTTCCGCGAGTTCCTCGCCGGCAACGGGCTGGACCGGAAGATCGACGCGCGGCTCAAGCGCCTGGACCCAAAAGACGTACGCGCCCTCGCGGCATGCGGCGCCGAGATCCGCGGCTGGATCGCAGAGCAGCCGTTTCCCGATACTCTTGAGAAAGAGTTAATAGCTAATATTCAAGAGCTTGAGAGAGTTACATCAAGTAATACTTCATTTGCTGTGCGCTCCTCAGCGACCGCCGAAGACCTGCCCGAGGCCTCCTTCGCCGGCCAGCAGGAGACCTTCCTCAACATCCGGGGCGCCGAGCATGTGCTCGAGGCCGTGCGCCACGTCTTCGCCTCGCTTTACAACGACCGTGCGATCTCCTACCGCGTGCACCAGGGCTTCGCGCACAGCGATGTTGCGCTCTCGGCGGCGGTTCAGCAGATGGTGCGCAGCGACCTCGGCTCCAGCGGCGTGCTCTTCACGCTCGACACCGAGTCCGGCTTCCGCGACGTGGTGTTCATTACCTCGGCCTACGGGTTGGGGGAGATGGTTGTCCAGGGGGCGGTGAACCCCGACGAGTTCTACGTTCACAAGCCAATGCTCGAGCGCGGGCGGCCGGCGATCGTACGCCGCGCGCTGGGCTCGAAGCTGCAGAAAATGGTCTTCGGCGAGAGCATGCAGGCAGGCAAGTCGACGCGGACTGTCGAGGTGCCGGATGCGGAACGGCGGGTTTTTTCTTTGAATGACAGCGAGGTGCTCGAGCTAGCGCGCTACGCCGTCGCGATCGAGAAGCATTACGGCCGTCCCATGGACGTCGAGTGGGCAAACGACGGCTCGGACGGCCGGCTCTACGTCCTGCAGGCGCGCCCCGAGACGGTGAAGTCGCGCGCCCGGGAGTTGGAGGAGCGCTATGTTCTCAAAGGCAGCTCGCGGGTGCTCGTGAACGGCCGCGCCATCGGCCACAAGATCGGCAGCGGCACGGTACGCATCGTCCCCGATGCTTCGCAGATGGACAAGGTGAAGAAAGGCGACGTGCTGGTGACCGACATGACCGACCCCAACTGGGAGCCGGTGATGAAGCTCGCCGCCGCGATCGTCACCAACCGCGGCGGGCGTACCTGCCATGCCGCGATCATCGCCCGCGAGCTCGGCATTCCCGCGGTGGTGGGCTGCGGGGAGGCGACCGCGCGGCTGAAGGACGTGCAGTCCGTCACCGTCTCCTGCGCCGAGGGCGACACCGGGAACGTGTACGACGGGCTGCTGCCCTTCGAGGTCTCCACGCGCGAGCGCGGCGAGATGCCCCGCATCGGCGTGAAGATCGCCATGAACGTCGGCAACCCCGAGCTCGCCTTCCAGTTCGCGCAGCTTCCCAGCGCGGGAGTGGGGCTCGCCCGGCTGGAGTTCATCATCAACAACGAGATTGGGATCCATCCTCGCGCCTGCCTCGACTACCCGAAGCTCCCCGGCCCGCTGAAAGTGGAGCTGGAGAAGCGCACGGGCGGTTACCCCGACCCGGTGGCGTTCTTCCGCGAGAAGATGGTGGAGGGCGTGGCGACGATCTGCGCCGCTTTCTGGCCCAGGCCGGTCATCGTGCGGCTTTCCGATTTCAAGTCCAACGAGTACAAGAAGCTGCTCGGCGGGGAGCGCTACGAGCCCGACGAGGAGAACCCGATGCTCGGTCTGCGCGGCGCTTCGCGCTATGTCGCGCCCGACTGGCGCGCGAGCTTTGAGCTCGAGTGCCAGGCGCTGCGCAAGGTGCGCGAAGAGCTCGGCCTGACCAACCTCGAGCTGATGGTCCCGTTCGTGCGTACCGTGGGCGAAGCCGAGCAGGTTCTGGAGCTTCTCAAGAAGAATCGCTTGCAGAGAGGCGTGAACGGCCTGCGGATCGTGATGATGTGCGAGCTGCCGTCCAACGCCCTTCTCGCCGAGGAGTTCCTCGAGCATTTCGACGGCTTCTCGATTGGCTCCAACGACATGACGCAGCTCGCGCTCGGCCTCGACCGGGACTCGGGCCTCGTGGCGGGCGCGTTCGACGAGCGCGACCCGGCCGTTAAGGCGTTGCTCGCCATGGCAATCCGCGCCTGCCGCAAGGCGGGCAAGTACGTCGGGATCTGCGGGCAGGGGCCGTCCGACCACCCGGACCTCGCGCGCTGGTTAATGGAGCAGGGGATCGAGAGCCTGTCGCTGAACCCGGATACGGTGGTGTCGACCTGGCTCTCGCTCGCCGAGCCGCCGCCGCAGAAGCACTCAGCGGTGGCGTAGCAGCCGCTGCTTTTCGCGATTCCATTCCTTCTCGCGCTCCGCCGCCCGCTTGTCGTGCCTGAGCTTGCCGCGCGCGAGCGCGATCTCGAGCTTGATACGGCCCTTCCTGTAGTGCAGGTCGAGCGGCACCAGGGTGTAGCCGCGCTGCTCCACCTTGCCGATGAGGCGGCGGATCTCCTCGGCCCGCAGCAGCAGCTTGCGGGTGCGCGTCGGGTCGGGCGTATAGTGCGTGGAGACCGTGGGCAGCGGGCTGATGTTTGCGCCGAAGAGGAAAATCTCGCCGCCGCGCACCATGACGTAGGCCTCGCCGATCGTCGCGCGGCCTTCGCGGATCGCCTTGACCTCCCAGCCCTCGAGGGCGATTCCGGCTTCGTAGCGCTCCTCGATGAAGTAATCGTGCGATGCCTTGCGGTTCTGGACGATGGACATGGCGAACGAAAAATTCTCCCATGAAGCGCATTACCCGGTCCGCGATCGTCCCGTATAGCGCGCGCGAGATGTACGACTTAGTCGAGGACATCGAGTCCTACCCGCGCTTTCTCCCCTGGTGCGTCGAAACCGAGGTGCACGAGCGCGCGCCGGGCCATACGCGAGCCACGCTGACCGCGGGCCTGAAGGGGATCCGCCAGTCCTTTACCACCCGTAACGAGAATCGCCCCGGGGAATCGATCGACATGCGCCTCGAGGAAGGCCCGTTCCGCGCCTTCTCGGCCACCTGGCGCTTCCGGGCGCTGTCCGCCGGCTCGAGCGAGATCGAATTCACACTGGAGTACGAGCTCGCGGGCGGCGTAGTCTCCCGGCTGCTTGGGCCGCTATTCGACCGCATCGCCGACACGATGGTCGACGCCTTCAGCCGCCGAGCCGAGTATCTCAGGCATGACGCTTAAGGTGGAGGTCGTAAGGGCGCTGCCCGGCGAAACGACCGTCGTTACGGTCGAGCTGCCGCCGGGTGCGACCGTGCGCGAAGCCATCGAGGCGGCCGGACTTGCGCACGAAGGAGGAGTGGGAGTCTTCGGTGAGCGCGTGAAGCCACACTCGAGGCTCTCCGACGGTGATCGCATCGAGCTCTACCGTCCGCTCGCGATCAATCCGAAGGAAGCTCGCCGCCGCCGGGCGAGCCGCTCAGGAAGCTAGTTGCACCAGGTCTGGGCCGAGCGCCGCGCGTTAGCGAGCTCCTGCGCTAGCTGCTGATCGTCGAGGTAGTAGCCCTCGCCCTTCGCGTCCGTGCGACGGATCCGCTGGCCGCTCTCGATGTTGCGCACGTATTCCTGCGCCCGGGCGCAGTTCTCGCGCTTGTCAGCCGCCTCCTTGGCGGCCATCTCCTGCTTCTCGCGGTCCTTCTGCGCCTCGAGCTGCCGCTTGCGGAGATCCTTCTCCGCCGCGCCCGCCGGCGCCTTGCTCGCCGGCGCCGGCGCGGCGGCGGGAGCCGGTGGCCGCAGCGCGGTGGCGTCCACGCCAGGTGGCGGCACGTCGCCGTAGCGAATGCGCCCGTCCTTGTCGCGCCATTTGTACTGCTGGGCGACAGCGGGCGCAGCGAGGGCGAGAGCGAGCAAGACCAGCACGAGGCGGTTCATGGGAGCGAGTATAATGCGGCTTTGCGAGCATAGAAAATGCGGGTAATTCAGAAGGCGCTGACCTTCGACGACGTCCTGCTTCTTCCCGCCCACTCGCGCGTTCTGCCGCGCGAAGTTTCCCTGAAGTCCCGACTCACACGGAACCTCGAGCTGAACATCCCGCTGGTGTCCGCGGCGATGGACACGGTGACCGAGGCTCGCCTCGCGATCGCCATCGCGCAGGAAGGCGGCATCGGCATCGTGCACAAGAATCTGCCGCCCGCGGCGCAGGCGGCGGAGGTGGCAAAGGTCAAGCGCTTCGAATCGGGCGTGCTGCGCGACCCGATGACCGTCACCCCCGAGATGACCGTGCGCGAAGTGCGGGCGCTGCAGCAGAGTTACAAGATCTCCGGCTTCCCGGTCGTGAAAGGCGGGAAGGTCGTCGGCATCGTCACCAACCGTGACATGCGCTTCGAGACGCAGCTCGACCAGCCGGTGAAAGCCATCATGACGCCGCAGCGCAAGCTGGTCACGGTGCGCGAAGGTGCGAGCCGAGAGGAAGCGATCGAGCTCATGCATCGCCACCGGCTCGAGCGCGTGCTCGTGGTCGACGGCGAGTTCCAGCTCAAAGGTTTGGTCACCGTCAAGGACGTCCTGAAGGAGACCGAGCATCCGAACGCCTGCAAGGACGCGCACGGCAAGCTGCGCGTCGGCGCCGCGGTCGGCGTGGGCGAGGGCACCGAGGAGCGCGTGGCCGCCCTGGTCGAGGCGGGCGTCGACGTCATCGTGGTCGACACCGCGCACGGCCACGCGCAAGGCGTGCTCGACCGGGTCAGGTGGGTAAAGAATAATTTCAAGGATGTTCAGGTCGTCGGCGGGAATGTCGGGACCAGCGATGGGGCAAAGGCGCTGGTCGACCACGGCGCCGACGGCGTGAAGGTGGGCATCGGACCGGGCTCCATCTGCACCACGCGCATCGTCGCGGGCGTCGGCGTGCCGCAGATCAGCGCCATCCAGAACGTGGCGGCGGCGCTCGAGCGCACGGGCGTGCCGCTCATCGCCGACGGCGGCATCCGCTATTCCGGGGACATCGCCAAGGCGCTCGGCGCCGGCGCGCACGCCGTGATGCTCGGCTCGCTGTTCGCCGGCACGGAGGAATCCCCGGGGGAGATCGAGCTGTTCCAGGGCCGCTCTTACAAGTCCTACCGCGGCATGGGCTCGCTCGGCGCCATGCAGAAGGGCGCCGCGGACCGCTATTTCCAGGACTCCGAGATGAACGTCGACAAGCTCGTCCCGGAGGGCGTCGAGGGCCGAGTGCCCTACAAGGGCAGCGCGCTCTGGGTCATCCAGCAGCTCACGGGCGGCGTGCGGGCGAGCATGGGCTATACCGGCTGCGCCACGATCGAGGAGCTGCGCACGCGCAGCCAGTTCGTGGAAATTACCAACGCCGGCATACGCGAGTCGCACGTGCATGACGTGCAGATCGTGAAGGAAGCGCCCAACTACCGGGTCGAATAAGTTGGCCCACCAGAAGATCCTCATCCTCGACTTCGGGGCGCAGTACACGCAGCTGATCGCCCGCCGGGTGAGGGAAGCCAGGGTCTACTGCGAGATCCACCCGCACGACGTCGCCGACGGCTTCGTGCGTGAGTTCGCGCCGCAGGGCATCATCCTTTCCGGCAGCCACATGTCGGCCTACGAGGAATCGACCGGCAAGGCGCCCCGGGCGGTGTTCGAGCTGGGCGTGCCGGTGCTCGGCATCTGCTACGGCATGCAGACCATGGCGCAGCAGCTCGGCGCGCGCGTCGAGGCCGGCAAGGTACGAGAGTTCGGCTACGCCGAGGTGCGCGCCCGCGGCCACACGCGGCTCCTCGACGGCATCGAGGACTTCCGCACCGCCGAGGGCCACGGCATGCTGAAGGTCTGGATGAGCCACGGGGACAAGGTGGCCGAGCTCCCGGCCGGCTTCAAGCTCATGGCCTCCAACGAAGCCTGCCCGATCGCCGGCATGGCGGACGAGTCGCGGGGCTTCTACGGCGTGCAGTTCCATCCCGAGGTGACCCACACGCGCCAGGGCACGAAGCTCCTGCATCGCTTCGTGCGCGAGATCTGCGGCTGCCGCGGCGACTGGAACATGCCCGACTATGTCTCGGAAGCAGTTCGCCGAATCCGGGATACCGTGAAAAGCGAAGAAGTGATCCTCGGTCTGTCCGGCGGCGTGGACTCCTCGGTCGCCGCGGCGCTCATTCACAGGGCGATCGGTGAGCAGCTCACCTGCGTCTTCGTCGACCACGGCCTGCTGCGCCTGGAAGAGGCCAAGCAGGTCATGGACACCTTCGCCAAGCACATGCACGTCAAGGTGCGCCATGTCGATGCTTCGGAGCGTTTCCTCGACGCCCTGAAAGGCGTGTCGGACCCGGAGGACAAGCGCAAGATCATCGGCCGACTGTTCGTCGACGTCTTTCAACACGAAGCTTCCCGGGTCAAGGGCGCCAAATGGCTCGCTCAGGGAACCATCTATCCGGACGTCATCGAGTCGGCCGGCGCCAAGACGAAGAAGGCCACCACCATCAAGTCGCACCACAACGTGGGCGGCCTGCCCGAGACGCTGCACCTCAAGCTCCTCGAGCCGCTGCGCGAGCTCTTCAAGGACGAGGTGCGGGAGCTCGGGCTGACCCTCGGTCTGCCGCGCGAGATGGTGTTCCGCCACCCGTTCCCGGGCCCCGGCCTAGGGGTAAGGATCCTCGGGGAAGTCCGTCAGGAATACGTCCAATTGCTCCAAAGGGCGGATGCCATCTTTATCGATGAGTTGCGCAAGGAAGGCTGGTACGACAAGACAGCACAGGCGTTCGCCGTCTTCCTGCCGGTGCGCTCGGTCGGCGTCATGGGCGACGGCCGCACCTACGAGCACGTCGTGTCGCTGCGCGCGGTGCAGACTACCGACTTCATGACCGCCGACTGGGCGCCGCTGCCGCACGAGCTCCTCGCCCGCGTCTCCAACCGCATCATCAACGAGGTGCGCGGCATCAACCGCGTCGCCTACGACATCTCCTCGAAGCCTCCCGCCACGATCGAGTGGGAATAAAAGGGATAAAAGGGGTCAGGACCCTTTCTCAGCCGGCGTAGGCGGCGTTGGCCGCCGCCGAGCGGTGCCACAGTGCCCGGCGCCAGCCATAGCCGATGGCGATCGTAGCGGCAAGGCCCAGGCCGCCGTACAGGACGGTCGTCGCGACGTAGCCGATGCCTGCGATTAGCGGCCCGGCGAGGAGCAGGCCGAGCGGCAGGCCCCAGATGGCGAGCATGCGAACCCCCATGACGCGGCCGCGCATCCTCTCCTCCGAAGAGCGCAGCATCACGGCGGCGAGCGGCGTGATGCAGAAGCTGTGCACGAATCCGGTGGCGAAGAGCAGGGCGAGGCCCGCGGCCAGGCTGCTCGTGAGCCCGAACACGATCACCGCCCCGAACCAGATCCCGCCGCTCCAGAGCATGGTGCGCCCGGAGGCAAGCGGCAGCCGCGCGGCGCCGACCACCAGGGAACCGGCGAGCGCCCCCGACCAGAACGCGGCGGCGAGATAGCCCAGCCCGGCCTGCCCGGCGGCGAAGATCTCTTTCGCGACGTAGGGCAGGAGGCCGAGCACGAACGGATAGGCGAGCAGGTTCACCAGGAACGCCAGGCTGAAGGCGCCGAGGAGGTCGGGCTTGCGCCAGACGTACTCGAACGCCTCCTTGAGCTCCGCGATCGGATGCGCCTTCCTGGGGCGGCCGGCAGGCGCCCCGGCGACGCCAAGCGAGAGGAAAAAGGCGGCGACGTACATCGCCGTCACGACCGCGTACGCGGGTCCCATGCCGATCAGCGCCACGCCGCCCGCGCCGGTGAGGGCGCCGACGACGCGCGCCATGTCGGTCGTGGTGCGCGAGATGCCGAGCGCGCGCAGGAGCATCGGCGCGGGCATGGTCTGCCCGACGAGCACGTGGCGCATGACGTTGTCCGAGGGGCGCAGGAGGCCCGCGATGCCGGCGATGACGAAGACATGCCAGGGCTCCAGGACGCCGCCGAATGTGAGCGCCGTCAGCACCGCCGCCAGCAGGGCGTAGATCGCCCGCGTGACGCAAAGGAGCGTGCGATGGCCGATCCGGTCGCCCGCAACGCCGAAGAACGGCGAGAAGAGCGAGCCGAGCCACACGAGGGCCCCGACGATCACGAGCTGCTGCACCGAGCCGGTCACCGCGAGGATGTACCAGCCCAGGATCAGCGCCTCCATCTCGAAGGCCCAGGACGTGACGAGATCCGCCGGCCACTGAAAGCGGAAGCTGCGGACCGCGAAGGGCGATGCCATCTGAGAGAATCCGAGTCGTGAACGATGCGGAGTATATGCGGCGGGCGCTCGAGCTGGCGCGGCACGCGCAGGACGAGGGCGAGGTGCCCGTCGGCGCGCTCGTCGTCCTCGACAACGAGGTGATCGGGGAAGGATGGAACCGGCCGATCTCGGCGAACGACCCGACGGCGCACGCCGAGATCCAGGCGATGCGCACGGCTTGCGCCGCCATCAAGAACTACCGGCTGACCGGGGCGACGCTCTACGTGACGCTCGAGCCCTGCGACATGTGCGTCGGCGCCATGTTCCATGCGCGCATCGCGCGCGCGGTGTACGGGGCCACCGATCCGAAGAAGCTCGTCCTGAAGAACCAGGTCAAGCTCGAGAGCGGCGTGCTCGGCGCAGACTGCGGGCAGCTTCTCAGCGCCTTCTTCGCCGCGAAACGATGATTCTGATCGACTTGCGCAAGCAGGAATTGCGCTTCAAGGGAAAGACCTATTCAGTCTCGACCTCGAGCCGCGGCCCGGGCGAGAAGAATGGCAGCCTCTGCACGCCGCGCGGCCGGCACATCGTGCGGGCAAAGATTGGAGCCGGGCAGCCGCTCGGCGCGGTGTTCGTGCGGCGCCGGCCAACGGGCGAGGTGTGGACGCCGGAGCTGCACGCGAAATACCCGGGCCGCGACTGGATCCTCACGCGCATCCTCTGGCTCTCCGGCTGCGAGCCGGGCAGGAACCGCCTGGGCGACGTGGACACCATGCGCCGCTACATCTACATCCACGGCACGCCGGACAGCTCCGAGATGGGAAAGCCCGGCTCGATCGGCTGCATCCGCATGCGCAACAGCGAGGTCGCCGAGCTCTTCGAGCTCGTGCCGGCCTACACGGCGGTAGACATCAAGGACTGAATCTTCTCGTGCGTGGGGTGCATCACCACGCCTTTCTCGGTGATGATTCCCGTGACGAGCTCGGCCGGCGTGACGTCGAACGCCGGATTGCGGACCGAAATGCCGTGCGGCGCCCAGCGCGCGTCCCGGTACCCCGTCACTTCTTCCGCGCCACGCTCCTCGATCGGAATCTTCGAGCCGTCGGGAATGCTCGGATCGAAGGTGGACAGCGGGGCGGCGACGTAGAAGGGAATGCCGTGGCGCTTCGCCAGCACCGCGAGCGCATACGTGCCGATCTTGTTCGCCACGTCGCCGTTGGCTGCGATCCGATCAGCGCCGACGACCACGACATCCACCTCGCCGCGGCTCATGAGATGTCCGGCCATGCTGTCGGTAATGAGCGTGACGGGAATGCCTTCCTGGACCATCTCGTAGGCGGTGAGCCTCGCTCCCTGGAGATAAGGCCGCGTTTCGTTGGCAATGACGGAGATCTTCTTGCTCTTCGAAGACCGGATGACGCCCAACGCGGTGCCATATCCTGCAGTCGCGAGCGCTCCCGCGTTGCAATGGGTCATGATCCGCGCATTCTCGGGAATGAGCGCGGCACCCACCTCTCCCATTGCCCGGTTGGCCGCTACGTCTTCCTCGTAAATCGCCTTCGCCTCGGCCTCGAGGTCCTTTGCCTTCTTCATCCGCTCGAGGGCCCAGAAGAGGTTCACGGCGGTCGGGCGGCTCTTCTTCAGCGCTTCGTAGGCCTGAGAAGATCCTTTTGAAAGGACGATGCCGAAAGCCGCCGCGCAGCCGATGGCCGGCGCGCCGCGCACCACCATGTCCTTGATCGCCTTCGCGACCTCGCCGGCGGTGCGGCAGGTGAGGTAGACGGTCTTGTCCGGAAGAAGGCGCTGGTCGAGGAGCTCCAGCCGATCGCCACGCCAGCGGATCGGCTGCACCGCTTCAGCCATTCAGACGACCCGCTCGTTACCGCCGTCGACCGGAACCTGGGCGGCGGTGGTCTTGGCGAAAAGCGCGCCGCACATCTCGGCGGCGAGCTCGGCGACGTCCTTCGACGAGACTTCCTGTTTCAGGAGGTTGTTCTTCTTGTACTGCTCGATGGTGAGGTTGTAGGCCTTCGCGCGCTGGGCGAGAACTTCGTCGGTCCACAGCGCCGTGTCGAAGACCTGATTGGGATGGAGCGAGTTGATGCGGATGCCGTCCTTGGCCCACTCCAGCGCCGCGACGCGCGCGAGCTGGTTGAGCGCCGCCTTGGAGGCGGAATAGGCCGCGGCGCCCGGGCCGGGCGCAGGCACGTTTTTCGAGCCGATCACGACGACGCGACCGCCGCGCGGCGCTAGCTTGAGAAGCGCATGGCAGGCCTGCATGACAAGGAGGTTCGCCTCGACGTTCACGGTCATGGCGCTGCGCCAGCTCTCCGCGCCGATGTCCTGGATGGGCTGGGAGGAGGGAAAGATGCCGGCATTAAGCACCAGCATATCGACGCCTCCGAAGCGCCTTACGGCCTTATCCAGAGCGCTCTGGATGGCGTTTGCATCGGTGAGATCGCAGGTGACGCCCAGATAGTCGAGCCTCGTGAAGAGCGTCTCGATGGCCGGGTTGCGGTCGAGCCCGACCACCGCGGCGCCGCGCTTGAAAAAGCTCTCGACGCATGCCTTGCCGATGCCCGAAGCCGCGCCGGTGACCACGGCGACCTCGCCGGTGAAGGCAGGCTGGGCACCGCCCTTGCGCAGCTTGGCCTGCTCGAGGTCCCAGTACTCGATATCGAAGGTGTGCTGCTGGTCGAGCGCCCGCCAGCCGCCGAGCGCCTCGGCGCGCAGGATGACATCGATGGTGTGGTCGTAGAGCTCCTCGACGATCGCGCTGTCCTTGGCGGTGCGACCGGCGGCAAGGAACCCGAGCTGCGGGTCGAGCGCCATGCGCGGTGCCATGTCGAGCATGGTCTTCGGGTCCGCTGCTTGCTTTTTGTTCTTCTCAAAATACTCTCTGTACCGCCGAGCAAAAGCCGCAACGTCGCGGCCGATCATCGGGAAAGGCTTGGTGCGGATGACGTGGTCCGGGGTCGCCGGGCCCTGCAGCGCGAGCTTCTCCAAGTCGGGGCGCTGCGCGAAGCCGAGAAACTTCGGGCTGTCGTTCACCCGCACGATCATCGGGAAGCCGGCCTGGTCGGAAATAGCGCGACGCAGCTTCGCCGTTTCTTCTCTCTTGAAGGCGGGTTCTTCATTGGAGCCGGAAGACACAGTCCATGCTTTCTTGTGCGCGAGGTACTCCTCGGCCATCGAGACGAGGTCGATCATCAGCTCGTAGGACTTGCGCGCGTCCTCGGCGAAGGAAAAGATGCCGTGGGAGAGCAGCACCATCCCGATGGTCCCGGACTTCGCCTGCTTCGGGAACTCGCGTGCGCAGTAGGCGGCGAGGTCGAAGCCCGCCATGATGTAGGGAATCACCACCACCTTGTCGCCGTAGATCTCGCGGATGCGCTTTTCGCCCTGCGGAGCATTCGACACGGAGAGGACGGCGTCGGCGTGGGTATGGTCGACGTACTTGTGCGGCAGGATGGCGTGCAGGATCGTCTCGACCGACGGCGAGGGCGCTCCCGCCCGCAGCATGTGGGTGTTGAGCTCGTTCACCATCTGCGGGTCGGGTAGCGTCGGCAGGCCGGCGAGCCGGCGCACGTAGCCGAGCGCCACCGGCGAGAAGCCGGCCGGCTCGATCGTCTCGAGATCCCAGCCGCTGCCCTTCACGTAGAGCACGTCCTCCTCCTCGCCGAAGAGGTTCTTCTCGCGCAGCTTGACCGAGGTGTTGCCCCCCCCATGCAGGACGAGCGACTTGTCGCGTCCGAGGAGTCGCGAGCTATAGACGCGCGGGCCGAGAGGGCCGGCGAACTTCGCCGCCTCGGCGTCGCTCCAGAGGCTTTTCATGGGCCGATTATACTTTTCACGACGTGTGGCGAGTCGAGCTCATGGAGTGGAACCAGGCGCGCGAGCGCGCATCGCCCATCCGCTTCGAGGTGTTCGTGCGCGAGCAGCGCGTCCCGGCGGAGATCGAGCTTGACGACATGGATGCCCGATGCCTCCACGCCCTGGCGTTCCATCATGAGTCAGTAGTGGGTACCGGCAGGCTCCTCCCGGATGGACATATCGGAAGAATGGCCGTGCTGAAGGACTACCGCGGCAAGGGCGTTGGCGCCGCTATGCTGATGCGGCTTATCGAGGCCGCGCGCGCGCGCGGCGACCGCGAAGTCGCGCTTTCGGCGCAGGTTCACGCCGTGCCCTTCTACCGCGCGCACGGGTTCGTGGAGGAGGGCGAGGAGTACGAGGAGGCCGGCATCGCGCATCAGGCGATGCGCCGGATCCTCTAGCCGAACTCGAACCGCAGCGTCTCGCCTTCGGTGCCGTCGGGCGAGTAGGTTCTTTCGGCGTACCGCACTCGTCCGTCCCGCGAGCGCAGAAAGACAGTCGAGCAGCGAGTCCCGTACGCCGGATTCACGATCCTCGCCGGCGAGAGCGTGCCGAAGAGCGGCTCGATGCCTGCCGCGGCGCCGAGCACGGTGCGAAAGCGCGCCTTGTCGGGTTCGACCTCCGGGGAGTCGAGGAGCAGGTTTCCGAGGCCGTAGATGCCCGGCTCGAGGCGACGCGGGGCGCCGCCGCGGTTCGACATCCACCACAGCTCCTCGCCGTCGGAGGCGAGCAGGTTGAATCCGCTGTACTTGTCTTTCCGAAGAGAAAGATCGGAGAAGTAGGGCGCTGGCGCTTCGCTGCCTTCCAGAAACCGCGTCACCAGCGCACCGCGGGATTCCTGCGCGGAGGCCTCGCGCGCGCCGCGGTAGTTGGTGACCGCGGCAAACCGGCCGGCGCGCGACACGCCCATCCAGGTGCCCATCGCCTCGAGGTCGCGACCGGCGAGGATCCCCGGGCGGTCCTCCCAGAACGCGGCCGGCGCGGCCTTGCGGCCATGGAACTCGTCGCGATTAGCAGCGACCGCGAGCGTCAGCGTAGGATGCGCGCGCCAGCCGAGCAGGATCAGGCACATACGAAGCGCTCGACGCGGCGCTGCAGGCCGAGCTTCCCGCCTTCGCGCTCCATCAGCGCCTCGAACGCCGCCTCGTCGGCGATGCCCTCGTAGATCTCCATATACGTCGACGGGTCGTCGCGCCGGCGCATCCACCTCCCCTGGACCTTGAAGCGCTCCTGGACCAGGGAAAAAAGTCTTTCTATGTCGGGACGCAGCTGCGCCGCCCGCTCTGGCGCGACCTTGTAGTAGACGTAGTAGTTCAAACCGGCATCACCGCGAGCAGCTCGTCGCCTGCCCGGTCTACCACCACGCCGCCCTGATACTCCGCGCCCGGCACGACATCGGTGCCCGCCGGCGCATGCAGGTGGACCATGCGCCGCTTGACCTGCCCGCGATACTGCGCGCGGGCGACGATCTCCTGCCCGGGATAGCAGCCCTTCTGCCAGTCGATGCCGCCGAGCTTCTCGAAGTTCACCATCTGTGGCACGAACTGGTCCTGCGTCGCGCTCGTGATGAGCGGCCGGCCCGCGCGGATCTCCTGCAGCGTCCAGACCTCCTCGCGCGCCGTGGGCTCGGTGGTCATGGCGGAGGAGGGGCCAAGCTGCAGGTATCTCCGCTCGCCCACCCGCACCGTGGCGACGCCGCCGCTCCACGCCACTTCCGGCGCAGCGCTCTCTACGTCCCATAGTCCATCCTGCGTCCACCGATCGCTCTCGTCGGCAACTTTCACCTTCGAGCGCAGGACAAACATCGACAGGCGCTTCGCCACTGGCGCCGCGATGTCGCGCGAGAGCTGCATCAGGAAGCCTTGCGGCGCCGGAATTACCAGCAGGGTCGCGAGCAGGCGGCCTTTCGCGGAGCACCAGCCGGCGAGCGCTGCGCGATCGGCGGGCAGGCCGCGGATGTCCCTCGTGAGCTGCGCGTGCAGGAACTCGCGCGCGTCGTCGCCGGTAACAGACAGCATGCCGTAGCGGGTGAGGCGCGCGCGCTCCATCGTAGAATGGGATTTTACCGCGAGGCATTCTGAGGACTCTTGTTGCGCTGCTGCTGCTGGTCGTCGTCGCCGTCGGTGGGTACGCCACCTGGTACGTCGCTTCCCCGGTATCGATGAGCCGGCTTCCGGCGGAGGTGGAGATCCCGCGCGGCGCCGGCCTGCGCACCGCCATCGAGCAGCTGGAGCGCGGCGGCGTGGCGGTGCGCGGCGCGGAGTTCGAGGTGCTCGCGCGCCTGCTCGGGCGGGAGCGCGCCATCAAGGCGGGCAACTACCAGTTCACGCAGCCCCTCACCCCGATCGATCTCCTGAACAAGCTCACGCGCGGCGACGTGACGCAGGCCGAGGTGCGGCTGATCGAGGGATGGACCTTCGCGCAGTTCCGCGCCGCGCTCGACGCGAGCCCGGACCTGCGTCACGACACGGCCGGCCTGACCGAGGGCGAGGTGCTCGCCCAGCTGGAGATCCAGGAGTCGCATCCCGAGGGACTGTTCTTTCCCGACACCTATCTCTTCGCCAAGGGCGCGAGCGACCTCACCGTGCTGCGCCGCGCGTACCGGGCGATGCAACGCCATCTGAACGAGGAATGGGCGAGGCGCGCCCCGGACGTGCCGCTCGGCTCGCCTTACGAGGCGCTCATCATGGCTTCGATCATCGAGAAGGAGACCGGCAAGGCGGGCGAGCGCGACCTGATCGGGGGCGTGTTCGCCAACCGCCTGCGCATCGGCATGCGGCTGCAGACCGATCCCACCATCATTTACGGGCTGGGCGCGCGGTTCGACGGCAACCTCAAGCGCAACCATCTCGAGGACGACGGGCCGTACAACACGTATACGAGGGCAGGTCTCCCGCCTACGCCGATCGCGATGCCCGGCCTCGCCTCGATCCGCTCCGCAGTGCGGCCGGCGAAGACCGAAG
Source organism: Burkholderiales bacterium (assembly GCA_035649175.1). Taxonomy (GTDB): domain Bacteria; phylum Pseudomonadota; class Gammaproteobacteria; order Burkholderiales; family SG8-39; genus SCGC-AG-212-J23. The sequence continues at coordinate 13,631 of DASRKB010000233.1, read as the reverse complement.
CGCTGTACTTCGTCTCGCGCGGCGACGGCTCGAGCCATTTCTCCCGCACCATGGACGAGCACAACCGCGCCGTGAGCCGATACCAGCGCGGTGGCAGATGACGGCGCGCGGCAGATTCATCACCCTGGAAGGCGTGGATGGAGCGGGAAAATCCAGCCACGCCGAGTTCATCGCCGACGCGCTTCGCACCAGGGCGCCTCACCTGATCGTCACGCGCGAGCCCGGCGGCACGGACCTCGCCGAGCGGCTGCGCGAAGCGGTCCTTTCCCAGGACATGGCGCCCGGAGTGGAGACGCTGCTTCTGTTCGCCGCGCGCGCAGATCACGTCGCCAAGGTCATCCGTCCGGCCCTCGAGGCGGGGAACTGGGTTGTCTGCGACCGCTTCTCGGATGCCACCGCGGCGTACCAGGGGGCGGGGAAGGGCGTGGACGCCGACCTCATCGAGCGCCTGCGCCAGCTCGCCCATCCCGGCCTGGAGCCGGACCGGACCTTCGTCTTCGACTGCCCCTACGAGGTGGCGAGCAAGCGCCTTGCCGGCGCCAAGCGGCCGCTCGACCGCTTCGAGCGCGAGGACCGTGCTTTCTTCGAGCGGGTGCGCAGTGCCTACCTCGAGCTGGCCAAGGCGCAGCCCGCTCGCATGCGCGTCATCGACGCTTCCACCGACATGGCGACGATCCGCAAGGCGATCGCGGCCGAGCTCGCGGCGCTGTGATCCATCCCTGGACTGCGCCCGTTCTCGACTCGGTGCGCGCGCGCCTGGGGCGCCTGCCGCATGCCCTTCTGGTGCATGGCCCGCGCGGCGTCGGAAAGCTCTCGCTCGCCGAGCGCATCGCCCAGCTGCTGCTTTGCGAGCACGCCGATGCCGGGCAGCGCCCGTGCGGCGCCTGCGCCGCCTGCCGGTGGTACCAGGCGGGCAACCATCCCGATTTTCGGCGTCTAGAGCCCGAAGCGCTGATGAAGGAACCGGTGCTCGAGCCGCAGGAAGAAACGCCGACGTCGGCGCGCAAGGGCAAGCCAAGCCTTGTGATCAAGATCGAGCAGGTCAGGCAGCTGGCGGACTTTCTTTACATTGGCTCGCACCGCGGCCGGATGCGCGTGGCCCTCGTGCATCCCGCCGAGGACATGAACGAAAACGCCGCGAACGCGCTGCTGAAGGGCCTAGAGGAGCCGCCCGCGGGGGCGGTGTTCCTGCTTGTCTCCCATCGCCCCGCGAGGCTCCTGCCGACCATCCGTAGCCGCTGCGTGGCCCTTCCCGTTCCCGTACCGCCCCGCGACGCCGCCCTGGCCTGGCTTGCGGGGCAGCGAATCAAGGGCGCCCAGCGCTGGCTTTCCTATGCCGGCGGCGCCCCCCTCAGGGCCATGGAATTCGCCGCGGACGCGGCAGCCATCGAGCAGGCGCTCTGCAACCCATCGCCGGTCGAAGACCGAGAAGACCTCGAGCGCCTGGTGGAGGCGCTCCAGAAGGTCGCCCTGGATCGCGCTTTCGCCGCCTTCGGCCTTCCGCCGAAGTATGAGACTGGCGCCTCACCGGTCAGACCCGAGCAAGCCCGCGCCTGGCTCACCTACGCCCGAGCGATGGGAGAGAACCGCGTTCTTGCCCGCCACCCGCTGAACGTGGCCCTCTTGTCCACCGAGCTCTTTCTTTCTCAGCCTAAGCCTTAGGAACGTGTCCTAAGGTATTACTGCAGCAAAACTAAATTACAGTCATCTTGATAAGGGAAGGGGCGGAATTGCGCCCCTGAGACCTGGCTTTTCGAGCTATTCCAATTATTTAACATAATACACATTGGGCCGTATTCGCCTGCCGCAGGTTTACGGCGCTAAGCCCTCATCTCGCTGCGTGGAAGATCGCCCTGGAAGGCTTAGTTGAGCTTGTCGCTGGGCGGAACCGGTACCCGGAGCACCGGGATGCCCTCATCGACGAGCTCCTCATGCTGCTCCTGTGTTGCCTCGCCGCGGATCGCTCGGGCCGGGGCTTCCTTGTAGTGGATGCGGCGCGCCTCGTCCGGAAACTGCTTGCCGACGTCCTCGGACTTCGTGATGAGCTCGTCCAGCATTCGGGAATACAGCATCTGGGCGATGGCGAAGGGATCCTTGCCTTCCATGTCCGGCGTCTTCTGCGGTGTTTGCTGTGGCTGCGGGGCTTTGGGGGGTTGAGCGCCCAGGTTGGCTCGGGTGGCCGAGGGAACCCGCTCGATGTGCGCCGAGCCGCAGCTTGGGCAGGAGACGAGTTGGCGCTCCTTCTGCGACGCGAAATCGGCGGACGACGCGAACCAACCCTCGAACCGGTGGCCGCTGCCGCAAAGCAGGTCGAAAACAATCATTTAGGCGATTCTACAATGTGCGGGTGAGGAGCCTTTTTTTTCTGCACGGCGTGGGCGGCGGACATGCCGCGTGGGACCGCCAAGTCCCTTATTTCACGGAACGCGGGTACCGGTGCATCGCCTGGGACCAGCCCGGCTACGGCGCCGCGCCGCTGGTGGAGCCCTACGACTTCGAGCAGGTAGTCAGGGCCCTCATGGAGCAGATGGATGAGCCGGCTGTGCTGATCGGCCACAGCATGGGCGGCATGGTGGCGCAGGAGACCTGTGCGCGCTTTCCCGACCGGGTGCAGGCGCTCGTGCTCGGCTTCACCAGCCCCGCCTTCCCTGCCCCCGGCGGCGACTTTGCCCGCCAGTTCGTCGCTGCGCGCACAGGGCCGCTGGACGATGGGAAGACCATGGCGGAGATCGCCGCGGCGCTGATGCCGACGATGCGCGGCTCAAGGTCGGATCCGAGCGGTGTCGAACTCGCGCGGCGCATCATGTCGGGGATCCCGCCGCAGACCTACCGCAAGGCGGTTGCGCTGCTCACGACCTTTGATCGGCGCGAGAACCTGGCGAAAATCCGCGTGCCGACGCTCCTTGTCGCCGGCGCTGACGATCGCATTGCGCCGCCTGTGGTACATGAAAAGATGGCGAAGCGGATTCCGGGCGCGCGCTACGTGCTGCTCGAGGGCTGCGGCCACCTCGGTCCCATGGACCAGCCCGAAGCGTTCAACCAGGCGCTCGAGGAGTTCCTGAAGACTTTATGAGCTCGATCGTCGGCAGCGATTATCCCCTGACCCAGAAGCAGAAGACGCTTATCGAGCTCGCCGAGTCGCTCGGGCCGTCCTTTGCGCAGCGCGCGGAACGCTACGACCGCGAGGCAAGCTTCCCACATGAAAACTACGCCGACCTGAGGAACGCCGGACTGCTCGGGCTGTGCGTCCCGGAGAAGTTCGGCGGGCGGGGCGCGGACCTCAAGACCTATGCGCTCGTCTCCGCGACGATCGGGAGGTACTGCGGCGCGACCGCCCTCACCTTCAACATGCACGCCTGCTCCACGCTTTGGCCGGGGGTGCTCGCCGATGACCTCGAGATGACGCCGGCGCAGCGCGCCGAGCACGAGAAGCACCGCGCGGTGCACTTCCAGCGCGTCGTGCGCGACGGCGCCATCTACGCCCAGCCCTTCTCGGAAGGAAGCGCCGCCGCGGCGGGACGCGCCCCTTTCGGCACCACCGCCACCCGCGCCGACGCCGGTTGGGTGGTCAACGGCAAGAAGATCTTCGCCTCGCTATCGGGCGCCGCCCACTACTATGGCGTGCTCTGCACTGAGGCGAAGGCCGAGCTCTCGATGAAGGACACGCTCTACATCGGCGTGCCGGGCGACGCTGCGGGCCTGACCATCACCGGCGACTGGGACCCGCTCGGCATGCGCGGCACCGTCTCGCGCACGCTCGTCTTCAGGGACGTCTTCGTTCCCGACGACGCGCAGATGATGCCGCGCGGCATCTATCACCAGGCTGCGAGCCGCTGGCCGCACATGTTCACCACCCTCGCACCGACCTACATGGGTATCGCCCAGGCCGCCTACGACTTTACCGTGAGCTACCTGCGCGGCGAGCTGCCCGGCATGCCGCCGGTCAAGCGGCGCATGTACCCGACCAAGCAGATCGCGGTAGCCGAGATGTGGGTGAAGCTCGAGCAGACGCGCGCCCTTTTCCTGCGCATGCTGGACGATGCGCGCATCGATCCGCCGAAGGAGTCGCGCCTGCGCGCCTACGCCGCGCAGTACACGATCATGGAGAACGCCAATGCTATCGCCACGCTCGCCATCCGTACCTGCGGCGGTCAGTCCATGCTGAAGTCACTGCCGCTCGAGCGCCTCTACCGCGACTCGCGCTGCGGCGCGCTGATGCTGCCCTGGACGGCGGAGCTTTGCCTCGACCGTATCGGGCGCGAGGCGCTCTACGAGCCAGGCGAGACCGACGACTGACGTGAGTCTGTCGCGCATCGTCCAAACCTGGGCGAACCATTTCCCCTCGAAGCTCGCCATCCATTTCCATGGCACCGACATCACGTATGCCGATCTGCGGGCCCGAATTGAGCACGCAACGAAGCATCTCGACGTGGCCAAGGGCGAGCGCATCGCCTGGCTGGGCTACAACAGCCCCGAGATGCTGGTGCTGCTTGTCGCCGCTGCGCGCCGCGGTGCGATCCTCGTGCCGCTCAACTGGCGGCTCACGCCGGCGGAGCACAGGAAGATTCTTGCCGACTGCTCGCCGAAGCTGATCTTCGCGGATGAGGACTTCGCCGACGCGGCGGGCAAGCTCGGCGTACCCGCGGGGAGCCTCGACAAGGAAGTTCCGGTAGAGGAAGAGGGGCGAGACGGCGATGACGTGCTGATTGTCTATACGTCCGGGACGACCGGCGCGCCCAAGGGGGCTGTGCTCACGCAGTCGGCGCTCATCTGGAACGGCTTCAACTCCATCCACGCCCACGATCTGTCCCAGTCCGACCACGTGCTGAGCGCGCTGCCGATGTTCCACGTCGGCGGCCTCAACAACCAGACGCTCCCTGCCCTGCTTGCTGGCGCCACGGTGACGCTGCACAAGCGCTTCGAGCCCGCCTCGTGGCTCGCCGACGTGACGAAGCGCCGGCCGACGATCAGCCTGCTCGTGCCCGCGACGATGGCGGCGGTGATCGCCCATCCCGCCTGGAGCAAATCGGATCTCTCTTCATTGAAGATCCTCAATACCGGATCCATGGTTGTCCCAGACTCGCTCATCCGGGCTTTCCACGAGCGACGCGTGCCAGTGGGCCAGATTTACGGCTGCACCGAAACCGCTCCGATTGCCGTTGTTCTTCTCAAGGAACAGGCATTTCAGAAGGTTGGGAGTACGGGCAAGCCGGCTCCCCATTGCGAGGTGAAGCTCGTGGACAGCGAGATCTGGGTGCGGGGGCCGGCGGTGATGCGCGGCTACTGGCCGGACTACTCCGGCCTCACGCCCGAAGGGTGGTTCCGCACCGGCGACCTCGCGCGCGTGGACGAGGAAGGCTTCTACTGGATCGTCGGCCGCTCCAAGGACGTGATCATCTCCGGCGGCGAGAACATCCACCCGGCGGAGCTGGAGAACGTGCTCGCCGACTGCCCGGATATCAAGGAAGCCGCGGTGATCGGGGTCGAAGATCCGCGGTGGGGAGAGGCCGCCTGCGCTTGCGTGGTCTCGACCCTGAAGGAAGAACAAATCATGATGCTTTTCGAAAACCGGCTGGCCCGCTACAAGCATCCTCGCCGCGTGGTGTTTCTCGACGCCCTGCCCCGCAACGCGATGGGCAAGGTGGTCAAGGCGCGCCTGCGCGAGCTCGTTGCTCCAGTGCGCGACTAGCGCTCCGGTGGCACTTCGGCGCACGGCCGGTCGATAGTTACTTGACTCGTAGTTCGGCGCTACCCAGACCGTCCACGGCGAAGGAGACGACGTCGCCCGGCCGCGGGAACTTGGAGGTCACGAGGCTGCCCGTAATGACGACTTCCGAGCGCAACAAACCGCGGCCGTGCGCGGCGAGGTGGTTCGCGACCCAGGCCACGGAGTCGAAGGGATGGCCCATCGCCTCAGCGCCTCTGCCCTCCCCGACCGGCTGACCGTTGATCGTCGCGACGCCTCGCACCGCGCCAAGATCGATGCCTTTCCAGGAGAAAACCGGGGGGCCGAGCACCGCGCCCTCGCTCCAGCCGTTGTCGGCGATCAGATCCAGCGGGTGGCGGGCGAGAGACGCGTAGTCGGCGTTGCGGTCGTCGGCGAGCTCGATTGCCGGCATGACGGCGCCGACGGCGGCGGCAACGCGCTCGCGGGTAAACGGCGCGTCGGCGGCGGGCAAGTCTTCCGCCATTTCCACGCCGATCTCGAACTCGACGAGCAGGTGAACATAGTCCGATGTGCGCACACGCGCGGGGGAGCGACGCAGGCTGGACTCGAGCATCGTCCCGAGCTGAGGGCTGTCCACCCCGACGAGCCTGCGCATCGCCTCGGAGGCGAGCGCCACCTTGTAGCCGGCGATGGCGCCAAGCGACTGCGCGCGCAGCGCGACGAAGGCATCCTGGATGCCATAGGCTTCTTCCGGGCTGGCAGGCGAGAGATCGGAAGGAAGCGGCGTGAAGGGCTCGCGGCGCTGGTGCGCCTCGAGCAGGCGCTGGGCCGCCGCCGCAGCCTTGCTCGGCGGCTTCATCCTTTTCCGGGATGGACCGCGCCGCATCGCGGGCATCGGCGATGACTCTTGTAGAACGCCTCGAAGAGCGGCGGCAGGTCGTCCACGATGTTCTGCACGTTGACTTCGACACGGTGCACCAGCGCCCAGCACTCCGGGCAATACCACTCGAAGCCGTCGTCCACCTCGCGCGGGCGCACTTTCTCCACCACGAGGCCGACTGAGCCCGCGCTGCGCTGTGGCGAGTGCCGCAGGTGCCCAGGGATGAGCAGGACCTCTCCCTCGCGGATCGGCAGGTCCCGAGGTCCAGCGTCCTCGATGACCTTGAGCACCATGTCGCCGCGCAGCTGGTAGAAGAACTCCTCGTAGGGATCGTCGTGGTAGTCGGTCCGCGCATTGGGGCCGCCCACGACCTGGACGATGAGGTCCCCCGTCTCCCGGAACACCAGCTGGTTGCCCACCGGGGGCTTGAGCAGGTGCGCATGCTCGTCGATCCAGCGGGTGAAGTTGAAGGCGGCCAACGGCATTCGATCTCATTCTAGAATGCCGAGACATAACATGCTCGCTTCCAACGAGGCCCGGGCCCCGGGCGCGCGGCGGCAGGCGCTGGCCGCCGTGTCGCCGGAGGCCGCGGCCGCGTACGACACGCGCTAGCGCGGCATGCGCCTACGCTTCTGGGTCACGCGCGGGTCGCTGCCCGTGGCCCTCACCTGGCGCGACATGCGCGAGCGCCTCACGCTCGCGTTGGTGCAGGCCAACGGCCGCGGCTTGGACACGGTAGAAAAGGCAGCGGCCTTCGTGGAGCAGGAGCTCGATCCGGGGCTCGCCCGCACCCTCGGCGGCCACTCGTCTTGCGTGGAGTTCGTACCGGGCGAGGCCGAGGCGCACGCCGAGTACTTCGTCTGCGACATGGGAAGCGGCGCGCGAGCTTTCGGCGAGCACGTGCTTGCGCGCCAGGCGGGCGCGCCGGCGACGGTCAACGTCCTGATATCGCATGCGCACTGGGACCACATCATGGGGTTCCCCTTCTTCGGCCCGGCCTACCGCAAGGGCTTCCGCATCCGTATCCACGGCTGCCAACAGCATCCGGCTCAGCATGCGCCTCGAGCGGCCGCCCTCGGCCTGATTCATTGAATGAGCTCGCCCGCTCGCCGCACGTCGTCGGATGCGCCGCTTTGGTGTACATTGGCGCGTCCTCGCGTGCAAGAGGCGCGCCATTCCTGCCAAGCCGATCCAGATGATTCTCGCGAGGCAGCTCGCGAGCTCGATCGCGATCCCGATCCTGCTGATCGATGCCGAAGGCGCGCTGGTCTTCTACAACGAGCCGGCCGAGGCGTTGCTCAGCATGCGCTTCGAGGAAACGGGCGAGATCACGGCAGACGAGCTCCTTGAGGCGATCGCCGTCGAAGACGAGAACCGCAAGGCGATCCGCTCCGAGGAGCGCCCGACACGCATCGCTCGCCGCGAGCGTCGGCCCGTCACGAGGCGCGTGTGGATCAAGAGCGGCGGCGGCGAATGGAGGCATGTGCAGGCCACCGCGGTACCGCTTGTCGGCGAACGCGAAACGCTGCTCGGCGTGATGCATTTCTTGTGGGAAATCTGATGGACGTCACCTTGTGGGGCACACGAGGCTCGCTCGCGACACCGGGCCCCGACACGGCGCGTTACGGCGGCAACACGTCGTGCGTGTGCGTGCGCGGGCCCGAAGGCACGGTCATTGTCCTCGACGCCGGCACGGGCGTGCGGCGCATGGCGGCGACGATTCCCGATTCGATACGGCGCATAGACGTGCTGCTCACGCACCTGCACATGGATCACATTCAGGGTCTCGGCTTCTTCGCGCCCTTGTACCGGTCCGACATGGAAGTGCACATATGGGGACCGGCGAGCACGAATCTCGCGCTGCAGGCGCGTCTGCGGCGGTATCTGTCCCCGCCGCTCTTTCCCGTCGGCCTGCGCGAGGTGCCGTGCCGGCTGCACCTGCACGAAGTGAGCGACATCGAAGCGGACATCGGCGAGTTCCGCGTATCGTCCGCGCGTGTCTGCCACCCCGGGCCGACGGTCGGCTACCGCATTCGCGACGGCGCCGGCCATGTACTCGTCTATTTGCCCGATCACGAGCCGGCGCTCGGCGTGTCCGTGTTTCCGCAGCTGCCGCGCGCATGGACCTCCGGAGGAGTGCTGGCGGAGAACGCGGACCTCCTGATCCACGACAGCCAGTACTCGGCACATGAATATCCCGATCACGTCGGCTGGGGTCACAGCTCGCTTCGCCACGTACTCAACTTCGGCACGCTGGTGGAAGCGAAGCACCTGGTGCCGTTCCATCACGACCCCAGCCACTCCGACGCCGATCTCGATCGGCTGATGGCGGAAGCAATCGCGGACGCCAATCCCGCGTACCGCGTGACACCAGGACGCGAGGGCCTCACGTTTCGCTTATAGACGCGTCGCTGCCACGGAAACCACTGGTGCCCGGGGGCGGAGTCGAACCGCCATGGCTTGCGCCGGGGGATTTTAAGTCCCCTGTGTCTACCAGTTTCACCACCCGGGCGAACCGTCGAACAAGGGTGCGCGTTTCTGGAGGCGGGAGTCGGAATCGAACCGGCGTCCACGGCTTTGCAGGCCGCTGCATGACCACTCTGCCATCCCGCCAACTGCAGCAAAAAGGGAAGGTCCCGGAGTTTAAGGTGCCGGGACCTTCCCTATCTTAACTTGGAGCGGGAAACGAGTCTCGAACTCGCGACCTCAACCTTGGCAAGGTTGCGCTCTACCAACTGAGCTATTCCCGCGGCGTATCGCAGGCGGCCATTATAACCGCACGGAGGCGTGCGGCAACGCCTTGCGCAGGTAGTAGAGCATGGACATCACGGTCAGCACCGCCGCGATATTGATGAGGACGGTGCCCAGCCAGCGGCAGTCGATCACGCCGAGGAGGTCGTCGTTGTAGAGGAGCAGCGGGATCGCGATCATCTGTCCCACGGTCTTCAGCTTGCCCACGAAGGCGACCGCCACGCTTTTCGCCTGCCCCAGCTTCGCCATCCATTCGCGCAGCGCGGAGATCGCGATCTCGCGGCCGATGATGATCAGCGCCACCAGCATGTCGACGCGGTTGAGGTGGAGCAGCGCGATGAGCGCGCCCACCACGATGAGCTTGTCGGCCACCGGGTCGAGGAACGCACCGAAGGCCGAAGCCTGGTTCAGCCGCCGCGCGAGATAGCCGTCGAGCCAGTCGGTGAGCGCGGCGAGGATGAAGACCACCGTCGCGGCGGTGTTCTTGCCCGCCTCCGAGAGCCAGGCGTCGGGCAGGTAGTACAGCCCGATGATGAGCGGCAGCAGCACGATGCGCGAGAGTGTGACGAGGTTGGGCGTGTTGAAGATCATCGTGCGCCGCCCGCCGACTCGTGCAGGTGACGGTAGATGCGCTCGGCGAGCGCGCGGCTCACGCCTTCGACCTTGGCGATGTCGTCCACTGCAGCGGACTGCACGCCGCGCAGCCCGCCGAAGGCCGAGAGCAGCGCCTGGCGGCGCTTCGCGCCGATGCCGGGGATCTCGCTCAGGGCCGAAGTGGTGCGTGTCTTGCCGCGCCGCGCGCGGTGGCCGAGCACGGCGAAGCGATGCGCCTCGTCGCGTATCTGCTGGACGAGATGCAGGCCGGCATGCGAGGGAGCGAGCCGCAGCGAGCGCCCTTCCGCCTCGAGGATGAGTTCCTCCATGCCGGGCTTGCGCTCCGGGCCCTTCGCCACGCCGACCACCGAGACCTGGTGCAAACCAAGGTCGTGGAGGACCGCGGCGGCCACGCCGGCCTGGCCTTTCCCGCCGTCGATCAGCACGAGGTCCGGGACGCGACCCGATTCCGCGCTCACCCGCTCGTAGCGCCGCGCGAGCACCTGGCGCATCGCGGCGTAGTCGTCGCCGGGCGTGACGTCGCGGATGTTGAAGCGCCGGTACTCGCTCTTCTGCATTTGCTGCCGGTCGTACACCACGCACGAGGCGACGGTCGCCTCGCCCATGGTGTGGCTGATGTCAAAGCACTCGATGCGCTGGGCGCCCTCGGGAAGGCCGAGGGCGTCGCGCAGCGCCACCAGCCGCGCTTCCTGCGTCGCGCGGTCGCGCACGCGCTGCGCGATGGCGAGCTCGGCGTTCTTGCACGCCATGTCCAGCCATACCCGCCTTTCGCCGTGCGAAGGGGTGACGGCCTTCTCGATCTCCACAGGCTCGCTCGTGACGACCAGCCCGGGCATGGGCTGCTCCAGGTAATGCTGCTCGAGAAACGCGTTGATGACCTCGGTGGCCGCTGCGCCCTCGGCGTTGGAGGGGAAGAAGCTGCGGTCGCCGACATGCCGGCCGCCGCGGATCATGACCAGGTTCACGCAGGCGACGCCACCCTCGACGACGCAGGCGACCACGTCGGCGTCCACGCCGCGGTTGGACTCGATGTACTGGCGCGCCTGCACGCGCGAGAGCGTGCGGACCTGGTCGCGATAGGCCGCCGCCTCCTCGTAGCGCCGGGACTCCGATGCCGCGTGCATCTTCTCGTTCAGCCTCCCGATGACGTCGTCCTCTCGACCCTCGAGGAACATGACGGCGTTCGCGACGTCCTCGGCGTAGGGCTCCGGCGCTATCTTGCCGGTGCAGGGCGCCGTGCAGCGCTGGATCTGGTGCAGCAGGCAGGGGCGCGAGCGGTTCTCGAACACCGTGTCCTCGCAGGTGCGCAGGCGGAACACCCGCTGCAGGAGCTGGATGCTCTCACGGACCGCATACGCGTGCGGGAAGGGACCGAAGTAGCGGTTGCGTCGATCCTTGGCGCCGCGGTGGAAACCGAGGCGCGGGTACCGGTGCCCGGTGATCTCGAGGTACGGATAGGACTTGTCGTCGCGGAACAGGATGTTGTAGCGCGGCGAGAGGCTCTTGATGAGGTTGTTCTCGAGAAGCAGTGCCTCGCCCTCCGAGCGCGTCGCGGTGACCTCGATCGAAGCGACCTGCGAGAGCATCATCTCGATCCTCGGGCTTCCGACCGTCTTGTTGAAGTAAGAGCCAACCCGTTTCTTCAGGTCGCGCGCCTTTCCGACGTAGAGCGCTTCGCCACCCCGGCCCAGCATGCGGTAGACGCCCGGCAGATTGGGCAGCCCGGCGACGAAAGACTTCGGATCGAACTTCGACTTTGGATCGAACATCCTGATTTCATTATAAATCGTGTAAAATTCGCGCCTTTTTCGCGGCAGGAACAATCGTATGGCGAAGGTCGAAGCAGTCGAGATCCGTCCGGGCAACCTCCTCGAGTGGGACAAGCGCGTGTGGCGCGTGCTCAAGTCCTACCACGTGCACGTGGGAGGTCGCGGAGGCGCGTTCATGCAGGTCGAGATGAAGGACATCGAGGCGGGCACCAAGACCAACCAGCGATTCCGCACCGAGGACAAGGTCGAGCGCGCCTTCGTCGATCCGCGCGACATGCAGTTTCTCTACCAGGACGGCGACAGCTACGTCTTCATGGACAAGGAGAACTACGAGCAGCTCTCGCTGCCGGCGGACTTCCTCGAGGGTCAGGCGGGCTACCTGCTGCCCAACACCGACGTGCAGATCAACTTCTACAACGGCCGCGCCATCGGCGTGGAGATCCCGCCCTCGGTAGTGCTCACCGTGCTCGACACCGAGCCCGGCATCAAGAACTCCACCGCCACGAACAGCTTCAAGCCGGCGAAGATGGAGACCGGCATCACCGTCCAGGTGCCCCCTTTCATCAACAAGGGTGAGAAGATCAAGATCGATACCGCCGAAGGCACCTATATGGAGCGCGCGTAGCACGCCGATGGCGCGCGCCTAGGTCTGCGGTTTTTCGAGTAGGTCCTTCATCGCGCCGAGGAGTCGCTGGGCTTCCCGGTAGGCGACGCTCTTGCGCAGGTCTCTGCCACCCTTCCTGCGCATCGCCTCCCAGGCGTCGGTCCTCGCCAGGGCCACGTCCTTCAGCGATTCCAGGAGCGCATCGCAGCCCTTGGGGTCGTTGCACAGGAGCACCATGTCGCAGCCGGCTTGCAGCGCGGCGCGTGCGCGCTCGGGCGGCCCGCCGGCTACGCAGGCTCCCTCCATCGAGAGATCGTCGCTGAAGACGAGGCCCTGGAAGCCGAGCCGGCCGCGCAGCACCTCCTGCAGCCAGAACCTCGAGTATCCCGCCGGCGCGGCGTCGGCCTGGGGGAAGATCACGTGAGCGGGCATGACCGCCGCGAGCCCGGCTTCGATCGCCGCGCGGTAGGGCAAAGCGTCTTTCCTGAGGATCTCCGCGACCTTGCGCTCGTCGGTGGGAACCGCGACGTGGGAATCGGCGGTGGCGAAGCCGTGTCCGGGGAAGTGCTTGGCGACGGCCGCCGTCCCCGCCGCCCGCAATCCGGCTATCAGCTGGGAGCCGAGCGTGCCGACCGCCGTGGGATCGAAATGCAGCGCGCGGTCGCCGATGACGCTCGAGCCGCCGTAATCGAGGTCGAGCACCGGCGCGAAGCTGAAGTCGACGCCCGCCGCGCCGAGCTCGGCGCCGATCACGAAGCCGATCGCGTGCGCCGTCGCGCGCCCCTGCTCGCGGTCGCGATCCCAAAGCCGACCCAGCTCGCGCATCGGCGGTATCGCCGTGAAGCCCTCCCGGAAGCGCTGCACGCGCCCGCCCTCATGGTCGACGCAGATCGGCAACGCGGGTTCGCGCAGCTTTTCAATCTCAAGCGTCAGATTTCCAAGCTGCTCCGGGTTCTCGTAGTTCCTGCCAAAGAGAATCACGGCCCCGGCCGCCGGATGCCGGATGCGCTCGCGGTCCTCGTCGGCCAGCGCCGTACCGAGCACGTCCACCACTGCCGGGCCGGGCGGCAGTCTCAGCTTTCGCATTCGAGGATCACCGTGGCGAACGCCACGCCTTTCTCGTCAGACAGGGAGACGTGGGCGTGACTGATGTTTCTTTGCTGCATGAGCGCTTGCAGCTGCGGCGTGAACTCGAGAACCGGCTTCCCGGATTTCAGGTTGCCGACCCACACGCCGTGCCAGTTCGCGGGCGCGCGGATCCCGGTGCCGAGCGCCTTGGTAAAGGCCTCCTTGGCGGCAAAGCGCTTGGCGAGGTAGTTCGCCGGCAAGCGATGCGCCGCGAAG
>DASRKB010000232.1:0-41342 GCA_035649175.1 Burkholderiales bacterium | reverse complement strand
GGCCCGGCGCCCGCCTACGCTATGTCGCTCAGCGAGACACCGAGGGCGCGCCTACGGGACCGTATTCGAGAGTGCATGCCAACCGAAGCAAACGGCTCGATCTCGTTGACTGCTCGGGCTTGGGCAGTTCGCGCCAGAGTCACAGCGTAGGCGATGCCCAACCCAGCGCTCCAGCGGAGTCGCCGCGAGGGGCGTTCTGCGGCGTCAGTACGCGCGCAAAGTGCGAAGCCGGCAGCGAGCCGACATGGGCCCCCGCCTTCGCGGGGGCGACCATGCGGGACCTTCGCTAGGCCGCCTGGGCCTTCGCGGGGCCGGCGCGGCCGATGAGCTCGCGCAGCACGTAGGGCAGGATCCCGCCGTGGCGGTAGTAGTCGACCTCGATCGCGGTGTCGATGCGCGAGCGGACGGAGATCGTCCTTTCGCTTCCATCGGGCTTCTTGATGGTCAGCTTCAGCTCCTGCTGCGGCCGGATGTCGTCCAGGCCTGATATGTCGATCGTCTCGTCGCCGGCGATGCCGAGCGACTGCGCGGAGTCGCCGCCCATGAACTGCAGCGGCAGCACGCCCATGCCGACGAGGTTGGAGCGGTGGATGCGCTCGAAGCTGCGGGCGATGACCGCCTTGACGCCGAGGAGCTGCGTGCCCTTCGCCGCCCAGTCGCGCGAGGAGCCGGTGCCGTACTCCTCGCCGCCGAACACCACGGTGGGCGTGCCGTCGGCGATGTGGCGCATGGCCGCGTCGTAGATCGGCAGCCTTTCTCCCTTGTACAGGGTGATTCCGCCTTCGGTGCCGGGCAGCATGAGGTTCTTGATGCGCACGTTGGCGAAGGTGCCGCGCATCATGACCTCGTGGTTGCCGCGGCGCGCGCCGTAGCTGTTGAAGTCGGCGACCGCCACGTCGTTCTCCTGCAGATAGAGGCCGGCAGGGGAGGTCGGCTTGATCGAGCCCGCCGGGGAGATGTGATCGGTGGTCACGGAGTCGCCGAAGACGCCGAGCACCTTCGCGCCCTTGATGTCGCCCGGCGTGCCGGGCGTCATGGAGAAGTCCGCGAAGAAAGGCGGCTCTGCGATGTAGGTCGACGCGGGCCAGCTGTAGACCTGCCCGGTCGGCGCCGAGACCTTCTTCCACAGCGGGTTGGTGTTGGCGAGGTCGCTGTAAAGCTTGCGGAAGGTGGGCGCGTCCATGGCGAGCGGCATCAGCTTCGTCACCTCGTCCACGGTCGGCCAGATGTGGCCGATGTAGACGTCCTTGCCGTCCTTGCCCTTGCCCAGCGGCTCCTCCTTGAAGTTCACCAGGACCGAGCCCGCGATGGCGTAGGCGACGACGAGCGGGGGCGAGGCGAGGAAGTTGGCGCGGATATTGGGATGGATACGCGCCTCGAAGTTCCGATTTCCCGAGAGCACCGCCGCGCATACGAGGTCGTTCTTGACGATCGCCTCCTCGATCGGCTGCGCGAGCGGGCCGGCATTGCCGATGCAGGTAGTGCAGCCGTACGCCGCGACGCTGAAGCCTAGCTTTTCGAGGTAGGGCAGGAGCCCGGCCTTCGTCAGGTACTCGGTCACCACGCGCGAGCCGGGCGCGAGCGAGGTCTTCACATGGGGCTTGACCGTCAAGCCCAGCTCGACGGCCTTCTTGGCGAGCAGGCCCGCGGCGAGCAGCACGCCGGGGTTGGAGGTGTTGGTGCAGGACGTGATGGCGGCGATGAGCACGTCGCCGTTCCTGATCTCGAGGCCGTCGAAAGTGCGATAGGGCTTGCGCAGGTCCTCGGCCTTCTTGGCGAAGCCGTTCTCCTTCACCGGGGCGGAGAAGAGTCCGGTGAAGGCGCTCTTCACGCGGTCGAGGTCGATGCGGTCCTGCGGGCGCTTCGGCCCGGCGAGGGAAGGGTAGATGCTCGAGAGATCGAGCTCGACCACCTGCGAGTAGTCGATCTCGCCCGCCTTCGGGATGCCGAACATGGCCTGCGCCTTGAAGTAGGCGGCGAAGGACTCGATCTCGGCGTCGGTGCGCCCGGTACCGCGGAAGTACTCCAGCGTTCTCTGGTCCACCGGGAAGAAGCCCATGGTCGCGCCGTACTCGGGCGCCATGTTGCCCAGCGTGGCGCGGTCGGGCACGGCGAGCGAGGCCGCGCC
The DNA here is from genome assembly GCA_035649175.1 of Burkholderiales bacterium. GTDB lineage: Bacteria > Pseudomonadota > Gammaproteobacteria > Burkholderiales > SG8-39 > SCGC-AG-212-J23. The sequence continues at coordinate 39,214 of DASRKB010000232.1, read as the reverse complement.
CTCGCCGAAGAACTCGACGAATTTTCCGACGACCTTCGCTTTCCTGAGGAGCTCGGTCACGGTCAGCACCAGGTCGGTCGCGGTGCAGGCGGCATGGAGCTTGCCTTTCAGGTGCACGCCCACCACGTCGGGGGTGAGGAAGTACACCGGCTGGCCGAGCATCCCGGCTTCGGCCTCGATGCCGCCCACGCCCCAGCCGACCACGCCGATACCGTTGATCATGGTGGTGTGGCTGTCGGTGCCCACCAGCGTGTCCGGGTAGCAGACCCCGTCCTTCGTCCGGTGCACGCCGCGAGCGAGGTACTCGAGGTTGACCTGGTGCACGATGCCGATGCCTGGCGGCACGACCTTGAAGGTATCGAAGGCCTGCATGCCCCATTTCATGAAGCGGTAGCGCTCCTCGTTCCTCTTGAACTCGAGCTTCATGTTGAGGTCGAGCGCGTCCTTCTGGCGATAGTGGTCGATCTGCACCGAGTGGTCCACGACGAGGTCGACCGGCACGAGCGGCTCGATCAGCTTTGGCTCCTTGCCCATCTTGGCCGCGACGCCGCGCATGGCGGCGAGGTCGCAGAGGAGCGGCACGCCGGTGAAGTCCTGCAGCACGATGCGCGCCACGACGAAGGGAATCTCCTCGGTGCGCGGGGCGTTCGGCTTCCACCCGGCGAGCTGGCGCACGTGCTCTTCGGTGATTTTCTTCCCGTCGCAATTGCGCAGCACCGACTCCAGGACGATGCGGACCGAGACCGGCAGGCGATCGATCCGGATTCCCAGCGCTTTCTGCAGCGCGGGCAGCGAATGCAGCTTGCCGTGCTGGAAGGGCTTGAGCGTCTCGAGCATGTTCAGGTTCCTTTGTCCTTCTGCTTGAATTCGACGAAGCTCTGCGCGCGGTGCGCGCCGCTCGCGACATAGCGGCCGAGGAGCAGGAACTCGGCCGGGTCGAAGATGCCGCCGACATGGCGGTAGAGCCGCTCGCCGTCGGGACCATGGAAGTCGAATGTGGGCGTGCCCCGGATCTTCTGCTCCTTGGCAAAGGCGCTTTCGGGGAGCGTCCTGCCGTCGAGGCCGGTGATCGGCTGCGCGCCGCGCGTGTCGATCGCGAGCGTGACGAAGTCCTTCCGGTAGCCCTCCTGCACGTCCTTGCGCACGAGCACCTCGTCCTTCATGCGCTTGCAGTAGGGGCAGGCTTCGAAGTGGTACATCACCATCAGGCCCTTGCGGCCCGAGCGCTTGGCTTCTTCGAGCTCGGCGCGCAGCTCGCCCAGGAACGGGCTGAAGAAGACTTCCCAGGCTTCGCTGGACTGGACCGGGAAGGAGGCGAGCAGGGCCAGGGCCAGCAGAAATCTCATCGATGCGAAGGGCCGCCGTCGTTGACCCAGAGCTCGAGGGGCTCGCACGCGGGGCGCTCGAGGAGCGCGATGAGTCGCGCTCGCTCCTCGAGCAGCGCGCCGAGCTGCACGTCGCAGCGCGCGATGGGCGTGGGGTAAGCGCGGATCTCGCGCGAGAGCTCGGCGATGCGCTCTTCCAGGCTCATATCACCATGAGGTCCACGAACTCGCGCACCGGCGTCTTCGCCAGGCGCTCGGCGTCCATGCAAAGCTCCAGGATCTGCTTCTGCTGCTTCGCGGGGAAGCGGCGGGCGAGGTTGGTCTTGAACTTCTCGACCAGGACCGGCACGCCTTCCTTGCGCCGGCGCTTGTGCCCGATCGGGTACTCCACCGCCACTTCGGGGAGCTTCGAGCCGTCCTTGAGCTCCACCGCGAGGGCGTTCGCGATCGAGCGCTTCTCGGGGTCGTGGTAGTCCTTCGTGTACTGCGGGTCCTCGATGCAGGCGATCTTCTCGCGCAGCGCGTCGATGCGCGGGTCCGCGGCGACGGAATCCTCGTAGTCCGCGGCGGTGAGGCGGCCGAAGAGGAGCGGCACAGCGACCATGTACTGGATGCAGTGGTCGCGATCGGCGGGATTGTTCAATGGGCCCTTCTTGTCGATGATGCGGATTGCCGCCTCGTGTGTCCGTATCGAGATTTTCGCAATGTCTTCAGCGACTTTGCCGCGGGATTTCATCTGCTGAAAAAGGCTCATCGCCGCTTCGACCGCGGTCTGCGAGTGGAATTCCGCGGGGAAGGAGATCTTGAAGAGCACGTTCTCCATCACGTAGCTGCCGAAGGGGCGCTGGAACTTGAACTCCTGGCCCTTGAAAAGCACGTCATAGAAGCCCCAGGTCTTCGCGGTAAGGGCCGAGGGGTAGCCCATCTCACCGGTCTTCGAGATGAGCGCGAGGCGCACCGCGCGCGAGGTCGCGTCGCCGGCGGCCCAGCTCTTGCGCGAGCCGGCGTTGGGCGCGTGGCGGTAGGTGCGCAGGCTCTGGCCGTCGACCCAGGCTTGAGACAGCGCGTTCACGATCTCTTCCTGACTCAATCCCAGGAGCTGGGAAACCACGGCCGTCGAGGCCACCTTCACGAGCACGACATGGTCCAGGCCCACCCGGTTGAAGCTGTTCTCGAGTGCGAGCACGCCCTGGATCTCGTGCGCCTTGATCATGGCGGTGAGAACGTCGCGCATCACGAGCGGCTCGCCGTTGCGCGAAAGCCAGTCTGCGGTGGCCAGGATGCCGCCGAGGTTGTCCGACGGATGGCCCCACTCGGCGGCAAGCCAGGTGTCGTTGAAGTCGAGCCAGCGGATCATGGCGCCGATGTTGAAGGCGGCCTGCACCGGGTCGAGCTGGAACTGCGTGCCGGGGACCTTGGCGCCATTCGGCACGATCGTGCCGCGGACGACGGGTCCGAGGAGCTTGGCGCAGGCGGGGTACTCGAGCGCCTCGAAGCCGCAGCCGAGCGTATCCATCAGGCAATAGCGGGCGGTCTCGTACGCCTCGTTGCTCGCCACCTTGTAGCCGGTGACGTAGTCGGCGATCTGGGTAAGGACCTTGTCCGGCGCCGGCCGGACGTTCGAGACATGCGTCGCCATCATCAAGGCTTGTTCGGCTTGTCCGGCGCGTTGTCGTCGAGCTCGAAGCTCCACTCGTAGCCGCCGGCCTTGAACGTGTGCTCTGCGCCGCCGGAGCGGGGGGCGTGGCGCATCGACGGCGCGGGCGCGCGCTCCTCGGGGGTCTTGTCCCACCAGATGGCGCGACCCTTGCGCTGCGACTCCACTTCCTCGGGATGCTCCTTGAGGAACTGGTTGATGAACTTGGTGATGTCGGATTCGTACATTCTCAGCGATTTTCCAGAGGAATCCATTTGAGGTTTTGCGGCCCGGTGTAGTTGGCGCTCGGGCGGATGATCTTGCCGTCGGCGCGCTGCTCGATGACGTGCGCGGACCAGCCGCTCGTGCGCGAGAGCACGAAAAGCGGCGTGAAGTGCAGCGTCGGCACGCCCATCTTGCTATAGGAGACGGCGCTGTACCAGTCGAGGTTGGCGAACATCTTCTTCTCGGCCCACATCACCGACTCGATGCGCTCGGCGACCTGGTACTGGGTCATGTCGCCGGCGGCCTTCGACAGGCGCTCGGCGACGGCCTTGATCACCTTGTTGCGCGGGTCGCCGGTCGTGTAGACCGGGTGCCCGAAGCCGATGACGATCTCCCTCGCCGCCATGCGCCGCCGGATGTCGGCTTCGGCCTCGTCCGCGGAGCGGTAGCGCTTCTGGATTTCGTCCGAAACCTCGTTCGCGCCGCCGTGCTTTGGGCCGCGCAGCGCGCCGATGCCGCCCGTGATGGCGGAGTGCATGTCCGAGCCTGTTCCGGCGATGACGCGGCAGGTGAACGTGCTCGCGTTGAACTCGTGCTCGGCATACAGGATGAGCGAGGTGTGCATCGCACGCACCCACTCGGCGCTCGGCTTCTTCTGGTGGAGCAAATGCAGGTAGTGGCCGCCGATCGAGTCGTCGTCCGTCTCCGTCTCGATGCGCTTCTGGGAGTTTGAGTAATGAAACCAGTACAAAAGCGCCGATCCGAGGCAGGCCATCAGCCGATCGGCGATGTCGCGCGCCCCGGCGGCGCCGTGGTCCTCTTTCTCCGGCTCGAGCGTCCCGAGCACCGACACCGCCGTGCGCATCACGTCCATCGGGTGCGCGGTCTTGGGTAGTTGCTCCAGTACGGTGCGCAGCGCGCGAGGCAGTCCGCGCATCGCCCTCAGCTTTGCTTTGTATCTCGAAAGTTCCTGCCTGGTGGGCAGCGTCTCGTGCACCAACAGGTGGGCGACCTCCTCGAACTCGGCCTCGTCGGCGAAGTCCAGGATGTCGTAGCCGCGGTAGTGCAGGTCGTTCCCCGAGCGCCCCACGGTGCACAGCGCGGTATTGCCGGCCGCCACCCCCGAGAGGGCGACCGACTTCTTCGGCTTAACGGCGGGAGGAGAAGAGCTCATCGAGTTTTTGTTCGTAGTCGTGGTAGTTGAGAAAGTCGTACAGCTCGTCCCTGGTCTGCATTTCGCTGACGACCGGTTTCTGGGTTCCCTGTTTCCTCACTGTCTCGTACACCTTGAGAGCGGCCTGGTTCATGGCGCGGAAGGCCGACAAAGGGTAGAGGGCGATCGCGACGTTGGCCGAGCGCAGTTCCTCGACGGTGAAGAGCGGTGTCTTGCCGAACTCGGTGATGTTGGCGAGAACGGGGACCTTCACCGCGTCGGCGAGCTTGCGGTACATGGCGAGGTCCGTGATGGCCTCGGGAAAGATCATGTCTGCGCCCGCGCGGACATAAAGAAGGCTTCTTTCTATCGCCTTTTCAAGCCCTTCGTTCGCGAGGGCGTCGGTGCGCGCCATGACGACGAACCCCGGGTCGGTGCGGGCGTCGACCGCCGCCTTGATGCGGTCGGCCATCTCCTCGGCCGCCACGAGCTCCTTGCCGGGGCGGTGCCCGCAGCGCTTCGCGCCGACCTGGTCTTCGATGTGCATCGCGGCGGCGCCGAACTTGACGAGCGAGCGCGTGGTGCGCGCAACGTTGAAGGCGCTTGCGCCGAACCCGGTGTCGACGTCCACGAGGAGCGGCAGGTCGCAGACCTCCGTGATGCGCCGGACGTCGGTGAGGACGTCGTCGAGGTTGGAGATGCCGAGGTCCGGCATCCCGAGGGAGCCCGCGGCGACGCCGCCGCCGGAAAGGTAGAGCGCCTTGTAGCCGACGCGCTTCGCCATCAGCGCGTGGTACGCGCAAATGGCGCCGATGACCTGAAGGGGCTGCTCCTGCCTTACCGCTTCGCGAAACCGCGCACCCGGAGTGGACATTGGATTACTTGAGGAGATCCTTGATTCCGTCGCGTTCTTCGTGGAGCTCCTTCAGCGTCGCGTCCATGCGCTTGCGGCTGAACTCCGAGATTTCGATGCCTTTCACGAGCTCGTACCTGCCCCCCTTGCAAGTTACCGGATAACCGTAGATCACACCTTCCGGAACGCCGTAGCTCCCATCGGAGGGCACCCCCATGGTGACCCAGTCTCCTTGGGGGGTGCCGTGCACCCAGTCGCGGACGTGGCAGATGGCGGCGTTGGCGGCGCTGGCGGCGGAAGACAGGCCGCGCGCCTCGATGATCGCCGCACCGCGCTTCTGCACCGTCGGGATGAATTGCGTCTCGAGCCACGCCTGGTCGTTGATCATCGGCCAGACCTGCTTGCCATCGGCCTCGGCCTGGAAGATGTCCGGGTACTGGGTGGCGGAGTGGTTGCCCCAGACGGTCACTTTCCGGATCGCGTCGGTCTTCCTTCCGATCTTTTGTGCGATTTGCGAAACGGCCCGGTTGTGGTCCAGGCGCATCATGCCGGTGAACTGCGAGGGCTTGAGGCTGGGCGCGCTCTTCATCGCGATCAGGCAGTTGGTGTTTGCCGGGTTGCCGACCACCAGGACCTTCACGTCGCGGCTCGCCACCTGGTCGAGCGCGCGTCCCTGCGGGCCGAAAATCCTGCCATTCGCCTCGAGCAGGTCCTTGCGCTCCATCCCCGGCCCGCGCGGGCGCGCGCCGACGAGAAGCGCCACCTGCGCGTCCTTGAACGCCACCATCGGGTCGGAGGCGGCGACCATGCCGTGGAGCAGCGGGAAAGCGCAATCGTCGAGCTCCATCATCACTCCCCTGAGCGCCCTCTGCGCCTTCTCGTCCGGGATCTCGAGCGTTTGCAGGATCACCGGCTGGTCGTCGCCGAGCATTTCGCCGCTCGCGATGCGAAACAGCAGCGAATAGCCGATCTGGCCGGCGGCGCCGGTGACGGCGACGCGAACGGGGGCTTTGGACATTACTGGCTCCGCGCAGAGGGGAGGAGAGTGAATTCATTATAATGGGTGCCTTCCCATGTCGAGCGCGGTCGCGAAAAAGGTTCGTCCGAAATACCTCAGCCTGCGCGCTCTGCTTTTCGAGATCCGCCTGCCGCTGCCCGGGTGGGTTTCGATCCTCCACCGCGTCTCCGGTGCGCTGCTCGTGTTTCCCTTCGCGGCGTGGCTGCTGTTCCTGCTGGACCGCTCCCTGGCGTCGCCCGAGGGCTTTGCGCGGATCGCCTCGTACCTGGACCTGCCGCTAGTGAAGGCGGCAATGCTGCTCTTCATCTGGGCGTACTGCCACCACCTGTGCGCCGGCATCCGCTTCCTCCTTCTCGACCTCAACGCCGGCGTCGCGCTCGCCCCGGCGCGCCGCTCGGCCGTCGCGGTGCTGGTCGTCAGCCTGCTGCTCACCGCGTTCTTCGGGGCGAAGCTATGGTGAAGCGCGTCGTGGTCGGAGCGCACTACGGCATGCGCGACTGGCTGGCGCAGCGCCTGACCGCAGTGCTGATGGCGGCTTACACGCTCGTGCTGCTCGCCCATCTCGGCCTTGGGTCCTCTCCGACTTACGAGTCGTGGAGGGCGCTTTTCGCCCAGGGCTGGATGCGGGTCGCGACGCTGCTCTTCGCCGTGAGCCTCGCCTGGCATGCGTGGGTGGGCGCGCGCGACATCCTGATGGACTATGTGAAGCCCGACGGCGTGCGCCTCGGGCTGCAGGCGGCCACGCTGCTCCTGCTCGCGGTGTACCTCGGCTGGGCGGCCGAGATCCTCTGGCGATGATGCCGGTCCGGCGCTTCGACGCGCTCGTCGTGGGCGCGGGCGGCTCTGGCATGCGCGCGGCGCTTGAGCTGGCGCGCGCGAACCTGAAGGTCGCCGTGCTGAGCAAGGTTTTTCCGACGCGCTCGCACACGGTGGCGGCCCAGGGCGGGATCGCGGCGCCGCTCGCCAACAGCACCGAGGACAACTGGCATTGGCACATGTACGACACGGTCAAGGGGTCGGACTATCTCGGCGACCAGGACGCGATCGAGTACATGTGCCGCCGCGCGGTGGAGGTGGTCGTCGAGCTCGAGCACATGGGCATGCCCTTCGACCGGCTCGAGAACGGCAGGATCTACCAGCGCCCCTTCGGCGGGCATACGCAGGACTACGGCAGCCCGAAGATGGCGATGCGGGCCTGCGCGGCGGCCGATCGTACCGGCCACGCGATGCTGCACACGCTCTACCAGCAGAACGTGCGCTCCAATACGCAGTTCTTCGTGGAGTGGATGGCGCTCGATCTGGTGCGCGACCCGCAGGACGGGGCGGTGGTCGGCGTGACGGCGCTCGAGATGGAGACCGGCGAGATCGCGCTCTTCCAGGCAAAAGGCGTCCTGCTCGCCACCGGCGGGGGCGGGCGCATCTACTGGGCGACGACCAACGCCTTCATCAACACCGGAGACGGGCTGGGCATGGTGGCGCGCGCCGGGCTGCCGCTCGAGGACATGGAGTTCTGGCAGTTCCACCCGACCGGCGTCGCGGGCGCCGGCGTGCTCATCACCGAGGGCGTGCGCGGCGAGGGCGGCTATCTCCTGAACAAGAGCGGCGAGCGCTTCATGGAGCGCTATGCGCCCAATGCCAAGGACCTCGCGAGCCGCGACGTCGTGTCGCGCGCCATGACCACCGAGATCAAGGAGGGCCGCGGCTGCGGTCCGGACGCAGACCACGTGCTGCTCAAGCTGGACCACCTCGGGCCGGAGGTGATCATGCAGCGGCTGCCCGGCATCCGTGAGATCGCGATCAAGTTCGCCAATGCCGACCCAATCCGCGACCCGATCCCTGTGGTGCCCACAGTCCACTACCAGATGGGCGGCGTTCCGACGAACTACCTCGGCCAGGTCGTCGCCCCCGAAGGGGCCAGCAAGGAGGCGATCGTGCCGGGCCTCTACGCCGTGGGCGAGTGCGCCTGCGTGTCGGTGCACGGGGCAAACCGCTTGGGCACGAACTCGCTCCTCGATCTGCTGGTCTTCGGCAAGGCTTCCGGCGAGCAGATGATCAAGGACATCCGCGGGCAGCCATCGCCCCACCGCGCGCTGCCGAAGGACGCCGGGGAGAATTCCCGCCGGCGGCTGGCGCGCCTGGATTCCGCCACACGCGGCGAGCGCGTGGCGGACGTGCTCAACGACCTGCGCCGCACGATGCAGGCGCATTGCGGCGTGTTCCGTTTTCCGGAGGACCTGGCCTCCGGCGTCACCAAGATCAGGGAGATCTCCCAAAGGGCCCAGCAGACCTTCATCGAGGACCGCTCCAAGGTGTTCAACACCGCGCGCGTGGAGGCGCTCGAGCTCGAGAACCTCGTCGAGACGGCGGTGTCGACCATGGTTTCGGCCGAGGCGCGCAAGGAGAGCCGGGGGGCGCAGGCGCGCGCCGACTTCCCCGAGCGGGACGACGCGAACTGGATGAAGCACACCCTGTGGTACAAGGAAGGCGACCGCCTGGACTACAAGCCGGTGCACCTGCGGCCGATGTCGGCGCAGCCCTTCGAGCCCAAGGTGAGAACGTATTAGGAAGCAATGAGGATGAGACTTTCAATCTACCGGTACAACCCCGAGAAGGACGAGAAGCCCTACCTGCAGGACTACGAGGTCGCGCTCGAGCCCGCCGACCGGATGCTCCTCGATGCCATGGTCAAGGCCAAGGCGCAGGACGACACGCTCGCCTTCCGCCGCTCGTGCCGCGAAGGCGTCTGCGGCTCCGACGCGCTCAACATCAACGGCAAGAACCGGCTTGCGTGCGTCACCAAGATCGCCGAGCTGCCCGAGCACGTGACGATCCGGCCGCTACCCGGCCTGCCGGTGATCCGCGACCTCATCGTCGACATGACGCAGTTCTTCAAGCAGTACCACTCGGTCATGCCCTACGTGCTCAATCCCGAGCCGGCGCCGGAGCGCGAGCGGCTGCAGTCCCCGGAGGAGCGCGAGCACCTGAACGGGCTCTACGAGTGCATCCTGTGCGCGTGCTGCTCGACGGCGTGCCCCTCGTTCTGGTGGAACCCGGACAAGTTCGTCGGCCCTGCCGGCCTGCTGCAGGCCTACCGCTTCATCGCCGACAGCCGCGACCGCGCGACCAGCGAGCGCCTCGACAACCTCGAGGACCCGTACCGCCTGTTCCGCTGCCACACCATCATGAACTGCGTCGACGTCTGCCCGAAGGGGCTCAACCCGACGAAGGCGATCAACCACATCAAGGAACTCCTCGTGAGGCGGGCGGTTTGATTTCTTTCGACCAGAGATTGAGGTGGAAATGCCGGCGGGGTCTGCTCGAGCTCGACCTGGTCCTGGAGCGGTATCTGTCGCGCAACCCGGGCGACGCCGAGCTGTGGTCGCTGCTTGACCTGCCGGACAACGACCTCTGGGACATCATCAGCGGACGCAGCGACACCTACCACCCGCGCCTCAGCGGCGTCGTGGAGCGGCTGCGAGCGGCATAGGGGGAAACCATGACGCAGAAGAGCGCGACGCTCAAACTTCCCGACGGCAAGACCCTGGAGTTCCCGGTGCTCCCCGGCTCCGTCGGCCCGGACGTAGTGGATATCCGCACGCTCTACGGCAAGTCGGGAATGTTCACCTACGACCCGGGCTTCCTCTCCACCGCGAGCTGCAGCTCGACCATTACCTACATCGACGGCGACCAGGGCATCCTGCTCTACCGCGGCTACCCGATCGAGCAGCTCGCGCAGCACTGCGACTTCCTCGAGGTGTGCTACCTGCTGCTCTACGGCGAGCTTCCCAGCCAGAAGCAGAAAGACGAGTTCGTGCACATCGTGACGCACCACACCATGGTGCACGAGCAGCTCGCCCGGCTGTACCAGGGCTTCCGGCGCGACGCGCACCCCATGGCAGTGATGGTGGGGGTAGTCGGCGCGCTCTCGGCTTTCTACCACGACGCGCTCGACATCAACGACCCGCACCACCGGGTGATCTCGGCGTTCCGGCTCATCGCCAAGATGCCGACCATCGTGGCGATGTCCTACAAGTACTCGATCGGCCAGCCGTTCATCTATCCGAAGAACGACCTTTCCTACACCGCCAACTTCATGCGCATGATGTTCGCCGTGCCGACCGAGGAGTTCAAGGTCAACGACGTGCTGGTGCGCGCCATGGACCGCATCTTCATCCTGCACGCGGACCACGAGCAGAACGCCTCCACCTCGACGGTGCGCCTGTGCGGCTCTTCCGGCGCCAACCCCTACGCCTGCATCGCCGCGGGTATCGCGTCGCTCTGGGGCCCGGCGCACGGCGGGGCGAACGAGGCCTGCCTCGAGATGCTCGAAGAGATCGGCGACGCCTCCAAGGTGGGCGAGTTCATCGCCAGGGCGAAGGACAAGAACTCCGGCGTGCGCCTGATGGGCTTCGGTCACCGCGTCTACAAGAACTACGACCCGCGCGCCAAGCTCATGCGCGAGACCTGCCACGAGGTGCTGAACGAGCTCGGGCTGCACAACGACAGGCTGTTCAAGCTTGCCCTCGCGCTCGAGAAGATCGCGCTCGAGGACGACTATTTCGTGAGCCGCAAGCTGTATCCGAACGTCGACTTCTACTCCGGCATCGTGCAGCGCGCGCTCGGCATCCCGGTGTCGATGTTCACCTGCATCTTCTCGCTTGCGCGCACGGTGGGCTGGATCGCCCAGTGGCAGGAGATGATCACCGACCCGGAGTACAAGATCGGCCGCCCGCGCCAGCTCTACAAGGGTGCGTCGCGACGGGACGTGAAGCCCATGTCGAAGAGGTAGCTCTCCCATGATGAAGGAATTGCTCGCGAACTCGTACCTCTTCGGGGCGAACGCGCCCTTCATCGAGGAGCTCTACGAGAATTACCTCGTCAACCCGGCGTCCGTGCCGGAGGAATGGCGGGAGTACTTCGACCGCATGCAGGTGCTGCCCGGCAGCCAGACCAAGGACGTGGCGCACGCCCCGGTCGTCGAGTCCTTCGTCCAGCGCGCCAAGCGAGGGGAGTTCTCACTTCAAAGAACCATTGCTACGGAGCCGGTCGCGCCCGAGCGCCTGCAGGTCGCGGCGCTGCTGCTCGTCACCGCCTACCGCATCTCCGGCAGCCGCTGGGCGACGGTGGATCCGCTCAAGCGCATGCCGCGCCCGGCGCAGCCGGAGCTCGAGCCGGCCTTCTACGACCTCACGGAAGCGGACCTCGATCAGGTCGTCAACTCCGGGTCCTTCGTCGGCCTGGACCGGGTGTCGCTGAGAACTCTGATACAGGCGCTGCGCGATACGTATTGCCGCAATATCGGCTTCGAGTACATGTTCATCGGCGACCGCGCGCAGCGGCAGTGGATCCAGGAGCGGATCGAGCCGGTGCGCGCGACCTCCAGCCTCGTGGCGACGCAGAAGCAGCGGCTGCTGCGGAAGCTCACCGAGGCGGAGCAGCTCGAGCGCTACCTGCACACCAAGTACGTCGGCCAGAAGCGCTTCTCGCTGGAGGGCGGCGAGAGCCTCATCCCCTCCATCGACGAGCTGATCCAGCGCGCCGGCGCGAACGGCGTGCAGGAGATCGTCATCGGCATGGCCCACCGTGGGCGGCTGAACGTGCTGGTCAATGTGCTGGGGAAAAGGCCGCAGGACCTCTTTCTCGAGTTCGAAGGGAAGGGGGCCCAGGAGCTGCCCTCGGGCGACGTCAAGTATCACAACGGCTTCTCCTCGGACATTTCCACGCCGGGCGGGCCGGTGCATCTGTCGCTCGCCTTCAACCCCTCGCACCTCGAGGTCGTGAACCCGGTGGTGGAGGGCTCCGTACGAGCGCGCCAGCGCCGGCGCGACGACAAGACCGGCGACCAGGTTCTGCCCATTCTCATCCACGGCGACGCTGCGTTTGCCGGGCAGGGGGTGGTGATGGAGACGCTGAACCTTTCGGGCACGCGCGGCTACGGCACCGGCGGCACCGTGCACCTCATCGTCAACAACCAGATCGGCTTCACCACCTCGGACCCGCGCGACGCGCGCTCCACGATCTACTGCACCGACGTGGCGAAGATGGTCGAGGCGCCGATCTTCCACGTGAACGGCGACGACCCCGAGGCGGTGCTGTTCGTCACGCAGCTCGCGCTCGACTTCCGCCAGAAGTTCCACAAGGACGTGGTGATCGACATCGTCTGCTTCCGCAAGCTGGGGCACAACGAGCAGGACGAGCCGGCGGTGACCCAGCCGCTCATGTACAAGAAGATCGCCCAGCATCCCGGCACGCGCCGGCTCTACGCCGACAAGCTGATCGCACAAGGAATCATTGAAGAAGCAGAGCCGGAGAGTCTTATCAAGGTCTACCGCGACACGCTCGACGCCGGTCAGCAGTCGGTGAGCCCGGTGCTCTCCAACTTCAAGAGCAAGTTCGCCGTCGACTGGGCGCCGTTCCTCAACTCCAGGTGGACCGACGCGGCCGACACCCACGTCCCGCTCACGGAGCTGCAGAGGCTGAGCGAGCGGCTTACGGCGCTGCCGCCCGACTTCAAGCTTCATCCGAGCGTCGGCAGGGTGATCGAGAGCCGCAAGCAGATGGCCGCAGGCAAGCTCCCCGTCGACTGGGGCATGGCCGAGACGCTCGCCTATGCCTCGCTGCTTTCCAACGGCTACGACGTGCGCCTTTCAGGACAGGACTCGGCCCGCGGCACCTTCGCTCACCGCCACGCCGTGCTGCACGATCAGGAGCGCGAGCGCTGGAACGAGGGCACGTACATCCCGCTGCAGAGCATCTCGAAGGACCAGGGCGACTTCGTGGTCATCGACTCGGTGCTCTCCGAGGAGGCGGTGCTCGGCTTCGAATACGGGTTCGCCACCGCAGAGCCGAACGCGCTCGTCATCTGGGAAGGTCAGTTCGGCGACTTCGCCAACGGCGCCCAGGTGGTGATCGACCAGTTCATCTCCTCCGGCGAGACCAAGTGGGGCCGCGTATGCGGCCTCGTCATGTTCCTGCCGCACGGCTACGAAGGGCAGGGGCCCGAGCACAGCTCCGCGCGCCTGGAGCGCTACCTCCAGCTCTGCGCCGAGCACAACATGCAGGTGTGCGTGCCGTCGAATGCTGCGCAGATCTTCCACCTGCTGCGCCGGCAAATGCTACGCCCGTTCCGCAAGCCGCTCGTGGTCCTCACGCCCAAGTCGCTCCTGCGCAAGAAGGAAGCGGCGTCGGCGATCGGCGAGCTTGCCAACGGCGCCTTCCAGACCGTGATCCCGGACACCACGACCGTGGAAGAGAAGGGCGTCAAGCGCCTCATCGCCTGCTGCGGCAAGGTCTATTACGACCTCGCCACGAAGAGAATCGAGATGCAGCGCTCGGACGTGGCGATTATTCGCGTCGAGCAGCTCTACCCGTTCCCGCACAAGCAGTTCGCGGCCGAGATCCGGCGCTATGCGAATGCCACCGAGGTGGTGTGGTGCCAGGAGGAGCCGCAGAATCAGGGCGCGTGGTATCAGAGCGCGCACTACTTCCGCGAGAACATGCGCGACGACCAGAAGCTGTACTATGCCGGCCGGCCGCCCTCCGCGTCACCCGCCGGCGGCTACGTCGCGCGTCACAACCAGCGCCAGAAGGCGCTGGTTGAGCAGGCCTTGGGGAAGCTTAAATAGCTGATTTTGTTGTCTTCCCGGCACGTTACGTGCTGGTTTTTCGATAACCCGGTGGATGCCAAGCGGAAGCCGGGGAAAAACTGAACGGGAGCAAGTCAGATGATCGTGGAAGTGAAAGTGCCGCAGCTCTCGGAATCGGTCGCCGAGGCGACGCTGCTCGACTGGCACAAGAAGGAAGGCGAGCGGGTCGCGCGCGACGAGAACCTGATCGACATCGAGACCGACAAGGTCGTGCTCGAGTTGCCGGCGCCCACCGACGGCGTCCTCGTCAAGATTCTGAAGAACGCCCGCGACTCGGTCGGCTCGGGAGATGTCATCGCCCGGATCGACACCGAGGCGAAGGCGGCCACGGCTGCTCCGTCCCCCGAAACAAGGAAGCCTTCTCCGGAGAAGGCCAGGCCCGCGCCGCCGGTCATGCCTGCGGCGCAGAAGATCGCCGCCGAGAAGGGCATCGACACCTCCAGCATCGCCGGCACGGGGCGCGACGGCCGCGTGACCAAGGGCGACGTGCTCGCGCAGGCGAGCAAGCCTGCGCCGCAGCGAGGCGGGCCCCTGCCTCAGGCGGTCCCGCCGGTGAACCTCGAGCAGCTCACTTCCGGCCGCCCGGAGCAGCGCGTGCCGATGTCGCGCCTGCGCCAGCGCGTCGCCGAGCGCCTGGTGCAGTCGCAGTCGACGGCCGCAATCCTCACCACCTTCAACGAGGTGAACATGGCGCCGGTGATCGAGATGCGAAAGAAGTACCAGGAGCGCTTCGAGAAGGAGCACGCCGTGCGCCTGGGCTTCATGTCCTTCTTCGTCAAGGCGGCCGTGCACGCCCTCAAGCGCTTCCCGGTGGTCAATGCGTCGATCGACGGCTCGGACATCGTCTACCACGGCTACTTCGACGTCGGTGTGGCGGTGGGCAGCCCGCGCGGGCTGGTGGTGCCGATCCTGCGCGACGCGGACCGCATGAGCTTCGCGGAGATCGAGAAGACGATCGCAAGTTTCGGGAAGCGCGCGCAGGACGGCAAGCTCGCCATCGAGGAGCTCACCGGCGGCACGTTCTCGATCTCCAATGGCGGCGTGTTCGGCTCGATGCTCTCCACGCCGATCATCAATCCCCCGCAGTCCGCGATCCTCGGCGTGCATGCGACCAAGGAGCGCGCGGTGGTGGAGAATGGGCAGGTGGTGGTGCGGCCGATGAACTATCTCGCCCTTTCCTACGACCACCGCATCATCGACGGCCGGGAAGCGGTCCTGTTTCTGGTCTCCATCAAGGAGGCCCTGGAAGATCCCGCCCGCCTGGTGCTGGAGATCTGATGTCGATCGCCGGCGAGCTGGAGAAGCTGCACCAGCTGCTCTCCAAGGGCGCGATCACCCAGGCCGAATTCGACCGTGCCAAGTCGCGGCTCCTCGATGCCGTACCCGGTCCGGGCGCCGGCCTCGCCATCAATCGCCTGCGCCGCTCGCAGACGGACCGATGGCTCGCCGGGGTCTGCGGCGGCCTCGGCCGCCTGACCGGCGTGGAGGCCTGGATCTGGCGCATGCTCTTCGTCCTGGGCCTGGTCTTCGGCGGCCTCACCATCTTCGTCTACGCCGTGTTCTGGATCTTCGTTCCCCGTGAAGAGCTTTGACGTGGTCGTCATTGGTGCGGGCCCGGCCGGCTACATCGCCGCCATCCGTGCCGCGCAGCTCGGCCTGTCCACGGCATGCGTAGAGAAATGGAAGACGCCGAAAGGCGACTATGCGCTCGGCGGCACCTGCCTCAATGTGGGCTGCATTCCTTCCAAGGCGCTGCTCGAATCCTCCGAGAACTACGAGCGCGTGCTGCACCGGTTCAAGGCGCACGGCATCACCGCGAGCGGCGTCAAGTTCGACCTCAAGGCGATGCTCGAAAGGAAGGACCGCATCGTCGGGAAGATGACCTCGGGAATCGCCGGCCTCTTCAAGAAGAACAAGGTCACCTGGCTGCAAGGCCATGGCAGGCTGCTTTCCGGGGGGACCACCTGGAAGCTCCAGGCGGGAGAAGAGCAGATCGAGGCGAAGAACGTCATCATCGCCACCGGCTCGAAAGCCCGGCATCTGCCTGGCATCCCGGTCGACAACACGCGGATTTGCGACAACGAGGGCGCGCTTGCCTTCGACTCGGTGCCGCCGCGCCTCGGCGTGATCGGGGCGGGGGTGATCGGCCTCGAGCTCGGCAGCGTCTGGCGGCGGCTCGGATCCACGGTGAAGGTCCTGGAGGCGCTGCCATCTTTCCTCGGTGCCGCGGATGAGACGGTCGCGCAGGAAGCCTGGAAGGTCTTCACCAAGGAGCAGGGGCTGGACGTCGAGCTCGGCGTGACGATAGGCCGGGTATCTGGCTCTGGAAAAGGTTTGACGATTCAATACAATAGGAAGGATGGTTCTAGTAAGTCCTTTGCTTGTGACCGACTCATTGTCTCGGTCGGCCGGGTGCCGAACACTGACGATCTCGGCGCAGAAAACGTTGCTCTGAAGATCGACGCCCAAGGCTTCATCGAAGTCGACAAGAACTGCCGCACCGCTCTGCCGAGGATCTATGCCGTTGGCGACGTGGTGAGGGGGCCAATGCTCGCCCACAAGGGGGAGGACGAGGGCGTAATGGTGGCCGAGATCATCGCCGGCCAGCACGGGCACGTGAACTACGATGCCATCCCCTGGGTGATCTACACCGCCCCCGAGATCGCCTGGGTCGGGAAGACCGAGCAGCAGCTCAAGGCGGAGGGCGTGGCCTACAGGGCGGGCCGCTTCCCCTTCGCCTATAACGGCCGGGCGCTTGGCCGGGAGGAGCCCGAGGGCTTCGTCAAGGTCCTCGCCGATGCGCGCACCGACCGCATCCTCGGGGTCCACTGCATCGGCAGCCTGGCGAGCGAGCTGATCGCCGAGGCGGTGGTGGCGATGGAGTTCGGCGCCTCTTCGGAGGATATCGCGCGCATTTGCCACGCGCATCCGTCGATGTCGGAGGTCATGCGGGAAGCCGCCCTGGCGGTGGACAAGCGCGCCTTGAATGGCTGATGACGTCGTTGGCCTCTACGAGCAGAGTCTCGCCAGAAGAGGATTCGTCTCCGACCCGTCGCAGCGACGGGCGGTCGAGCGGCTGCAGCGCTTGTACGAGGAGTGGAAGGCCTACAAGGCGCGGCGCGACAATGCCCTCAAGCGGCTGATCGTGAAGCCGCCGCTGCCCAAGGGCGTGTACCTTTGGGGGCCGGTCGGACGGGGCAAGAGCTTCCTGATGGACGCGTTCTACCTGTGCGTGCCGCTGGTCAGGAAGCGCCGGGTTCACTTCCACGACTTCATGCGCGAGATTCATCGCGAGCTCGACGCCGTGAAGGGAACCGAGGATCCCATCGCGGAAGTCGCGGCGCGTACCGCCCGCCGCTATCGCCTGGTGTGCTTCGACGAGTTCCACGTGTCGGACATCGCCGACGCGATGATCCTTGGCCGCTTCCTGGAGAAGACGATGGAGCGCGGGGTGCAGTACGTGATGACGTCAAACTATCCCCCGGACGGGCTGTACCCGAACGGCCTGCAGCGCGAGCGCTTCCTGCCGGCGATCGATTTCATCAAGAGCCGACTGGACGTCGTCGGCGTGGATAACGGCACCGACTACCGCCGGCTGAAGATGGAGCGCCTGGCGGTTTACCACATCGGCGGGGACCTCGGACCGATCTTCGAGCAGCTGAAGGACGTCGAGGAGGAGAGCCAGCCGCTCGACGTCGAGGGGCGGCGCATTGCCTACCGAAAGCGCGCGGGCGGCGTGGTGTGGTTCGACTTCGAGGCGCTGTGCGCCGGGCCGCGCTCGTACGCGGACTACGTCGATCTTTCCAAGCGCTTCCATACGGTTCTTCTCTCGGGGGTGCCGCGCGTGTCCGCGAAGCGATCGGACCCCGCGCGGCGCCTGACCTGGCTGGTCGACGTCCTTTACGACGAGCGGGTGAAGCTCGTGCTTTCCGCCGAGGCGGAGCCGGAGGCGTTGTTCACGGAGGGCGAGAGCGCGGCGGAGTTCCAGCGCACGGTGAGCCGCCTTCACGAGATGCAATCGGCGCAGTACCTGCGGCTGCCGGCGCGACGCGCGACTCAGTAGAATCGCGCCATGGACAAGTTCAAGGCATTCCGGATCGAGGAAGTCGACAAGAAGGTGCGGGCCGGCTTCGTCGACATGACGCTCGACGAGCTCGACCCCGGCGACGTGGTGGTGCGCGTCGCCTACTCGGATGTCAACTACAAGGACGCGCTCGCGGCCACCGGGAAGGGAAGGATCCTGCGGCGGTCTTCCTGCATCGGCGGTATCGACTTCTCCGGGACGGTGGTGAGCTCGGGCGATTCGCGCTTCGCCAAGGGCGACGCGGTGCTGGCGGTGGGCTATGACCTCGGCGTGGCGCACCATGGGGGCTATGCGCACTACGCGCGCGTACCGGCCGAATGGCTCGTGAAGCTGTCTGCGGGCATGACCCTTTGGGAGGCCATGGCACTGGGCACGGCCGGCTTCACGGCCGGCCTGGGCATCCTGCGCATGGAGCAGAACGGTCTCCAGCCGGCAAATGGGCCGGTCATCGTGAACGGAGCCACGGGTGGCGTCGGCTCCATCGCCATCGCGGCGCTGAGCAAACTCGGCTACCACGTGGTGGCGCTCACCGGGAAGGAAGGCGAGGCGCAGTGGCTGAAGAAGCTCGGCGCCAAAGAGATCCTTCTGCGCAAGGACCTTCAGCTCGAGAAGATTCGTCCGCTTGACAAGGCCACCTGGGCCGGCGCCGTCGACAACCTCGGCGGAGAACTCCTCGCCTGGATGGCGAGCACGATGAAGTTCAACGGGGTCATCGCGTCGATCGGCATGGCGGCCAGTCCGAACCTCACCACCACCGTGATGCCCTTCATCCTGCGCGGGGTGTGCCTGCTTGGCATCAACTCGACGGACGCGCCCTCGCCGGAGCTGCGCCGCGAGGTATGGCGCCGCCTCGGCACGGACATGAAGCCGCCGCTCCTCAAGGACATGTGCCGGACCATTTCCTTTGGCGACCTGCCCAAGGCGTTCGAGGATTTCATCGAGTCCCGGGTCAGCCGTAGGGTGGTCGTGGACCTGAGCGCCTGATGTGACTCATGACCTAGTGCGGCGCTTCGCGGCGCGCCCACACTAGCCGCATGCAGCCCGAGAGCGGGAGGCGGGTCCTCGTGGTCGACGACTCGAAGTTCGTCCGAACCACCTTCCGCAACATCCTGAGCAGCAGCTTTACCGTGCTCGAGGAAGCCGACGGGGAGGCGGGCTGGCAGGTCGTTTCCACCGATTCCCGGGTCGTGATGGTCTTCACGGATCTCGACATGCCCAAGCTCGACGGCTTCGGCCTGCTCGCGCGGATGCGTGGCTCGAGCGACGCGCGCTTGCGTACCATGCCGGTAGCCATCATCACCGGCGACGAGCAGGCTGACACCAAGCGGCGGGCCCAGGAGGCCGGCGCCAGCTCCTTCATCTCCAAGTCCGCCGACGCCGCGGAGATTCTCACGCGCATCGATCACCTGCTCAAGCTGGTGCCGGCCGTGTCGAACGCGCCGGGCGCGCCGGTCCCGGTCCTGACCAGCGTCATGGGCGAGCGCGACCTGCGCGTGGAGGGCCGGCGTCATCACGATGCCGCTCGGCGCAACGGAACGGAGCTCTCGCTTCTCGCTCTGCGCATCGACAGCCACGAGGAGCTGCTGCGCCTCGCCGGTGCGGAAGCCGCCGAGAAACTTCTCGGCCAGATCGCCCGCGTGATTGTGGCGAGCCTTCGCTCGGGGGACGCGCTCGGGCGCGCCGCCGCGGACACATTCGCGCTGCTTGCGCCAGGCCTTGCCGCGGAGCAGTTGAGCGCGGTGGCCCAGCGCCTGAGCGGGCAGCTGGCCGCGGCGCAAGTGAGCTACCGGGGCCGCCCGCTCGGCATACGCTGCAGCGTGGGCCTTGCCGGCGCCCGCCTCGACGCCGCGGCGAGCTCCTTCGACGATCTCCTGGGCCTCGCGCTGCGGCGCCTGAAGCTGGCGCAGCCGGCGCCCGCGCTCGGGGAGGAGCTCGAGCGCGCGCTGCGCGTGCTCGAGGCGGCGAGCCGCGGCGGCCCGGGGCCGCGTGCGCGCGAGCTCGAGCGGCGCCTTCTCGCCATCGCCAAAACGCTCAAAGCTGCGCAACAATAGGAGGCATGACCTCCTATTCGGCGTTCCATCGGCGCTCCATCGAGGACCGCGAGAGCTTCTGGGCCGAGCAGGCGAAGCTCATCGACTGGCGCAAGCCCTGCTCCAAGGTGCTGGACTATTCGAGGCCGCCTTTCGCGCGCTGGTTCGTGGACGGCGAGACCAATCTCTGCCACAACGCCGTCGACCGGCACCTCGCGTCGCGGGCGCGGCAGAACGCGCTGGTGTGGATCTCCACCGAGGTCGAGCGCAGTCACGCCTACACCTACGAGGAACTTTTCTTCGAGGTGAACCGGGTGGCGGCGATGATGAAGTCGCTCGGCGTGAAGCGGGGCGACCGGGTGATCGTCTACATGCCGATGATTCCCGAGGCGGTGTTCGGCATCCTCGCCTGCGCGCGCCTAGGCGCCATCCACTCGGTGGTCTTCGGCGGGTTTGCCGCGGCAAGCCTCGCCGCGCGCATCGACGACGCGAAGCCCACCCTCATGCTGACCGCCGACGGCGGCAGCCGCATGGGCAAAACGGTGCTCTACAAGGCGCTCGTCGATGAGTCGCTGAAGCTCGCCAAGCATCCGCCGAGCAAGGTCCTCATCTACCGGCGCGGCTTCGATCCGGGCATGGCGATGGTGCGCGGGCGCGACGTGGACTGGACCTCGCTCGAGCAGGAGGTGGGCCGCGGCGACGTGGCCTGCGAGTGGATGGAGTCGAACGAACCCTCGTACATTCTCTACACTTCGGGGACCACCGGCCATCCGAAGGGCGTGCAGCGCGACGTGGGCGGCTACGCGGTCGCGCTTGCGTCCTCGATGAAGCACATCTTCTGCGGCGAGCCTGGCGAGACGATGTTCACCACGTCCGACATCGGCTGGGTGGTGGGGCATTCCTACATCATCTACGCGCCGCTCATCGCCGGCATGACCACGATCCTGTACGAGGGCGTGCCGATCCGGCCCGATGCGGGCATCTGGTGGAAGATCGCGGAAGAGCACAAGGTGTCGGTCATGTTTTCCGCGCCCACGGCGATCCGCGTGCTGAAGAAGCAGGACCCGGCATACCTCAAGAAGCACGACCTGTCCTCGCTCAAGCACCTGTTCCTCGCCGGCGAGCCGCTCGATGAGCCCACGCACGTCTGGATCAGCGAGGCGCTCGGTCGGCCGGTGATCGACCACTACTGGCAGACCGAGACCGGCTGGCCGCTGCTCTCGGCGCATCCCGGGGTGGAGAAGGCCCCGCTCAAGATGGGCTCGCCGAGCTTCCCGGTGTACGGCTACGACGTGCGGCTGCTGCACGAGGCCACCGGGGAGGAGGTGAAGGACGGCGAGAAAGGCGTGGTCACCGTCGCGCCTCCGCTGCCGCCGGGATGCATGAGCACCGTGTGGGGCGATGACGAGCGCTTCGTGCAAACGTATTTCAAGGGCTTCAAGGACCGGCTCGTCTACTCGACCTTCGACTGGGGCATCCGCGACAACGACGGCTACTACTTCATCCTCGGTCGGACCGACGACGTGATCAACGTCGCGGGCCATCGCCTCGGCACGCGCGAGATCGAGGAGGCGGTGAACGCGCATCCGAACGTCGCCGAATGCGCGGTAGTCGGCGTCAACGACCCCGTGAAGGGCCAGATGCCGCTCGCGTTCGCAGTTGCAAAATCGAAGGTCGACGATGTCAAGAAACTCGAGAAAGAAGTCATGGAAACCGTGGACAAGCAGCTGGGCGCGATCGCGCGGCCCAAGGCCGTGCACTTCGTGACGCTGCTGCCCAAGACCCGTTCCGGCAAGACGCTGCGCCGCTCGATTCAGGCCCTTGCCGAGGGGCGCGACCCCGGCGACCTCACCACCATCGAGGATCCAGGAGCGCTGGAACAGATTCGACAAAGCCTGGTAAGCCGGTGAAGACCAGGCTTACGCTCACGCTCGACGACTGCCGGAGAATCTCGGCCGCCGCCGAGGCCGAGGCGAAGAAGAACAACTGGAACGTGTGCATCGCGATCCTGGACGACGGCGGGCATCTCCTGCACCTCGTGCGCATGGACGGCGCGACGCCGGCCAATGCGCGCATCGCGGTGGAGAAGGGCCGCACCGCCGCGGAAACACGCCGCTCGACGGCCAACTGGCAGGAGCGCGTGCAGAAGCGCCCGGAGCTGCTGCGCATGCCGGGGGTCACGCCGGTGCAGGGCGGGCTGCCGATAATCGTGCAAGGCGTGTGCGTGGGCGGCATTGGCGCTTCCGGCGTGCACTCGCACGAGGACGAGCAGATCGTCGCGGCCGGCATCGAAGCGCTCGGCCAATGAAAAAGGGGCCTCTCGGCCCCTTCTGATTTCACCGCCCCGCGAGCTACCCGCCAATACCGGCCTTGGCGCACTGCTCGTCCTGATCGCCCGTCACGCCGCTCACGCCGACCGCGCCGATGACCTTGCCTTCGACGAAGATCGGCAAGCCGCCCGGCGAGGCGTAGACGCCGCCGAGCGTCGCGGTGGCGGGCCCGCCCTTATTGATCACGTCCGCGAAGGCACGCGTCGGGCGCCGGTAGGTCGCCGCTGAGCGCGCCTTGCCGATCGCGATGTCGTTGCTGGCGTACTGGGTATCCTCCATCCGCTCGAAGTAGATCAGGAATCCGTGCGGGTCGACCACGGCGACGGCGACGTTCCAGCCGTTCTTCTGGCACTCGGCGATCGCGCCTGCCGCGATTTTCTTGGCCTGCGCGATCTGGATGGCCGGGCCGTACCCTGGCCGGCGGTCCTGAGCGGACGCGGCAGCGGCGAGCAGCCCCAGCGCGCAACCGGCAACGATGAGTTTTACTTTCACTTGGTCTCCTCCTTGGTTGGGAAAGCGACGATCCCACGCGAATGCAGGGCGTCGATCTCCTGCGGTGAACAACCCAGCCCCGCCAGCAATTCCCTTCCGTGCTCGCCCACGCACGGCGGGTCGGCGCGCTTGGCGAGACGCCTCCCGCCGATCTCGAGCGGGAGGGCGGGCACGCGGATGGTTTTCTCTCCCGCTTTCGTGGCCAGCAGACCCCCCGAAGCCCGCAGATGCGGGTCGTCGAGCAGTTCCCACGGCTTCGCGATGGGCGCGAATGGCAGGCCGATGGCTTCGAGCTTGGTCTTGAGCTCGTCCTCGCGATACTGCGCGAACACCTTGCCGAGGCGCGGAATCAGCCATTCCCGGGCTTTCACGCGCTTGCTGTTGGAGGTGAGGCGCTCATCCGTCCTCAGGTCCGGCAGCGAGAACTCGCGGCAGAACACATCCCACTGGGTGTCCGTGACCACGCCGACGAACACCCGCCCGCCGCCGGCCGTGGCGAAGATGTCGTAGACGCCCCACGCGGGGCGCTTCACCGACATGGGCGGCGGCGCCTCGCCGGTGATCTCGTACTGCGCCATGTGCTGGGCGACAAGGTAGGCGGTGCTTTCGAAGAGCGCGCTCGTCACCTGCTGGCCGCGGCCGGTGCGTTCGCGTTCGCGCAGCGCGGCGACGATGCCGAGCGCCGCAAAGGTGCCGCCGAGGATGTCCACGACCGACGAGCCTGCGCGCAGCGGCCGGTCGGGCAGGCCGGTCATGTACGCGAGCCCGCCCATCATCTGCGTCACCTCGTCGAGCGCCAGACGATGCTCGTAGGGCCCCTTGAGGAATCCCTTCAGCGAGCAGTAGATAAGTTTCGGGTTCTTCCGAGAAAGGGCTGCAAAGGAGAAGCCGAGCTTGTCGAGCGCCCCGGGACGGAAGTTCTCGGTCAGGACGTCGGCCGTGTCGAGCAGCTTGCCGACGAGCTCGCGCCCCTCGGGCCGCGCCAGGTCCACCGCGAAGCTCTTCTTGTTGCGATTGAAGACCGGAAAGAAACCGGCACCGGCTGCTTCCAGGCGTCTCGTATTGTCGCCGGCGAGCGGCTCGACCTTGATCACCTCCGCGCCGAGGTCCGCGAGCGCGAGGCCGCAGGAGGGGCCCATCACCATGTGCGCGAACTCAACCACGCGCACCCCTTCAAGCGGCAGCACGGAATCCCTTGGGCAGACCAGCGAGGGGCGTATGACCGTACACCGGCTCTTCGGGAATGGCTTCGACAAGAACCTTGCGCGCGGCGAAGAGCTTCTCCAGATCGATGCCGGTGCTCACGCCCATGCTCTCGAACATGAACACGAGGTCCTCGGTGATCACGTTGCCGCTTGCGCCGGGAGCGAACGGACAGCCGCCGAGGCCGCCCATCGAGCTATCGAAGCTGCGCACGCCGACCTCGTAGGCGGCCAAGGCGTTTGCCAGGCCCAGGCCGCGGGTGTTGTGGAAGTGCGCGCCTTCGAGCTTGTCGCCGATCTCCTGCTTCACGCGAGAAAAGATCCTTCTGACCTGCGCCGGGTTCGCGTAGCCCACCGTATCCGCCAATGCCACCGCGTCGCAGAACTCGGCGAGCGACACGGCGATGCGCACGACTTCATCCTCCGGAACGATGCCCTGCATGGTGCAGCCGAAGGCCGTCGAGACGGCGCCCTCGATCTCCGCGCCGCCCAGCTGAGCGCACTTGCGCACTTCCTCGACCATCTGCTCCGGCGTCATGCGCACGTTCGACTCGCTGTGCTTGCGGCTCGCCGACACGGGGAAGGTGACCTTGTGCGCCCCGACCTCGACCGCGCGCTGAAATCCCTTGAGGTTGGGCGCCAGCGCAACCACCTTCAGCCCCGAAATCTTCAAAGAATGCTTTACCACCTCGCCGGTATCGGCCATTGCCGGGATGAGCTTCGGCGGCACGAACGACCCGACCTCGATCTCGCGCAGTCCGGCGGCAGCGAGGGCAGAGACCCATGCCTTCTTTGCCTCCGTGGGCATCATGTGCTTCGCGTTCTGCAGGCCATCGCGCGGCCCGACTTCGCAGATTTGGACGTGGCTCATGGGCGGATTCTATTCTCGATGGCGCCGATCAGGACGCCGCAAAGGGCCGCGCCGGCGGCGAATGCGAGCATCGCCCACAAGGCGGCGCCCCAGCCGCCGAGCGTGGAGGCGAGCCAGGCGAGGAGCAGGGGTCCGCAGAACTGCCCCGCCTGCGAAGCCTGGTTGACGATCCCGTTCCCGGTGCCGATGTGCTGCGACGTTTTCGCGTGCACCGGAAGCCCGGCGAAGATCGACGCCGGGATCACGCCGATACATAGCGAGAAGACGAGCACCGCGGCGTAGCGTGCCGACGGAGGCAGCGCATCGGCCAGCATGGCGAGCTCGCAGGCGGCCGCGATGAGCGAGGCGCCGACGATCAGCGTGGCGCGTCGCGCGCCGCGCGAGAGCAGCCAGCCGCCGGCGATGTTCCCGGGGGCGTTCACCAGCACCATGAGCGCGGTCGCGAGCGCCGCGGCGCTCGTCGAGACGCCGTGCTCGTCGACGAGGAAGGTTGGCAGCCAGATCATGACGGAGGTCCACTGCGCCACGTACAGGGCGAAGAGGGCGGCAAGCACGAGGTTGCCCTTCTGCGCGAGCGACTCGATGACGAGGCGCAGCGAGCTCACCCCGCCGTAGGGCGCGGCCGCCACGGCGCGCCAGAACACCACGCCCGCCAGCGCCGTGACGAGCGCGATGCACGTCCACAGGCCGCGCCAGCCCCAGGCCGCGATGAGGAGCGGCGTGGCGAGCAGCGCGAGGGTGCCGCCGGTGGGCATGTACGAGCTCCACAGGCCGAGCGCGCGGGAGCGATCGCGCGCGCTGGCCACCGCCGCGCTCATGAGCGGCGGCGCAGAAACCACGAACACGATGAAGCCCACGCCCTCGAGGAAGCGCGAGAGCAGCAGGACCGCGAAGCCGGGCGCGGCGGCACCGAGCAGGCCGCCCACCACCATCACCGCCATGCCGGCGAGGGCAAGGCGCCGGTGGCCGAAACGGTCGCTCAGCACGCCGGCAAGCATGCCGACGGTCATGCCCATGACGTTGAACATGGTCGCGATGAATCCGGATTCGATCAGCGTGAGCCCGAGCTCCTCGCGAAGTGCGGGAAGCGCGGGCGGGACCTTGGTGAGGTGCGCTCCGGCGGCGAGCCCGGCGGCGAAGACCGCCCACACGGCCCGCCAGTTGCTCGTCACGCGGCGGTGACGGGAATCTTCAACTCGACGATCTTCTTCGCCCACTCGGCCGGCCCGGCGCTGTGCACCGACCGGCCGCTCGAGTCCACGGCAACGGTGACCGGCATATCCTCGACCTCGAACTCGTAGATCGCCTCCATGCCGAGGTCCTCGAACGCAAGCACGCGCGACCTGCGGATGGCCTTTGCCACCAGATATGCCGCTCCGCCGACCGCCATGAGGTAGGCGGCCTTGTGCCTGCGGATGGACTCGACCGCAGCTGGCCCGCGCTCGCCCTTTCCGACCATGGCGATCAGGCCGGTCTGCCCGAGCATCGTGTCGGTGAACTTGTCCATGCGCGTGGAGGTGGTTGGCCCGGCGGGGCCGACCACCTCGTCGCGCACCGGGTCCACCGGGCCCACGTAGTAGATGACGCGGTTGCTGAAGTCGACGGGAAGGGGTTTTCCCGAGTTCAATAGATCTTGAATTCGCTTGTGAGCGGCGTCGCGCCCGGTCAGAAGCTTGCCGTTCAGCAGCAGCCGTTGCCCGGGCTTCCACGACGCGACTTCTTCGCGATTGAGGTTGCTCAGATCCACTTTTCTGGAGCTCGCATCGGGCGTCCAGGTCACGGCCGGCCAGTCCGAGAGCTTCGGCGCCTCGAACTCTGCCGGACCGGAGCCGTCGAGCACGAAGTGTGCGTGCCGCGTCGCGGCACAGTTCGGGATCATCGCCACGGGCAGGTTGGCCGCGTGGGTCGGGTAGTGGCGGATCTTCACGTCGAGCACGGTGGAAAGGCCGCCAAGGCCCTGCGCGCCGATTCCGAGCGCGTTGACCTTGTCGTAGAGCTCGATGCGCAGCGCTTCGAGCCTGTCCCGCGCGCCGCGCGCCTTGAGCTCGGCCATGTCGATCGGCTCCATCAACGATTCCTTCGCCATCAGCATGGCCTTCTCGGCCGTGCCGCCGATACCGATGCCGAGCATGCCCGGCGGGCACCAGCCCGCCCCCATCGTGGGCACCGTCTTCAGCACCCAGTCCATGATCGAGTCAGAGGGGTTGAGCATGGCGAACTTGGACTTGGCTTCCGAGCCGCCGCCCTTGGCCGCGACGTCCACCTCGAGCTTGTCGCCGGCGACCATCCGGACGTGGATCACCGCGGGCGTGTTGTCCTTGGTGTTCTTCCTTTCGAAACCCTCGAGCACCGAGGCTCGAAGCTTGTTGTCCGGGTCCAGATAGGCGCGGCGCACGCCTTCGTTGATGGTGTCCTCGAAGTCGGAGAAATCGAACCGCACCTGCATCCCGATACGGGCAAAGACGTTCACGATCCCGGTGTCCTGGCAGATCGGCCGGTGACCCTCCGCGCACATGCGGGAGTTGGTGAGGATCTGGGCGATCGCGTCTTTCGCGGCCGGGGACTGCTCGCGCTCGTAGGCGCGGCCGAGCGCCCGGATATAGTCGGCCGGGTGGTAGTAGGAGATGAACTGCAAGGCGTCGGCGACGCTCTGCACGAGGTCGGCGCGGCGGATGGTGGTCATGCGTCGGAGCCTCGGGCTATCGGGGGAGCGGGTGGCAAAGCGGGGAGCAAAATGTAACATACGGCAACGCCGCAATTTCGAGGAGGAAGCGCATGGCGTCGACCATCGAATCCGTACTGCAGGAGAAGCGGGTATTTCCCCCGTCGCCGGACGTCGTGCGCAAGGCGAACATCCCGGGGATGGAGGCGTACCGGAAGCTTTGCGCCGAGGCCGAGCGCGACTTCGCGGGGTTCTGGGGGCGCCTCGCGCGCGAGAACCTGCAGTGGACCAAGCCCTTCACCCAGGTGCTCGACGAGTCGAAGGCGCCGTTCTTCCGCTGGTTCCACGACGGGGAGCTCAATGCCTCGGCCAACTGCCTCGACCGGCACCTGAAGACGCAGCCCGACAAGGTCGCCATCATCTTCGAGGCGGACGACGGCAAGGTGACGAAGATCACCTATGGCGAGCTGCATAAGGCGGTGTGCCACTTCGCCAACGCGCTGAAGGCCGAAGGCGTCAAGACCGGCGACCGCATCCTCGTCTACATGCCGATGTCGATCCAGGTGGTGGTGGCGATGCAGGCATGTGCGCGCATCGGCGCGACGCACTCGGTCGTGTTCGGCGGCTTCTCGGCGAAGAGCCTGCAGGAGCGCATCATCGACGCCGGCGCAACGCATGTGATCACCGCGGACGGGCAGTTCCGCGGCGGGCGCGAGATCCCGCTCAAGCCGGTCGTCGACGAAGCCTTCGGCATGGGCGGCTGCGAGAAGGTGAAGAGCGTCATCGTCTACAAGCGCTCGGGCAGCGCGGTGCCGATGACGGCCGGGCGCGACAAATGGTGGGATGACGTCGTGAAGGGCCAGCCGGACGCCTGCGAGCCGGTGAGCGTGAACGCCGAGCATCCGCTGTTCATCCTGTACACCTCGGGCTCGACCGGCAAGCCCAAGGGCATCCAGCACTCGACGGCCGGTTACCTGCTCTGGTGCCTGCTCACGATGAAGTGGGTGTTCGACAACAAGCCCGAGGACGTCTTTTGGTGCACGGCGGACGTGGGCTGGGTCACCGGCCACAGCTACATCTGCTATGGGCCGCTCGCCGCGGGCGCGACCGAGGTAATGTTCGAAGGGGTGCCGACCTACCCCGACGCGGGGCGCTTCTGGAAGATCATCCAGGACCACAAGGTCAACGTGTTTTATACCGCGCCGACCGCGATCCGCTCGCTCATCAAGGCCGGGGGCGACCTGCCGAAGAAGTACGATCTATCCAGCCTGCGCATCCTCGGGACGGTGGGCGAGCCGATCAATCCCGAGGCGTGGATGTGGTATCACGAGACCGTCGGCGGGGGCCGCTGCCCGATCGTGGACACCTGGTGGCAGACAGAGACCGGTGGCCACATGATCACGCCGCTTCCGGGCGCCACGCCCACCAAGCCCGGCTCGGCCACGCTGCCGCTGCCGGGCATCTTCGCGGACATCGTGGACGAGACCGGACAGCCTGTGGGGCGTGGTAAGGGGGGCATCCTGGTGATCAAGCGTCCCTGGCCCGCGATGCTGCGCACGATCTGGGGCGATCCCGAGCGCTACAAGAAGACCTACTGGCCCGACGACTTCAAGAACAAGCTCTACCTCGCCGGGGACGGGGCGAGCACCGACGAAGAAGGCTACTTCCGCATCGTCGGGCGGATCGACGACGTGCTGAACGTGTCCGGGCACCGCCTGGGCACGATGGAGGTGGAGTCGGCGCTGGTCGCGAACTCGAAGCTCGTCGCGGAGGCGGCGGTGGTCGGGCGGCCCGACGAGCTGACCGGCGAGGCGATCTGCGCCTTCGTGGTGCTGAAGGGGCCGCGCCCGAGCGGCGCGGAGGCGAAGAAGATGGCCGAGGAGCTGCGCCAGTGGGTCGCGAAGGAGATCGGGCCCATCGCGAAGCCCAAGGACATCCGCTTCGGCGAGAACCTGCCCAAGACGCGCTCGGGCAAGATCATGCGCCGCCTGCTGCGCTCCATCGCTCGGGGGGAGGAGATCACCCAGGACGTCTCAACCCTGGAGAACCCTGCCATCCTCGAGCAGCTGAAGCAGTCGCAGTAGCGCCATGGAGGAGTTCGACCTGCGGGCACAGCGCCTCGCCGCGCTGTGCCTGCTCGGGGCGGCCCTCTTCAGCTATCCCCTGCTCGCGGTCTTCAACGTGCCGGCTACGGTGCTCGGCATCCCGGTGCTATACGCCTACTTCTTCGTGGCCTGGGGCGCGCTCATCGCGCTGATGGCGCTCGTCATCGAGCGCCCGGACTAGCCGGAGGCGCCGGGCATGCTCGAGGGATGGGTCGTCGTCGTCGCCTCGTTCGCGTACCTGGGGCTTCTTTTCGCGATCGCCTACTACGCGGACCAGCGCGCCGATGCCGGCCGCTCTGTCATCGCGAGCCCTTACATCTACAGCCTCTCGCTCGCGGTATACGCCACGGCGTGGACCTTCTACGGCAGCGTGGGACGCGCGGCGGCCAACGGCGTGGGGTTCCTGCCCATCTACATCGGCCCGACGCTGATGATCGCGCTCTGGTGGATCGTGATGCGCAAGATCCTGCGCATCAGCAAGCAGAACCGCATCACTTCCCTCGCCGACTTTGTCGCCTCGCGCTACGGCAAGAGCGCGCTGCTCGGCGGGGTGGTGACCGTGATCGCGATCATCGGCATCCTGCCGTACATCTCGTTGCAGCTGAAGGCGATCTCCAACGCCTTCACGATCGTGCTCCAGCACCCGGAGATCGTCATGCCGGCGAAGCTCGGCACCGTGCCGGTGCTGCACGACACGGCGTTGTCGATGGCGCTGCTGCTCGCGGCCTTTACCATTCTCTTCGGCACCCGGCACCTGGACGCCGCCGAGCACCACGAGGGCATGGTGGCGGCGATCGCCTTCGAGTCGCTGGTCAAGCTGGTCGCCTTCGTCGCGGTCGGCGCATGGGTGACCTGGGGCCTGTTCGACGGGTTCGGCGACATCTTCTCGCGCGCGGCCGCGGACCCCGGGCTGCGGCCGCTGCTCGCGCCCCTCGACGGGGTGGCGGGCGGCTACGCGAGCTGGGTCTGGCTCACCATCCTCTCGATGCTCGCCATCATGTTCCTCCCGCGCCAGTTCCAGGTGACCGTGGTGGAGAACAAGGACGAGCAGCACCTGAAGAAGGCGATCTGGATGCTGCCGCTATACATGCTCGCCATCAACGTCTTCGTGCTGCCGCTCGCCTTCGGCGGCCGTCTGCACTTCGGCGATGGCGCTGTGGATGCCGACACCTTCGTGCTCACGCTGCCGATGGCCGAGCGCCAGGAGCTGCTCGCGCTGTTCGTCTACATCGGCGGGCTGTCGGCGGCGACCGGGATGGTCATCGTCGAAACGATCGCGCTGTCCACGATGGCCTGCAACGACCTCGTCATGCCGGTGCTGCTCCGGCTGCGCTGGCTGCGCCTGCAGGAGAAGAAGGACCTGAGCGGCCTGCTGCTCGGCATTCGCCGCGGCGCCATCGTGCTCATCCTGCTCCTCGGCTACGTCTACTTCCGCTTGGCGGGCGAGGCGTATGCGCTCGTCTCGATTGGCCTCATCTCCTTCGCGGCGGTCGCGCAGTTCGCGCCCGTCGCGCTAGGCGGGATCTTCTGGAAGGGTGGAACGCGCCTGGGCGCGCTCGCGGGCCTGAGCGCCGGGTTCGCGGTATGGCTCTACACGCTGCTCATCCCCGCGTTCGCGCGCTCGGGCTGGCTGCCCCTGGGGCTGCTCGATCACGGGCCCTTCGGGATCGAGCTGCTCAAGCCCCTCGCGCTCTTCGGCATCGGGGGGCTCGACCAGATCACGCACGCCATGATCTGGAGCATGGCGGCCAACGTTGGCGCCTACGTGGCGGTCTCGCTCATGTTCGTGCCCGGCGCCGAGGAGCACCGCCAGGCAAGCCTTTTCGTCGACGTCTTCAAGCGGCCGCCGGAGGGCGGGCAGGCGCGCTTCTGGCGCGGCACGGCGTCGGTCCCCGATCTCTACAGCCTGCTCGCGCGCTTCATGGGCATCGACGCCGCCGCGGCGGCGCTCGCGGAGCACCAGCGCGAGCGCGGGACGCCGCGCAAGCCGGAGGGACTCGCCGCGGACGCCGAGCTCGTGAACTTCGTCGAGATGCAGCTTGCCGGCGTGGTGGGCGCCTCCTCGGCGCGCATCCTCGTCGCCTCCGTGGTGAAGGAGGAGGCGCTGTCGCTCGAGGAGGTGCGCGCGCTCCTGGACGAGGCTTCCCAGGTCATCGTGTACAGCCACAAGCTCGAGCAGAAGTCGCAGGAGCTCGAGCGCGCGACGCAGGAGCTTCGGGCGGCGAACGAGCGCCTGCAGGAGCTCGACCGGCTGAAGGACGACTTCGTCTCGACGGTTTCCCACGAGCTGCGCACGCCGCTCACCTCGATCCGTGCCTTCTCGGAAATCCTGCACGATCACCCTCGGCTCGACGCGGGCGAGCGCAGCCGCTTTCTCTCGATCATCATCAAGGAGACCGAGCGCCTCACCCGCCTTATCAACCAGATCCTCGATCTCTCGCGCCTGGAGTCGGGCCGCGCGGCCTGGAACGAGTCCCTCGTCGACCTGCGCCAGGTTATCGAGGACACGGTGGCCGCCACGAGCCAGCTCTTCCGCGAGCACGGGGTGCGCATCGAGTGCCGCCTCGCCGCGCCCGTTCCGCAGGTGCGAACCGACCTCGACCGCATCACGCAAGTCCTGATGAATCTGCTGTCGAACGCGGTCAAGTTCAGCGAGGCGGGGCGCGGAATGGTCGAGGTCTCGCTCGGGCGCGAAGGCGACGAGCTGCGCGTGGACGTGCGCGATAACGGCGTCGGCATCCCGCCCGACCAGCACGAGGCGGTGTTCGAGAAGTTTCGCCAGGCGGGTGGGTCGCTGAGCGGCAAGCCGCAGGGCAGCGGCCTCGGCCTGCACATTTGCCGGCGCATCGTCGAGCATTTCGGCGGCCGGATCTGGGTGACAAGCGCGCAGGGCGAGGGGGCGTGCTTTTCGTTCACGCTGCCCCTCGGGCGGCGCCGCGCCCTGGCGGAGGCGGCATGAGTGCAGGGCGCGTGCTCATCGTCGACGACGAGCCCAACATTGTCGCGTCGCTCGAGTTCCTGATGCGACACAACCAGCTCGAGGTGCGCAGCGCCTCGAGCGGGGCCGAAGCGCTCGCGGTCGCCGCGGCTTTCCGCCCGCACGTGGTGCTGCTCGACGTGATGCTGCCGCAGGGAAGCGGCTTCGACGTGTGCCGCCGGATGCGGGCCGATCCCGCGCTCGCCGGCGTGCGCATCGTCATGCTGACTGCCCGTGGCCGCGCCGACGAGCAGGATCTCGGCCGCTCCCTCGGCGCCGACGCCTACGTGCTGAAGCCCTTTTCGACGCGTGAGGTGGTGAGGACCGTGCGGGAGCTCCTGGCATGATGAGCGCGCCCGGCCCCTTTGCTTACGTCGTGGACGACGACGAGTCCATGCGCACGCTCTGGCAGTGGCTGATGGAGTCGCGCGGCATCGCCGCGCGCACCTATGCGACCGCCGCGGCGTTCCTGGAGAGCTACCGCGATGAGGGCACGGCCTGCCTAGTGCTCGATTTGCAGCTCCCCGACATGAGCGGGCTTGACCTTCAGCGGCGGCTGGGCGAGATGGGGGTCGACATCCCGGTCGTCTTCGTCACCGGCCACGGCGACGTGCCGGCTGCGGTGAGCGCCTTGAAGGGCGGGGCGGTGGACTTCATCGAGAAGCCTTTCGACTATCGCCTCGCGGTCCGTACCGTGGAGCGAGCCTTCGAGCGCGATCGCGAGAACCGCGAGCGCCGTGCGCGGCGCCGAGCCCTGGACAGCCGCCTTTCCTCTCTCACCGAGCGCGAGCGCGAAGTGATGTCGCGCGTCGTGGACGGTCGCCCGAACAAGGCTATCGCCCAGGAGCTCGACATCAGCGTAAAGACGGTGGAAGTTCATCGCGCCAAGGTCATGGAGAAGCTCGGGGCCGAATCCGTGGCGGAGCTGGTGCAGCTGATGCTGCGCCGCACCTAAGGGTTTCCCCCAATGGATGGCGCCCCGGCGCCCCCGATAGGATGCGGCCCATAAGAAAGGCCAGAGGCGGCAGGCTAGGCGCCGCCCGGAGGAGAGAGCTGATCTTGCTGGGGAGCCAGAACGGATCGCGCATCGAGCACCAGCCTGAGCTGCTGGCGGACCTCCTGCCAGCGGAAGCGCACGGAATTGCGCACGATCTCTTCGTCCAGCGCCTTCAGCTCCTCCACCACCGGCGCCCAGTACACCAGCGCGGCGGGGCTCTCGATGAACGGTCCCGCGTCGTCGGTCTGAGCGCTCCAGTCGCACAGTCGCAGCCGGGCGCGCACCCGCCCGGTATGCTCGCCGAACTCCGGCCCGGCGTCATGCGGCGTGCCGGTCTCCAGAAGGATTTCGTCGACCAAGCGGCAGATCACATCTCCGACCTCGGCGTCCGGCGCGCCTCCCTGGCGTCGCAGCATCCCGCCCGCATAGGCGGCGAGATCGGCCAGGCAGGCGAGCCACACGTGCCACTTGGCGATGTTCACCGACGCGACGAACGTGTCGTCGTCGAACAGCTCCGGAAAGCGCACGCCGGCGCGCGTGCGAAGGTAGCCGTACAGCGTCATCTGCGCGACGTAGCTCGCGCGCGTCTGCAGGAAGCGGCGCAGCGCGTCGCCGTCGCGGATCGGCTCGACTCGCCGACGGCGCCCGAGCAGCGCGCGCAGCGCGCCGCCGAAGCGCTCGAGCAGTGTGGCAGGAGTCGCGGACATCAAACCATTATCCCGGGAAAGCGGAGGAGGGCAATGCGATGAGCACCGTATCGACGCAGTCGCAGAAAGAGGAGCACTGGAGGCGGACCAAGAACCTGATGATCGCGCACATGGTCATCTGGTTCGTCTTTTCCTACCTGGTGCACTGGTTCGCGCCCGAGCTCAACAGCGCAGCCTCGTTCTTCGGCTGGCCGCTGGGCTTCTACATGGCCGCCCAGGGATCGCTGATCGTGTTCGTGGTGCAGCTGTTCATCTTCTCCTGGCAGCAGGACAAGATCGACCGCGAATGCGGCATGGCCGAAGAAGACTGAGCTAAGGGGATACGCCAATGTCATTTTTCCGAATGAGCGGCACGTTCGTCGAGAACCTGCCCAAGATCTACGGCTTCTATACCGGTGGCTTCATCATCTTCGTCCTTCTCATGGCGCTGCTCGAGCAGGCGGGCGTCAAGGAGGACACCATCGGCCTGATGTTCGTGGGCTTCACCATCTTCATCTACGCCCTGATCGGGTGGCTGTCGCGCACCATGCAGCTCGACGCGTACTACGTCGCGGGCCGCCAGGTGCCGACCGTGTTCAACGGCATGGCGACCGCGGCCGACTGGATGTCGGGCGCGTCCTTCGTGGCGATGGCCGGCGGCATCTACATGGGCGGCCACCCGTATCTGGCGTTCGTCGTAGGCTGGACCGGCGGCTACGTGCTGGTGGCGGTGCTGATGGCGCCTTACCTGCGCAAGTTCGGCTGCTACACCGTGCCGGACTTCATCGGCACGCGCTACGGCGGCAACTTCGCGAGGCTGTGCGCGGTGCTGGTGCTGGTCGTCGCGTCGTTCACCTACGTGACGGCACAGATCAACGCGACAGGGACCATCGCCTCGCGCGCGCTGCTGATTCCGTTCGGCGTGGGCATCTGGATCGGCCTGCTCGGCATCCTGCTCTGTTCGATGCTCGGCGGTATGCGCGCGGTGACCTGGACCCAGGTGGCGCAGTACATCGTGCTCATCATCGCCTACCTGATCCCTGTGATCTGGATGTCGAACAAGCAGGGGTTTGGCCTGATTCCGCAGTTCGTATACGGCGACGCCGTGGCACGGATCGCCGAGCTGGAGCAGCTGCACCAGGTCGGCATCCTCAAACCGGCGGCGAAGGCGGCGCCCGGAGGTCTGGAAGCCCTGGTCACGCTGCACAACGGGCCTCCGGACACGTTCGTGGGTTCGGTGCGGTTCGTGACCTTGGTGGCCTGCATGATGATCGGCACGGCGTCGCTCCCGCACATCCTGATGCGCTACTTCACCACGCCGTCGGTGCGCTCGGCGCGCAACTCGGTCGCCTGGTCGCTGCTGTTCATCTTCCTGCTGTACTTCACGGCCCCGGCGCTCGCGACGTTCACCAAGCTGCAGATGCTCGACCCGAACCTCGCGACCAGCGTGATCGGAAAATCGCTTACCGAGGTCAACGCGCACGTCTGGGTGCAGAAGTGGAGCGCTGTAGGCGGCTTGAAGGTCATCGACTCGAACGGCGACGGCATCGTGCAGATCAACGAGTTCTTCATGCGGGGGGACATCGTGGTGCTCGCGACACCGGAGATCGCGGGCCTGCCGTATGTCATCTCGGGCCTGGTGGCGGCGGGCGGCATGGCGGCGGCGATGTCCACGGCCGACGGCCTGCTGCTCGCGATTGCAAACGCGCTCTCCCACGATCTGTACTACAAGATCATCGACCCGAAGGCGGACGTGAAGCGGCGGCTCATCGTGGCGCGGGTACTGCTGATCGTGATCGGCGCGGCCGGCGCAGCGGTGGCGAGCCTGCGGCTGACCGGCATCCTGGGGGCGGTAGCCTGGGCATTCGACTTCGCCATGTCAGGGCTGTTCTTCCCGCTGGTGCTCGGCATCTGGTGGAAGCGCGCCAACACGGCGGGCGCGATCGCCGGCATGCTCGTCGGCCTGGGTGTCGGCACGTGGTACCTGTACATGGTGTACGCCGGCGGCATGGCGCCCTGGTGGGGCATCGACCACCTGCGCTTCGGCATCATCGGCGCGCTGGCGAGCCTGATTTCCATGGTCGTGGTGACGCTGCTTACGCCGGCACCCGACAAGGAGACCCAGGCCATGGTCGACGAGATCCGCATTCCGAAGGGTCAGACGGTGCTTGGCTCGACACACTAAGAGCACTGAAGCGGCAAACCAAGCCGGGGCGTTCGCGCCCCGGTTTTTTTTTGCCCACGGCTACAATCGCGGCGATGATTGAAGGCATCCCGGCATGGGTTCTCGTCCTTGACTACGTGCTCGGCGTAGTGATGTGGACCCTGATCGGCCGCACGGGCATGAACATCTTCCTGCCGGAGACGAGTCGCTTCTTCTTCATGCGCTTCTTCGTGCGCTCGACGGAGCCGCTGCTGAAGGTTTTCGCCCCGATCACGCCCGGGTTCCTGGTCAGGCCGCTGGTGCCGCTCTATGTGGCCTGGTTCTTCTTCATGATTCGCTTCTACCTCATGCCCTGGTTGCTCGGGTACTCAGTGATGGGCATGCTGTCGTTCCCGCTCGAGGGCGAGATCGCCCGTAGCGTGCACCGTCTGTTCACCAGTCTGGGGTTCTGAGGCGCGGCGTGCGCGGATCGCTGCCGCCGCCGAGCCACGCTGCGCTCGCCTCGCTGCCCGTAGCGGTGCTCGATCTCGAGACCACCGGCCTGGACGTGCGCCGTGATCGCGTCGTACAGATCGCCGTGGTCCTCATGGAGGGCGCACGCATCCTCGACAAGCCGCGCCTGGCGCAGCTGGTGAATCCCGGCGTGGCCATCCCCGGTTCCTCCAGGCGCATTCATGGCATCGGCGACGCGGACGTTGCTTCCGCACCGCGCTTCGCCGACATGCTGCCCCAACTGCGCGAGTTGCTGGGCAGGCGGGTGGTCGTAGGGCACAACGCGGCCTTCGATCTCGCGGTCCTGCGCCACGAGGCCGCGCGGGCGGGCTTTGCATGGCCCGATCCGCCGGCGCTCGACGTCGGGATGCTGATTGGCGCGCTCGAGCCATCGATCCCGGACCTCGGACTCGAGACCGTGGCTCGCATGCTCGAGGTGGACATCGAGGGTCGCCACACTGCGCCGGGGGATGCCATGGCGGCGGCGCAGGTCTTCTCGCGCCTCCTCCCGCGCCTGCGGGGGGCCGACGTGCGCACGCTCGGCGAGGCACAGGCGCTTTGCGCTCGCCGTGCCGACCTGCAGGTGCGCGAGGTGCAGGCCGGCTGGCACGACCGGCCCGGTGAGCCGGCCCACTCGCATCCCGGGCCGGCCGCGCCGCGGCTCGACAGCTATGTTTTCACGCGGCGCGTCAGCGATGTCATGCATGGCTCGCCGGTCGCGGTGATGCCCGAGACGACGCTGCGGGCGGCGGCAAGATCGATGACGGCGCATGGCATCGGGTCGCTGCTCGTGGGGGCCGCCGGATCGGCTCCGGAAGGCATCGTGACCGAACGCGATCTGCTGCGTGTGCTGGCGCAGGGCCAAGCGGACCCGGACTCGGCCACCGTGGCGGACATCATGTCCAGGCCCGTCGCGAGCATCGAGGCGCAGGAAATGCTGTATCGCGCGCTCGGGCGCATGGACCGCCTGGGGGTGCGCCACCTGTGCGTCGTGGACGGCGCGGGAGCCGCCGTCGGCGTCGTGTCGCAGCGCGACCTCCTGCATCACCGCGCCCGCGGCATCGAAGCCTTCGGCGACCCCGAAGAGCTCGGCGACTCGAGCGCCATGGCCAGGCGCTTCAGCGCTCTTCCGGACCTTGCCGCCCGCATGCTCGCCGAGGACGTTGGCGCGATGCAAGTGGCGCGCGTCGTGTCTGCCGAGCTGCGTGCGCTCACCGCACGCGCGGCCGAGCTCGCGTTGAGTGAGCTGCAGGCCGAAGGACGAGGCCGCCCGCCGGCGCCCTGGTGCCTGCTCGTCCTGGGCTCGGTCGGCCGCGGGGAAAGCCTCCTCGCCGCCGACCAGGACAACGCGCTCGTGCATTCAGGCACGGTGGCGGATGATGAGTGGTTTGCCGCCTTTGGCGAAAAGATCGCCCGGCTGTTGGACGAAGGCGGAATCGCGCTCTGCAAAGGCGGCGTGATGGCCTCGAACGCCGCGTGGCGTGGAAGCATGGATGTTTGGAAAGACCGCGTGGGCCGCTGGCTGGAGCGAGCAAAGCCCGAAGACATTCTCAACGTCGACATATTCTTCGACCTCTCCCCGGCGGCGGGAGACGCGGGTCTCGCACGCGTCCTGAACGAGTACGCAGTCCATCACGCCTCGCGCTCGGCACCCTTTCTGGGACTGCTTGCAGAGTCGGTCGCAGCGAAGGTCCCCGCCGTCGGCCTCTTCGGGCGGCTGCGCACCGAGGACGGGGGCCGCATCGACCTGAAGCGAGGCGGCCTTCTGCCCCTGGTCGGCCTCGCCCGCACGCTGGCCCTCCGCATTGGCTCGAGCGCCCACGCGACGCCCGATCGCCTTCAGGATGCCGTGACGGCGGGTCGCCTCGCCGACAGCGATGCGCAGCTGCTCGTGGGCGTGCAGTCGAGGCTGACGGAGCTCATCCTCCGCCAGCAGCTCAATGACCTGGCGGAGGGCCGCAAGCCGGGGACACGCGTGGAGACCGGGGCACTGAGCCGCCAGCAAGCGCGCGAGCTCGCGAGGAGCTTGCGCCGCTTGGACGACACGCTGCAGGTGCTGCACCGGGCGATCGCGGGGTAGGGCGCGATAGAATCACCATACCGGAGAGATGGCCGAGCGGCTTAAGGCGCTCAAGCTCGACCTCACCGTGACCCCCCTGGGCGACCCCACCTTCAACTACGAGGACAAGGTGCGGGCGATGATCGCCGCGGATACCAGTCCGGATGTGATCCGGGTCAACGTGCGCGCCTTCCAGCAGTCCCTCCT